>NZ_JONT01000001.1 GCF_000711975.1 Desulfofalx alkaliphila DSM 12257 | reverse complement strand
TCTATAATAGCTTTAATATAATCATCATATACAATCGCATCTGGAACAGCTTCAAGGAGATTTGATAACTCTTCCAACATTATAGTCCGACCTGTATGGACGCTCCTTTTATTATATTTAAAACCAAACCTCTCTAAAATTGATTTTTCCATGTTGTCACCATCCATCTATTTATATTCTTTTAACGCTTTTATAAGTAATTCACTTACACCATTCTTTTCACAAAAATCTATAATTAGAGCACGCGCCATTCTATTAGGTACAACTTTATTATTTTCCCATCTATTAACTGTTGAAAAGCTAACATGCACTGCTTCAGCAAAATCTGTTTGAGTCATCTTGAGCTCATTTCTTATAGCCTTAATCGTTTCAGAAATTATCATTTTATCACGCTCCTATATTAATATTATAGCATTGTCTATATAGCAAAGTCTATAATCAATTGAATTATTTACATCTATCCTGTCTCCTCAACCCTATAGATATATCTAACCTGTCCACTCAACCCTACCCATATTCTAGCTCAATTTTTGCCCAAAAAAACACCCTCGATATGTTCCCACATACACATATCGAGGGCTTAGGTCGAGTAGACAGATTTACTTTCATTTTATAAAACCTAGTATCTTCAAGGCTTTCCGGACTTTATTTTCTAGACATCAAGCAAATGGTCTCAACATGCCTCGTTTGGGGAAACATGTCCACCGGCTGTACTTCTATTACCCTATAACTACCCTCTTCCACCAGGTAAGCCAGGTCTCTGGCCAGTGTGCCCGGGTCACAGGATACGTATATTATTTTGGCCGGTGCCATTTGTATCACTGCTTCTAATGCTTGTTTATCACAACCTTTGCGGGGTGGGTCCAGCACCACCACTTCCGGACGATAGCCTTCGCTGCTCATCAAGGGCAGTAATCTTTCCACCTCTCCTTGGAAGAATTCTACGTTATTTATTCCGTTACGCCGGGCATTTTGCCTGGCATTAGCCACCGCTTGGGGCACCACTTCTATGCCTGTAACCTCTTTTGCACTGCCGGCCAAGTATAATGCTATGGTGCCGATGCCGCAGTAAGCATCCAGCAGCTTTTCTTGTCCGGTTAAGGCCGCATATTTTAATACCTCTTGGTATAACACCATTGTCTGTTGGGGGTTTACCTGAAAAAACGAGTTGGCGGATATATCGAATTCCAACGGGCCTAACCGTTCGGTGATTGTTTTTTTGCCTGCCATGACTATGTTTTCTTCACCCATTGCCAGCCTATTGCTTGAGTTATTTATAGTGCGCACCACTGAAACTACATTGGTATGCTTGGACCTTAATTCCTCAGCAAATTGCCCCTGGCTGTCCCAGCGATCACCGGTGGTGACAACCACCACCATGATTTCGCCTGTGTATATTGCCCTACGCAACACCAGATGTCGCACTAAACCCTGTTTTTTCCACCAGTGATAGGCCGATAGGTTATATTTATTTAGCAATTGCTCAAGGGTGCCTGCGATATCATTCAAGTTCTCGTCCAAGAGCAGACAATTATTTGAAGATAAGGGTAAAAAATTATGGCTGCCCTGCTCATAATATCCTATGGCCAATTTATCATCCACCTGCTGCACTTGAAAATGAACTTTGTTGCGGTAGTGCCAGGGGTGTTTCATGCCTATGGTGGGATGTACCTTTACCCCCTCCAGCTTACCAATGCGGGTTAAGCTGTCTGTTACCAGTTGGGTTTTATGGTGCAGTTGAGCCTGGTAGTCGATATGCTGTAGGACACACCCGCCGCAGCCATGGTGCACACCACTGCACTTGGGCCGGCAACGCTGTGCTGCTGACTCAACAACCTGCACCAGGCTGGCCCTGGCAAATTTCTTTTTGCTCCGATTAACCTTGACAAGCACCTTTTCACCCGGTACTGTACCGGGCACAAAAACTGCCTGCCCGTTCGGCAGTCTTCCTATCCCTTCCCCTTGGTGCGTAAGTCCTGTAATTTCTATATAAACTTCCTTATTCAAAAGGACACCACCTTACTTAATTTGTATTAATATAATAGCACTTTTTAGATTGTCGGTGGCAAATATTGCAAGAGAGCGATTTAAGTGTTACCTTATAATAGTTTATATTATTTTGTGTTCGGAGGCAGTAATGGATTATCGTACCAAGACCTTAATTGTGGTGGCCTTAACTATTTTTATGGATACTTTTATTTATGGAATCATTGTACCGGTGTTGCCCATATATGTCGAAGAAATGGGTGCTTCATCCTTTGAACTGGGCATTATCTTTTCCATTTATTCAGCAATGCTACTCCTGGTGGCCATTCCGTTAGGAATACTGTCCGATAAATACGGGCGTAAGGGCATTATGGTTGTAGGTATGATTGCTTTGTCATTTTCCACTGTTGCCTTTGCCTATTCCACCACCTACCTTGCTTTGCTGTTAACCCGTTTACTACAGGGTGCAGCTGCGGCGGCAACCTGGACAATTGGGCCGGCATTGATAGCAGATCTTTACCCGCCGGAAAAACGTGGTGAAAAATTGGGATTAACCATGGCAGGGATGAACTTTGGGTTTTTCATCGGACCGGTGGCCGGTGGTTTTTTATATGATTGGGGAGGCTATGCCCTGCCCTTTTTGGTTTCGGCCTTAATGTCATTGGTTATTTTAATGCTTGTGGTGGTGGTGATAAAGGAACCGGAACAACGAGAAACAGAACGTACCGGTTTGACCTTGCAAGAAGTATTCAGCAATAGAGCAATTTTAACAGGTGCAGGTTTAATATTTGTGGCTTCCATTGGCTTTGGTTTTATTGATCCGTTGTTACCCGGTTACTTTAATGAAAAATTTGGCGCCACCCCGGGAACCATTGGTCTATTGTTTGGGGCAATTTCGGCCACCAGCATAGTGGCACAACCTAGTTTCGGCTGGCTTTCTGACCGCATTGGCCGCATTCCGCCAATTATTGCCGGCTTGATGGCCACCGCAATTGCCATGCCGTTAATAACCGCAGCACCTTCAATTTTGCATACTATGCCGGTGATGGCTGCGGTGGGGATAACCTATGGCATGATCTTTGCTCCCAGCGGGCCGCTGTTGGCGGATGCTGTGATGAAGGGTAAACAAAATGCCAGTTACGGCATGGCCTTTGGCATATACAACACCGCATTTTCACTGGGTTACCTAATAGGCCCCTTATTGGGCGGTCTTTGGGTGGATATATGGGATCTCAGAAGTTTGCTCCTGGCATATTCGGTCTTGTTGGTGACATATGTACCTGTGATGTTGGCAGGCAGGAAAACAGGTGTAAGGGAAAGTGGTTAATAATTAAAACCCCTATGGGACGCGATAGGATAGGCGCGCCCCATAGGGCAAGATTCATTGGTTATTAAAATTGCCTGGAAACCGGCCTTGCATATCAATCTAACTTTACCTTGCTTAGACTGGCCCCCTTTGCAAAAAAACGTTCGATGTTTTTTTCAACTGTCGGATCTGCAACCAGCGGGGGAGCATGATGTGGTTTTGTGCGGGCATCGATAATCATATTGTCACAGGCCCAGTGTTTATTTTCATAATAACTGTTGACACCATAAATATCGTGAGAAGGATTGCTTCTGGTAAAGGTGGCCCATAAAAAGTTTTCCAGGGAGTGGCTTATAAACGAGCTGTCATCACAAAGGATAATCATCGGACAAGTTGGCATTTCCCCTCTGCTGCCAATGGCCAAGGATAGTTCTTCTAATTGATCGTGGGCCTGTTGGTAATTTACAAACTCCGGCCCTTCAATGGCCACCACCCCGGGCATTACCAAGCACGGATTTTTAAAATTCCGTAAACCTTGTAATTGTTCAGGGATCCCTTTGCACAGCTCCCTTTTTTGGTCGCCGCAGGAGGCAATTATCACCTTGCTGCCTGTATTTAATCCTGTCCCTGTATAATCAAGGGTATCAATGGTTGTGTTGGTTTGAAAATGAATGTCACGTTTTAGGTCAATTCGCTCTAGGATGTATGTTAAGAATTCTACCTCCCGACGGGTATCTAGCGGTTTATTCTCCTCAGCGGTAATAAACAAATACTTAGCGAGGCTTAACTGCCCTGTGCCTAGAATTCGATTTGCAATGGTAAGGAGTTCAGCCGGCTGTTTAACCTTTTGAAAGGGTGTGTAACGTTCGCTGCCGATGGCAAACAGAAGCGGGTGAACCCCTGCTGCATCAACCGCATGAACTTCTTTCACACCGGGAATCTCTTGTTTTACGGCATCACCGGTTAAGTCATGGATAAGGTCGCCAAAGGCTGTATCTTCTTGGGGTGGTCTGCCGACAACTGTAAACGGCCAAATGGCATCATCTTTGGCAAATACCTTGTGCACCTTCATAACAGGAAAATCATGTACTAAACTGTAATACCCCAGGTGGTCACCAAAGGGCCCCTCAGGTTTAGTTTCGTTAGGATAGATTTCACCTGTTATAACAAAATCGGCATCTAAGGAAATGCAATAGCCGTCTACATAGCAATAACGAAAGCGGCGTCCTGAAAGCAAACCGGCAAATATCATTTCACTTAGTCCTTCAGGTAATGGCATAACCGCTGCCAAGGTATGGGCAGGGGGGCCACCAATGAATATGCTCACCTTTAAGGGGGCACCCATCTTTTTTGCTTTTTCATGATGTACGCCAATACCCCGGTGTATTTGATAGTGTAGACCAATTTCTTTATTCAATATATAATCGTTACCGTTAAGTTGAGCCCGGTACATTCCTAAATTACTGTTCATAATGCCGGGTTTCGCCGGGTCTTCTGTATATACCTGAGGTAAAGTAATAAATGCACCGCCGTCATCGGGCCAGTGGTGAATAAGTGGCAGGTCTGAAATCTGTATTTCTTTGAACCCGGTTATTCTTGCCCTTTTCATAGGCAGTGCCTTTGAAGCCGCCAATGCTGTACTGAAAAGCCCCAAGGGATTTTTTAATATGCCCATGGGATTATTGCGCAGGGCAATTACTTTTTTAACGTCTGCCAAGGTCTTCCTAAAAATATATTTACTTCTCTCTAAATTACCAAATAAATTAGATACAGCTCTATATTTAGAGCCCTTTACATTTTCAAATAACAGCGCAGGTCCCCCTGCTGCGTTAACCCTCCTGTGAATGGCCGCCATCTCAAGATAGGGATCTGTTTCTTCATGTACCCTAACCAATTGGCCGGCTTTTTCCAAATCAACAATACATTCTTCTAGATTGCGATACATTTTTCTCCATCCTTAGTAAGAATATGTAAGCATTATTAACAAAAGGCCCTATACAAACCGACTTCTTTGGCCTTTTGCATTGCCCAGCGCAGTTCCCGTTTGGTAATAGGTCTGTTTATTGGCGGAAATTTAGCTGCATTGTGGGCAGGGTAATATTGATCCATAATGTGTAAATACGAATTGGGAGATATCTCGTTGGCAATAAATTGCACCACTTGCTCAGTGCCTGCAATATCTTCCGGCATTACCAGATGCCTAATTAACAACCCGCCAATGGCGATATTACGATTGTTCACCTGCAAATCTCCAACCTGGCGGTGCATTTCCTTTACCGCCTTGGTTGCCACTGAAAAGTACCGGGGGGCCCCTGCATATTTTTGGCCCATTTTGTCATCGCCAAATTTAATATCGGGCATGTAAATATCTACAATCCCATCCAGCAATTTTAGGGTGTCTAAGTCATCATACCCACCGGTATTATAAACAATGGGCAGCCTCAGCCCCTTATCCACTGCTATTACTAAAGCTTCAAGAATTTGGGGCACAAAATGACTGGGAGAAACTAAATTTATGTTATGGCATTCCATATGCTGCAGTTCCAGCATAATTTGGCCCAACTCTTCCGCATCCACTTCCCGGCCTTCTCCCTTTTGGCTGATTTCACAGTTTTGACAAAACTGGCATTTGAGATTGCAATGGGAAAAAAAGATTGTTCCTGAGCCGTTTTGCCCCACCAGCACATCCTCTTCTCCCAAATGCCTGCCATAACTGGCCACAACCGCCTCACGACCAGCCCGGCATACACCAAGCTCGCCCTTTAATCGGTTAACATGGCAGTGTTGAGCACAAATTGTACAATCGGTCAGCCTTTCAACAGCCCTTTTGGCTCGCAGCTTTAACTCATCCAAAGGCACCATAAACAATCTCCCCCACCGTATATTTGTGAAAAACGGATAAGATAAGTTTATCCAGCGACTTCCATTTTTATCCTAAACAATGACTATGGCTGGTATAATCTTAGCATAAATAACTAAGCCCACCACATAATTATAGCAAATACCACAAAAAAAGTGGAACTTCCTTAAGACGAAAGCCACAATGGAATAAATTGAAAACCCGTGGGCATAGTCTGCCCACGGGTTATAATTTTACCCTATTATATATGATTATATGCTATCCTGCCTGTGGTGCTTTATCCTCGGCAGCAAGCTCCCCTTTCTTTACTCCTAAGAGTTTGGCCCACACCGGTGCTATGATGAATACAACCACGCTGAACAGGGCTCCCATCTTCGCAGCACCTTGTATTTCCGGATCTACGAAGGCCACTCCGGCAACAAACAATGCCACTGTTAATCCAAGGGCAGCCACAAGGCCGGCGGCGGCAAGATGTTTTCTGCTCATGCCGTCAGGCAGCGGGAAGCCAGCCATTTCGGCAATGCGCCCCGCAGTATAAATACCAACGGTTTTACCAATAATAAGCGAAAGCAATATGATTAGAGTAATATTACTCATGGAAGCAAACTGAACACCTGCATTGGCCAGTCCAAAGAAAAATAGACCAAAATCTATATAGGGGCTGAATTTATGCTCAAAGTCACCAAGGGTAGTTCTCATAGGTGCAAGACCTTGTCCCTCTACCACTGGCCGGTCATTGGGCAAGAACGGAATAATGGCAACCAGGGCCAAGGCGGGGTTTAATCCGGCATTATATAATCCGAACCAACTGAGCAGTCCGCCCACAATCACATAAGGCCAGAAAGACTTGACATTCATTTTCCTCATGGCAAAGCTAATTGCTATGCCGGCCAGCACACCCAGCAGCCAGATAGGTTGAGTGGGCATATCGGGATTGGGATAGAAAACAGCAATGATTCCGAGACCGATACCGTCGTCCACAACTGCCAACAGCAGCAGGAAGGCTATGGCCGGATGCCCTACCCCAAAGATAACACGTGCCAGCAACCAGGCTAAAGCAATGTCTGTGGCCGTTGGAATTGCCCAACCCCTAGCATACTCCGGTGCGCCTATAAGTGCATTCAAAATAAAAAACACTAAGACAGGGCCAAGTATACCGCCAAAACACGAAAACAATGGGTTTACCGCTTTTCGTATCGGATTAAGACTACCACCCTTCGACAAGGCCACTGTTATCTCAACGGCTGCGATTGCAAAGAAAAATACCATAAAAATGTCATTTACTAAAAAATTGACATCCATTGTACCAACAACATTAAAATTTATAAAATTATAATAGCTGTCATAGTTTATGTTTGCCCAAATAACAGCCACTATAACCCCAAGGATCAGGGGAACAGAGTACAGCCTCATTTTAGCAATAAGGCTGTTGCCAGCATAACTCATTTTAATCAAATCCCTTCATAAAAATTAATGCAACTAGTTGGCAAGTACGATAACCAAGACCTATCACTGTGATGCTAGTTCCGCCTGCCAGGACAACAAAAACCCAGATATGAACATTATCACGGTTGTTTATAAACTCTTAAACAAAACATACAATAAGCCGGGGCTTATAGATATACAGATTAGATAAAATATATTATCCCCTTGCTTAACCACTCCTTTCAAAAAAATAGAAATTTTCTAATATTAAATTTTGTACTTTCAAATTACAGCGAACCCTACGACAATATATTACACTATTACCTATGCAATGACAATAATTTTAAATAGGAAATAATCTCGTATCATATCAATATAATGAGGCTAAGCGAGTAATTAAAAGTTATTTAAGCTCTTTAATTATAACATCTATATAATGATATATAAATGTAAAATATTAAGTATTCTACTACAAATGGGAATAAAGTTATGTTCATTTAGTAATGCTACAAAGTATGTTTCATAATGACAAAACTATTGTCATAGCTGTATTATAAATGTATAATGTAACTAACTATGTAGAAAATTGTAATATTCTGGGTTTTTAGGATTGATTTGTTTATCCAAATATAAATAAATAAAAAGCTTAGTAAAGGAGGTCAGTACAATAAATCAAGCAGTTGGCAAAGATAAAGCTACAGAACAAATGTCTGTAGATTGGAAAAGAACCATCTTCATCTGTCTAGGACTGGGAGCATTTGCATTCTTCTATTTTGCCCCTCCCTTTGATCCGGCAGTAGACCCACAGGGTAATATCTTTGAGCTGTCTAGAGAGGCTCAAATGGCTATAGGTTTGTTCCTCTTGGCCGGTATCTGGTGGGTATTCGAGGTTATACCTATCGGTGTAACCAGTATCATGATCGGGGTAACCCAGGCTGCATTTTTCATTCGGCCTGCCCAAGAAGCCTTTGCCGCTTTTGCAGATTCATCTGTGTTATTTATTCTAGGTTCATTAATGTTGGGTCTTGCTTTTACCAAGTCGGGCCTTACTAACCGCATCGCCTTTAAGATGCTTACGGTGGTGGGACAGAATCCCAAAAAAATATTATTGGGCACCTTTGTTATTACTGCAGGTCTAACACACTTTATGGCCCACACCGCTGTAGCCGCCACCATGTTCCCCGTATTGGTGATTATCCTGAAAATGTACCAGGATGATGTAACCGAGCCCAGTAAGTTTGGTCAGGCACTGTTCATCGGTATGGCCTATACCGCCGGTGCCGGTAGTTTGGCCACCATGCTGGGTGCTGCCCGCGGTCCGGTGGCTGTGAGTTTTTTCGGCGAGTTTACAGGCAACGAAGTTACATTCCTAGAGTATTCTTATGCTATGGCGCCCTTTGGTTGGGCTATGGTGTTCATCATTTGGTTACTGATGGCTTTTGTAATCTTTAAGCCAGAAAAAAACGAAATTGAAGGTTTAAAAGAAAAAGCAGCTGAAACTTATTCCAAGCTGGGTCCCCTAACTGCAAAAGAGTATTTTGTTATGTTCCTGGCTCTTTCAGTAATTACAGTTTTGGCCTTACAAAACTTTATTCCGGCGCTGGCTGAATTAAACCGTGCCGTACCTATTTTAATTGCAACTATCTTGATGTTCCTAACCGGACTCTTTACCGTTGAGGATTTAGAAAAGGAGGTTCCTTGGAACATTGTCTTGTTGTTCGCCGGTGCCATGAGCATGGGTATTGCCCTGTGGGAAACAGGCGCGGCCGAATGGATGGCTATAAAATGGTTAGCTATGTTTGATGGCGCGCCGTGGATTGTTTTCATACTGGCCATTGGGTTTTTAGTAATAGTTTTGACTAACTTTATTATGAACGTGGCCGCCATTGCCATTACATTGCCGGTAGCATTGGTAATAGCCGGATACCTGGGACTTAACCCACATATGATCCTTTGGGTTTCACTGTCAGCGGCCGGTTTACCCTTCTTGCTGTTGATTGGTGCGGCACCTAACGCCATCGCATACCAATCTAGACAGTTTACCACTATGAAGTTCTTTATGACCGGTATTCCATTTACATTAATATATTTAGCGGTACTGGTCTTGTTTACGGTGGTAATATGGCCAATAATGGGAATTAATCCTTTATTAAACTAACTAGTGTATACAATAATAATCAATAACTAGCGGCGGGTTAAGTGAAACAATTAACAAACCCCCTAGGGACCTGGTCCTTAGGGGGTTTAATACAAGGTTAAACTTATATCACTTTGAACCGCAAACTGGGCAGTTGAGGTCCCTGCGTACTTCCACTTGATCACTGTTCATGCCAATTAAATCCACCGTAAACATCCGGCCCACCAAAGGGGTACCGATCTTTAGCAACAGTTTTATTGCCTCGGTGGCTTCTATTGTGCCTATTAAGCCGGCAACAGCGCCCAATACCCCAACGGTAGAGGTGGTAGGTGCATTAGCAGGTGGTTCATTCCTAAATATACAAGTAAAACAAGGCCCTTCACCGGGTATGACGGTCATGGCCTGTCCTTGCATGGCCAGCACACCGCCATAAATAAAGGGTTTGCCCAGCTTTACACAAACTCTGTTCATAATTTGCCTGGTGCCAAAGTTATCGGTGGCATCCACCACCAGCTGATAGTCAGCAATAATTTCTTCTGCACTTTCCTCATTTAGTTTTTGCTGGTAGGTAATTACATTTATATCGGGATTTAAGGCCCTTAGTTTATCAGCCGCAGACAACACCTTAGGTCTGCCCACATCGGCACTGGTATGCAGTATTTGCCGCTGCAGGTTAGAAAGGTCAACTACATCATCATCTAAAATACCAAGGGTACCTATTCCGGCGGCAGCCAGGTAATAGGATACAGGTGACCCCAAACCCCCGGCCCCTACAACCAGCACCTTTGACTTTAAAAGTTTTTGCTGTCCTTCTTCACCGACACTGGCAAGCAAAATGTTCCGCCGGTAGCGGGCCAATTGTTGTTCATTTAAGGCTGACATGGTATCACCTCATAAACCTGTGCTCTATAAAATCGGCCACCCCTTGGCTGTCGTTCCAGTCAAATACCGGCACGTCCCTATCCATTTTGATGTCGCTAACCACCGCCACCACCTTCTCAGATGGAACCACAGGGCCGGTGGTTACTCCGTGGCGGTACATTTCGATTTTCGGTGTATCCTCTTTTTTAAAACCTTCGGTAATTATAATATCCATATCACCCAGTAATTGTACCAATTTCTGTAGCGACCATACCTCTGTGGTTTGTCTTATCAAACCCACTTTATTGCTACCGGCAATTACCACTCCATCGGCCCCTGCCTTGGCGTGGCGGTAAGTATCCTTGCCCGGTTGATCTATTTCCACATCTCCGTGCCAGTGTTTTATTGTTCCCACCCGGTAGCCGCGGCTCTTTAGTTCAGCTATTAGTTTTTCTAAAAAGGTAGTTTTACCGGTATTTGACCAGCCTACCAGTGAAATCACCGGTACATTTACCACTGCTATTTATCCCCTTCCGTAATGACTTTTACCTTGTCTCCCACTTTTATTGCACCCCCGCGAATTACCTTAATGAAGATACCTTCCCGGGGCATTACGCAATCACCGGCCTTCTGACGAATGGCACAGCCATGGTGGCACTCCTTGCCGATTTGAGTCACTTCACCCAAGGCTTCCGGTCCTACCTTTAACTTAGTACCAATGGGAAGAGTCATCAGCTCAATGCCTTCAGTGGTTATGTTTTCAGCAAAATCGCCCGGGTTAACATCTAAGCCCTTCTGGCGCATTTTTTCTATACTTTCCATGGCCAGCATACTTACCTGGCGGTGCCATTTACCCCCGTGGGCATCTCCCTCTAACCCAAACTCAGGCACCAAGGTGCCGCTACCAACATTCTTTTTTTGAACACCCTTTTCGGCACTAATGTTTACAGCAACTATTACTCCCATGTTTGTTCACCTTCCCGTACAAATTCACCGCTTTTACCACCGGATTTTTTAATTAGCCTAATATTCTGTATCACCATTTCCTTGTCCACCGCTTTGCACATATCATATATGGTTAGGGCGGCCACATTAACGGCACAAAGTGCTTCCATTTCTACCCCGGTTTTACCGGTGGTACGTACACTGGCTTCTATCTCTACCCGGTTCGGTTGCACAATGCGAAAGTTGACATCAACACCGGTAATCAAAATGGGGTGAGCCATGGGTATTAGCCGGGGTGTTTCTTTAGCACCCATTATTGCGGCCACCCGGGCCACCCCCAGCACATCACCTTTAGTCATGCTGCCCCTTTCTACCTTGGCCAGTGTTTCAGGCTTCATTACCACTTCCCCCCGGGCCACCGCTTCGCGCATGGTATCCTTTTTTAAACCAACTTCCACCATGCGCGCATTGCCCCGCAAATCAAAATGCGTCAACTCTGCCATTTATTAACCTCCAATTTGAGACATTACCCTGGCGTCATTCCACCCATAATCCATGTGGTGGCGATCGGGTTTTAACATAACCGTACTGGCTATTATTTTAGCCAACTCCTCAGTACCAATACCGCTGCGCAGGGCAGTTTTTATTTCCACTTCCCCATTACTAAACAAACAGGGGCGCAAGTATCCATTGGCAGTCAGGCGCAAACGGTTACACTTGGCACAAAAGTGGTCGCTCATGGCAGTAATAAACCCTATGGTGCCAGGGGCCCCGGCCAATCTATAGTATTTGGCCGGACCGCTGCCTGCCAAATTCTTTTCCTCTTGCAGAAGCCCCAGCTTGTCTGTGATAACCCGCTGTATTTCTTCTGCCGGTACAAAATTTTCCGCTGCCCAAGGGCTGGATGTGCCAATGGGCATCAGCTCAATAAAACGCACATGCACCGGAGCTTCCTTGGTCCAGCGGGCAAAATCCACCACCTCATCGGAGTTCACCCCCCGAATGACCACAGTATTTATCTTCACAGGGTTTAACCCCAAAGTTAAGGCTGTCTCAATACCCTCCATTGCCTTTTCTAAACGGCCGATACGGGTAATTTTGCGATAAAGCATGGGGCGCATGGTGTCCAGACTAATGTTAACACGCCTTAACCCCGCTTTTTTAAGGTCTTTCCCCATCTCCTTGAGCAGCAAACCATTGGTTGTAATGGCTATGTCATCTATTTGAGGCAGTTTGCTAATCCTGTCAATTAACCCCACCAATCCCAGACGGACAAGCGGCTCCCCTCCCGTTAGGCGTATCTTGCGTATGCCCACCAGAGTACCTGCTTCCACCACCCGGTAGATTTCCTCCAGGCTTAATATTTCCTGGTGATCTACCATTTCTACCCCCTCAGGGGGCATGCAGTATAAACAGCGCAAGTTGCAGCGGTCCGTTACTGAAATTCGTAAGTAGTTAATATCTCGCTTGTAACCGTCCTGCATATTTTCACCTTCTTTTCCAGTATAGAAAATTTCTTGTGGAGCATGATTAATTAATGGGTGTGCCTATTTAATATTGTGGGGGACAGTATTCACCGTTCCGTGATACCGGAACAGCCAAGACTGTCCCCCAAATAAGTTTGTATTCTTCATAATAGGTGCTTATACCTCCCCTTATGTTCAATTGGGCATAACGCCCTATAATTGCAGGCAGGTATCACCTGCCTACAAATTATTATCCTAACCCCCACCCACCGGTGGGAACAGAGCTATTCGGTCACCATCTTCAAGTAAATCCTCACCTTTGCGGTGGTTGCCATTTACCAAGATAGAGAAAACATGCTCCTTAGGTATACCCAACTGCTCAATTAATTTTTCTGCGGTGGTACCGGCAGATAATTCTAATTGAATGGGTTTACCGTACTGGGCGTGCTGCACAAATTTTTCTAAGCCGCTATATAACCTTACCTCCACATGCAACCTTCTCACCCCATTTAACAGCATGTGATAATTGTACACCATATACGAATAGCCCGCAATTCTTTAAGTTAACCGTCATTAAAACTTAAAAACTTCATCCAGTTCTTCTCTTAGGTCAAATTTGGTGTTATGAGGAGCCAGTTCTTCTTCATAGAAAAATTCAGGCAGACGGTCATGGGCTTTACCAAAACCGGCCTTGATGTTAAATTCACGCTCAACGGTGAGCACCTGCTGTCCCAGTGCAGTTACGTCGTTCACTGTTAGCTCGGTACCATACTGGGCGTTGAGCATTTCTACAACGGTGGGCAGGCCTTCGGGGTTATCCAACAATGCAAAGGCTACGAACAGGCATAGTCCCGTTGAATCAACAGCGGCGGTAGCAACCTGCAGGTTGCGGGATAATTCAACTTGCCCATCATCTTTGGTGGGTTCCACAAATCCACCCACTTTAAGAATGTTAGCAGTTACAGCATAACCGGCAGTGTGGTCTGCACCTTGGGGAGTGGTGGCATAGGTAACACCGTTACCCCTGCAGGAACGGGGATCATAGGCCGGAATACCTTGGTCTTTAACTGTAGGCACCCGGGTAACACCATATACCTTACCGGCCACTGCAGTACCGGCACCCAGCACGCGTCCCAACGGGGTACCCTGGTAAACTTCTTCTAATAATTTAATGGCAGCCTGACCGTCTCCAAAAGGTATTACACCTGCTTCCATCAAAACGCCAAGTGTACAGCCAACTTCAATGGTATCTAAGCCCACATCGTTACAAATATAGTTTAGCCTAGCAACTACATCCAGGTCATTGATTTCTAAGTTGGGGCCAAATGCCCATGCAGTTTCATACTCCACAGGCGAGCACTCGATACCGTCCGGTAGCGGATAGACGTTTGAACAGCGCATTACACAACCCGGGTGACAAGAGTGGGTTTGTTTACCGCCCCTGGCAACGGCCACTTCAGCCAACTTCTCACCGCTTACATCAGCAGCCTTGTCGAAGCGGCCAAAACGGAAGTTTCTGGTGGGCAGGGTACCGGCTTCATTAATAACGTTCATTAAAACGTTAGTGCCAAAGGTGGGTAGCCCTTCGCCGCACACAGGGTGCTTTAAGAGGATGTCAGCAAACTTCTTAGCTGCGGCTCTAAAACGCTCTTTATCTTGAACGGGTGCATCAAAGGTTTTGTCTGCTTCAATTACGATTGCCTTAAGACCTTTAGAACCCATTACAGCGCCCAAACCACCGCGGCCTGCATAACGGCTGGAGTTGCCTTCCAGGTCGTTGTTGGTTACACCGGCGCTTAGCATTTGCATTTCACCGGCAGGACCGATACAAATTACGCCCACCTTGGGGTTAAAGCGTTCCTTAAGAATCTTAGTTAATTCGTAAGTACCTTTACCGGCTAACTCATCTGCAGCAATTAACTCAGCTTTGTCGGCGGTTAAATGCATAATATATGTTCCTGCATCAGCCTTACCTTCAACAACTATGGCTTTAATGCCGATGTTAGCCAGCTTTTGAGAACACACACCACCGGCGTTTGCCTCTTTAATACCGCCGGTTAACGGACTTTTACCGCCAACGGACAAGCGTCCCGATGATGGGGCGCTGGTACCGGATAAGAGTCCCGGAGCAATAACCAGCTTGTTGTTAGGTCCTAGGGGATGACATTCAGCCGGCACCTCGTCCGCAACAATTTGGGATGTCAGTGCACGTCCACCCAGGGCAAGGTATTTTTCCGGCACTTCTTCAAAACTAGCCTGCTTTGTAGTCATGTTTAGCCTAACGATTTTCAATGTATACCCCTCCTTTTTTTAATAAAATTTTAAATTGTAATGTTTATAATTCTCTAAAAAATCAGTATTCCCTTTTTGTAGCCCTTAATATTTTGCAAATTGGAACAAAGATCACCCCTCGCCGGAATATTTAGAATGTTATATATTATTCATTGCAAGTTTCATGCCACACTAAAGGGCTCACTCATAAATGAATCTGCTCTATTTTAATACAACCAGCCATGTATATGTTAACAATTGTACATTAATTGAACAGTCCCAGCAATATTAAATGATATTTACTGAATTTTTAGTTTATGGGGCAGGTATATATCTTGCAGTATAGAATTTATTATTATAGGTTACCGTTATTACATCAGAAGGGGGTTTATAAATGGCTTTTATAGAACTAAGGGCTTTTGCATCATTGCAAAGTTTATTTAATGAGCGGGGTTTAAGTATACCTACAAACATGGAAATACCCGATGAAGGAACTACCGCCCTGGCATTGGCTGACCGGCTGAACATTCCCCACGAAAAAATTGAAGCAGTATTTATAAACGGTATTTCTCACAACTTAAATCACCCCATAAAGCCCGGAGACAGAGTGGCATTGGTGCCGCCCGGCTTACCTAGCATTTACCGGGTACATCTGGGTTTTTACAGTAAGGATAACAGAAAATAATGGCATCTTAAGGCAGTTCGTTAGGCTATCCGGTGGACTTTAATATAGGTCCACCCGGAGAGCACAGTTGCGTCATTACTAATTTTTCATCTGGATGTTGTACTCCTTTGCCTTGCGGTACAGGGTGTTGCGGCCCACGCCCAAGGCCTTGGAGGCAGCGGTGACGTTGCCGCCATAGTAAGCCAGTGCTTCTTCTATGGCTTTTGCTTCCATATCCCGCAGTGACGTGGGGGCATCTGTGGCCACCCCACGTTCGGCCAGGGATTTACCCATGTCTTTCTTTAATTTCAATAGCTTGCGGTAGATATTTAACAGCTCCTGGTTTGACAGTATATTATGGTTTTCCAGCAATTGGCAGGCCTGGGCCATGGTTTCGTAGTTAATGGCATTAGCCTTATATATTGTTGAATGGCTGTCCTGCCGACTATCCTGCCCAGGGTTTGTTACCCCTTTACCGGCCTGTAAAATTTTTTCAGGCAAATGGCTTAATGTAATCATTTCCCCATCACGCAAGGCCTCGACCTGGTTAACTGTGTTTAACAGTTCCCGCAGATTTCCCGGCCAGGTATAATTACAAAGGCGTTCCATCACCTCAGGGGAAATATAAGGTTTTTCTTCTTTTAAGCCTAAGCGTTCAAAGAAGTGATGTACTAATCCGGGTATGTCAGCACTGCGCTGTCTCAAGGGAGGCAAAATTAATCTAATGACATCTAAGCGGTAAAATAAGTCCTCTCTAAATTTCTTTTCTTTTACCGCCTGTTCAAGATCCACGTTAGTGGCAGATATCAGTCTAACGTTAGTTCTAATGGGCTTTTCCCCACCCACCCGGCGAAACTCCCCTGTTTCCAATACTCTGAGCAATTTAACTTGAATAGACGGAGAGGCCTCCCCTATTTCATCTAAAAAAAGGGTTCCGTTATTGGCAATTTCAAATATTCCCCTATGGGTCGTGGTGGCCCCGGTAAAAGCTCCCTTTTCATGACCAAAGAGGTGGCTTTCTAACAGGCTTTCCGGCACCGCCCCACAGTTAACGGCCACAAACTCCTGATCAGCCCTAGCACTGGCTGCATGCACAAACCTGGCCAGTACCTCTTTCCCGGTGCCCGTTTCCCCCTGAATAAGCACATTTATGTCCTTGGGGGCTATTCTTTCGGCAATTGTTAATAATCTGTGCATCTCCTCAGATTGACCGTAGTAAAGACCCACCCTGTCAGCCACATGGGCCCAGCGAGGCCTGGAGCCCGCCGTTTTATCGGCACTGCCGTAATCCATTGCCTTTTGCACAAGGTCTTCTATCTCTGCTATTTCTTCAAAGGGCTTTTCCACATAATCAAAGGCACCCAGCTGAATTGCCTTTACCGCCGTACGGGTGGTGGCATAGCCGGTCATTATAATTACTTCACAGGCGGGCTGTACTTCTTTAATTCTTTGCAGCAATGTCAAACCATCTATATCGGGTAATTTTAAATCCACCATTGCCACCTGAAAATTATACCTTTCCCACAGGCTTTTAGCCTCATCACCATTGGCAGCCACACCTACAAAATAACCTTTGCTTTCCAAAAGGCGTTTAAAGAATATCCCCACTTCAATTTCATCGTCTATTACCAATATGCCAGGCTTATTACTCACCGTCTCCCTCCTTGCAAGCGGCTTGCACCAAAGGCAGCACTAATCTAAAAACACTACCCTCACCGGGAACACTTTCCACCTCAATGGTACCACCATGGGCTTGGGCAATACCCAAACTCACCGATAATCCCAAGCCTGTTCCCTTGGTGGCCTCCTTACTGGTGTAAAAGGGATTAAATATCTTTTCAAGTCGATCACTTTCAATACCTTCCCCATTGTCCTCCACAGCCAACCAAATTTGTTCTTCCCCCCGGTCATTTTTACTTAAACCGGTGCTAACAGTGATGATTTTTTCCCCTTCTTTATTGGCTAAGGCATCGCGGGCATTTAAAAAAAAGTTTGTTAATACCTGTTGCAGTTGGTGGGCGTTGGCTTCAACCGGCGGCAAGTTATCTGCCAGGTGGGTCTTAATGGTCACCTTGTTACGGTTAATTTGATACTGGGTAAGGCTTAAAACTTTATTCACCTGCTCATTAAGATCTGTGGCACCCACCGGATGTTGATCCTGGCGGGAAAAGGTAAGGAGGTTTTGGATAATACGTTTACAGCGCAGGCCACAGTTAACCACATCCTGCAGAAATTCTGTCCGGGGGTGCTCATCGTTGCCCAACTCCCTGAGTAACATTTGGGCGGTGCCAATAATCACAGTCATGGGACTGTTTAATTCATGGGCCACCCCGGCAGCCATTTCCCCAATTGCGGCCAACTTAGCCAATTGAATCAACTGTGCTTCCATCTTTACCTTTTCTGTTTTGTCTTGAATGTGGTGAATAATTGCATATATCTCATTGTTGCTGTTAAATACCGGGTAATAATACATATCAAGTACAAGGCCGTTAACTTGAACCAGATGATTGGCCGGTTTACCGGTTGCCAGTACCTGATCCATTAAACATGATTTGCACTTTTCAGTATAACCCCAAATTAAATTATAACATTTTTGTCCCCCCGGTGCAGTTTGTGCATTGGTGGCAAGGGGGTTATCCCTATTGTTGCTTCTGATAACATTAAAATCTAAATCTATCAAGTAAAGGGGGTCAATAACCGAAGCAAAGGTTTCTTCCCACTCCCGCTTACTTCGCATTACCTCCTCGTATAGTCTGGCATTTTCTATACATACTGCCAATTGGTCAGCTAAATGCCGGCAAAAACCCAACTCACTTTCATTATATACATTCTTTTTCTGGGCAGCCAATGCCAACATACCAATGGCTTTGCCGCGCACAAACAAGGGCACGGTAACTAAACTCCCAATGCATTGTTCCTTAAAATCGTCCCCGCCACATATCTTGGCACACATATTTTTGTTCTCGGTAAAATCATAGAGGCGGTATTCCTTTTCCCGAATACATTCCCACAACAAGGACTCGTTGGCCAACTTTTTGTTCATACATTCCTTCAGGGGAACCATTACCTTCATTTTTAAGTTGCTGCCTTCAATCAGTGCCAGCCCTAAAAAATCACAGGGCAGCACCAAAGGTAATTTGCCATAGGCCCGGTGGATGATATCTTCAATGGACATATCTATGTTGATGTCCTTTACAATTTGGTGAACAATCTCTAACCTATTGTTTTGCTTAATTACTTCTTCATTGCGCTTTTTTAACTCCAAATAATAATTTAATTTTGAAGAGTTGACGCCGGTTAAATCTTCAATAAGTTTTCTTTTTTGTTCCACCAACTTCACCCCTTACAATGCCTGCCTAAAAAGTTTAGCCAAATCATCTATATCGGCGTCCCGGGGATTGGTTACCAAACAGGCATCATTCATTGCATTTTTGGCCAGCCCCACCAATACATCATCATCTTCACTAAGGCCAATTTCTGATAATTTTTGGGGTACACCGATATCTTTAAACAGTTTCTTAACCCATGAAATGGACTTCTCTGCGGCTTTCCACTTTGACATGCCGTCTATGTTAACACCCATCGCCTCAGCCACCTTACTGTATCTCTGTGCACAGGCAATCAAATTATATTCCATCACATGGGGCATTAAAATGCTGTTTGTTTCACCATGGTGGGCATCTAACAATCCGTCCACCTGATGCGCCATGGCATGGGTGGCTCCTAAAATCGCGTTAGAAAAGGCTAACCCTGCTTGCAAACTGGCCATGGCCATGGCATTTTTAGCTTCCATATTTGCGTTGCAGGCAACTGACTCCCGCAGGTTATTAGAAACCAGTTGAATGGCATATAGGGCATGAACGTCGGTTAGGGGCGTGGCAGCCAAAGAAACATAAGACTCTATGGCATGGGAAAGGGAATCTACACCGGTGGATGCAATTAATCTGGCATCCATGGTATGCTGCAAATAAGGGTCAATAATGGCAATGTCCGGTATGAGGGATTTTGAAATAATGGTCATCTTTATTTTTCTATAACTGTCTACAATAATTGCAAATTGGGAAACTTCCGAACCGGAGCCGGCAGTGGTGGCAACCGCCACCATGGGGGGGAGGGGCTTAGTAATTTTATTTATACCTTCAAAATCCTTTAGCACGCCTCCGTTACTGGCAATTACAGCAATGGCCTTGGCAGCATCTATGGCACTTCCCCCACCCACGGCCATTATGGCGTCACATTCTGAATTCAAATAATGCTGCGTTCCTTCTGTTATCTCATAGTCTTTGGGATTGCTGGTAATATTAGACCAGACCTCATAACCCAAACCCACCTGTTTGAGATGCTCTAGCACCCGCTCGACCCATCCGGCCCGGATCACCCCTTCATCACTGACCACAAATATCTTTTTGGCCCCCAACCGCAGGGCACTCTCGCCGGCCTGGGATATCGCACCATAGCCAAATATAATTTCCGGGGCAACAAACTTACTAATTTCTAACAATTTTTTACTATGCATATTCAACCAACTCCAAGCCAGTCTAGTTCAGTTCAATGAAAGGATTCTCCATCCTACCCCCCAGACCCTTTTGGAAAAACCATCATTACAAAAAGAGATGAGGATATTTTCCCCATCTCTTTTTGCTGGAGGTTATATAATATGGAGCATGAAAGGCCTAAATGTATTACATGGCATTTTTAAAGATTTGAATTACTTCTTCCAAAGTAGCCAAACGCGGGTTGGTTAACTGACAGGCATCTTTCTTGGCGTTTTCAGCCATAATCTTTAAGTCTTCTTCTTTTACGCCTAATTCAGCCAGGCCCGATGGAATGCCAATGGATGCCGACAGTCTCTTAATGGAATCAATGGCAACCTGAGCCGCTTCGTTTACAGACAGACCCTCTACATTTTCGCCCATGGCAATGGCTATGTCACGGAATCTATCGGCACAGGCAATCAAGTTGAACTGTTCAACGTGGGGCAGCAAAATGGCGTTACATACCCCGTGGGGCAGGTTATAAAATCCGCCCAGCTGGTGCGCCATGGCGTGCACATAACCTAAGCTGGCATTGTTAAAGGCCATGCCGCCGAGGAACTGAGCATAAGCCATCTTTTCCCGGGCTTCCATGTTGGTACCGTTTGCCACGGCAATGGGCAGATATTTAGAAATCAATTTAATGGCCATTAAGGCTGCAGAGTCAGTCAGCGGAGTGGCTGCAGTTGATACATAGGCTTCAATGGCGTGGGTTAAAGCATCCATGCCGGTGGCCGCAGTTAAAGCCGGCGGTTTGCCCACCATTAGTTCCGGGTCATTTATAGATATGGCAGGGGTCACTCTCCAGTCCACGATGGCCATCTTAACCTTGCGGCTGGTATCGGTGATAATGCAGAAACGGGTCATTTCAGATGCGGTACCTGCAGTGGTATTCACTGCCACCAGGGGAACCATCGGGTTAGTAGATTTATCCACTCCCTCATAATCATGTATTTTTCCGCCATTGGCAGCTAAAAGCCCCACGCCCTTGGCACAGTCATGGGAGGATCCGCCACCTAGGGATACTATGGCATCGCATTTTTCCTCCTGCCAAACTTTAAAGCCGGAATCCACGTTGTGATCTGTGGGGTTGGGTTCAGCACCGTCAAATACCACTGCCTGCAGCCCTGCAGCTTCAATGATTCCCTTTACCCTTTCCGCCATACCCGCCTTTGCCAGGCCGGCGTCGGTAACAATTAAAGCTTTGCTGCCACCAAGACTTTTAACACGCTCACCAACTTCATTAACAGCTCCTGGACCCATCAAGTTTACAGTGGGAATGAAATACGCACTAACACCCATGAATAAACTCCTCCTTTTTAGTAATAAATTTATTTTTTTAAGCGCAGCGCTTTCCCTATGCCTTATTTATATTGCAACTCTTGTGCCAATTTAAAATATTCAATAAATAAAAAACTTTCAACCGCAGTGAAGGAGTTTTTAGTGAGCAATGACAGCCCATGGTTGGAAATTGCTTTCTGACGGCCTTGGTGTTTTTGCGCAAGTGTGGTTTTTTAGTACACAGCTGTGTTTCATCAGCGAACAGTGCGCATGATTTTTACACATCCAAGGGTGAAGGATACCCGCGGAAAGTATCGAAATATATATAAATGGGTAAGGCCCTTTTCACAAGTCAGTTAAGAAAGGAATAAACATCAATGAGAGCTCGAATTGTATTAATACTTGGCCTTTTACTTTTGCACAACCTTCTTTTAGCCGGTTGCAGCAGCCAGG
Organism: Desulfofalx alkaliphila DSM 12257; assembly: GCF_000711975.1. Classification (NCBI taxonomy): domain Bacteria; kingdom Bacillati; phylum Bacillota; class Clostridia; order Eubacteriales; family Peptococcaceae; genus Desulfofalx; species Desulfofalx alkaliphila. The sequence goes on along the minus strand of NZ_JONT01000001.1, from coordinate 327,750 downwards.
AGCAAGCGCCACAAACACCCCATGCTCCTCCCCCACCCCCTAAACCGGAACCGGTGGTAATTGAAATTGCGGCAGTGGGAGACTTTTTAATGCACATGCCGGTAATTAACGCCGCATGGAATGATGAAATTGACAATTATGACTTTGCATCTCAGTTAAGGGACGTCCGTAAATTTTTGGAGGAACCGGATTTAACCATTGCTAACCTAGAAACGCGCCTTGCAGGTAGGGATAACGGCGGTTACTCCGGCTATCCCTTGTTTAATTGCCCCGAACAATTGGCTTACGATATGAAAAAGGTAGGCATTGATGTGGTAACCACCGCAAACAATCACAGCTTAGATAGGGGATTTGCAGGTTTAGTTACCACCCTTAATCATTTAGAAGAAGCGGGGCTGCATGCGGTGGGTAACTACCGCACTCCGGAAGAAAGACAGCCTTTGGTGGTGGAGGTGCAGGGAATTAGTTTAGGGATATTAAATTACACCGAGTCTACCAACGGTATTCCAATACCCCAGGGCAAGGAATACGCCATTGATATGATAGATTTGGATTTAATCGCAGCCGACCTTGCCACCTTAAAGGAATTAGAAGTCGATGTGATACTGGTTTGTTTGCATTTTGGCGAGGAGTACCAACGTCACCCCAACAACCGGCAAAGGGAACTGATTGACAACATTTTTGACCTGGGTGCCGACCTAATATTCGGCAATCACCCCCACGTAATACAGCCCATGGAAAAAAGAACCGTCAATCGCCATGGCGAAGAAGAGGTCTTTGTTATTTACTCCTTAGGTAATTTTATATCTAACCAGGATTGGCAGTATAGCGATAGCGGAATTATACTTAATGTCAAACTGGAAAAGGATTTGGAAGAAAATAAAACCAGAATTTTAGAGGTGGATTATGTGCCCACCTGGGTACATAAGTATTACCAAAACGGCAAATACCACTATAGGGTGGTTCCGGTGGAAAAAGCAATTAAAGACTATGAGCAGCAATGTGACAACACCATTAATGCCGACCATTACCGGCGTTTGAAAGAGGTCTGGCAGGAAACCACAAGCCATTTAACTGTGGAAGAGCAAAACATTTATCCAAGACCTGTACATTAAAAAGGCCTCTATGGAAAGGGGGGTGGACAAATTGGTCCACCCCCATCTGTTTCTAAGCATCCTAACTCTTAGGTTATCATATGAAATTAGCCGGTGTTAAACCGTGTTCACATCTTCCTCTACTTTGAACTTAACAATTGTGTTCTCCAGCTCCAAGGCAATATTTGATAGATCTTGGGCGGCGCCTGACACCTGCTGAATTGCCGAGGCTATTTGCTCGCTGGCGGCAGTTAGTTGTTGCATGCCCTCATTGGATTGCCTTGCACCGGCAGCAACATCTTGAATAATGGCTGCATTTCTTTCCACTGCCTCTATAATGTGCTGCAGCGAGGCACCGGCATTATTTGCGATTTGTACACCTTCAGCCACCTCATCAGCACCTGCATTCATGGCCACCACAGTTCCGTCAATGCTCATTTGAATTTCACTTATCAGTTCACCAATCTCCTTGGCAGCGTCGGCCGACTGTTCTGCCAGTTTGCGCACTTCTTCAGCCACAACAGCAAAACCCCGACCCTGCTCTCCGGCCCGGGCAGCCTCAATGGCTGCATTTAAAGCCAACAGATTAGTTTGATCTGCTATATCGGTTATTGTTTTTATAATCTTGCCTATTTGGTTAGATTGTTCACCCAGCAGCTGAATTGATTGAGAAACACTGTCCGTACTTGTTGAAATGGCATTTATTTTTGTCACTGTGTCTTGAACATTGCTGTATCCTTCTCGGGCAGCCTGCAGGGCCCCCTGGGATTCTTGGGCTGCACTCATTGCATTCTCTACACCGCTAGCGGTGACGGCAGATGCCTCATTGGTGGTGCCGGCCACCTCTTCAACGGTGGCACTGAGCTCTTGGCTGGTTGAAGCCAATTCTTGACTGTAGTTAGTTACAGTTCTTGACTTTTCTTGCACCTCAGCTATCATAGCCTTAAGATTTGAAATCATTTCCTCAAAGGAAGCGGCTATAACGGCAATTTCATCCCTTGCGCCGCCGCCTACACTGACCTTCTGGGTCAGATCCCCCTTAGCCACCGCTTCGGCTACCCGACTTAAATTCAATAAAGGCCGAATGCTGTATCTAATAACAAAGTACAACAGTGCAACAGCAACAACAATTCCTGCCAAGGCAATATATAAACCTTCCCGCTTGTTGACAGTAATTGCATTTTCTGTTTCCGCCCTGGAAAGCACGGCCTTAACATATCCCTTTACTTCTCCGGTGAAGTCATGGAAGGGCATAATCAGAATTGCATTCATGCTGTCATCAGTCAACATATAATTTGTCTCACCTGTTGCCATGCTTTGCTCTACCAAACTGGCACTAACGGTGTATTTGTCCTCATCATCCTCAAGGGTACTGGTCAAGAGCGTTTCCTCTCCCAAATCATTTACGCTGTAAATAAAGTAATCCCCCGGAGCAACCTTTTGCATATCTGCCAGAAAGTTTTCATTAAATGCCAGCCCGGTCTCCACGTTGCCTATGTAATTACCGTCAGAAAAAATCGGCACTAAAACTCTAAAGCCATACCCGGCCCTTCCATCCTCAAGGCCCATCACTTCCCTTTGCTCGCTGTTGGCAACCACCACAGTGGGGCGTATCGAGCTAATATCATCACCGAACTCCCAGGGTCGGTTCATTCTGGCAAATGCGTGGGACGGCGGGATATTAAACTGAATGTTATAAAACCCCTTTTCGCTCATCTCAGCATAGGTATCTTCCAGCAGTTCTATTACCCTTTCCCTGTCACCCCTGGCAAAGGCATCCACCACCTCAGGATTGTTGGCTATTGGTATAATCACCGAGCGGGAAACCGATAAGTACTCATCCATTTTCTGATAAAAGGTTTCCGATACAAACTCATAATGCTCATTCTCACTGTCTAATATCACCTGCTGCATGCGAGTGTTGTTAAAAAACATCATGCCAAGTATTAGCACTGAAAGCATAATGCCCACAGTGATCAGAATTTTTTCTTTAAAACCAAGAGACATTTTCATCACACTCCAGGAACCCAAATTAGGACATGGTTAATTGCTTAACCATGTCCTTTACAGTAGAATCAATTATTAATTAAAACAGAAACATCTGCGCCATGGCTATCAAGCCCAGCAAGAGGGTAAAGAGCAAACTGATGCCCAATACTCGGCGCAAGAGCTCTCCCTCAATACCCGGTCTGTTTAAGGCACCACTGGCTATTACCAAGTCTTGGAATGCTATGGCTTTACCCATGGCTCCGCCGGATGTCAGTGTTCCTGCGGCAAATACCGGGCTAATGCCCAATTGTGTGGCACTGACCACTGATAAGTTACCAAATAGAGCATTGGACGCGGCAACACTTCCTGCCAGTGTACAACCCAACATGCCCATAAAGGTAACCGCCACAGGAAATAGAAAACCGGTTGCTGCAAATGTCAGCCCAATGGTATAGGTCATAGATGAATAGTTCATCACATAAGCGATACCGAGAACGCTTACTATGGTTAAACCCGGGAAAAACAAGTTCTTAAGTGTATTTAGGAAAATACCAATAGACTCCTTTGGTTTTAAACCTAGGATAAATGATGATATTATTCCTGTAAAAAATACCAGCGTACCGCCCACCACTAATAAGGGTTGGCTGTAGACGGCTGCGTAAGGTTCAACCTCCGCGGCCACCGGGGGCAATTTCATAACCACCTCGTGTAGCCCGGGCCACTGAATAGTTATTGTACTTATACTGGCCAACATTGCCTTTAAAGGAGTAGCGTTAACCAAGCCAATAACTATAAGCAGTAATATATAAGGAGACCAGGCCCGCACTATCGTATTAAAGGGTAATCTATCACCGGCACTGACTTCTCCGTTTGCTTCATCTTCTCCGGGAAAGAGCCAAATATTTTTGGGTTTCCAAAAACGCAGAATTGCCAGCAAGGTTATTATAGAAGCCATGGCTGCTGAGATACCCACAATATGAGGGCCTGTTTTAGAGGTACAAATACCAACCACGGCATAAGTTACCCCCACAGCCACAGCAGCAGGCCAGATTCCCTTGGCCCCTTTCCAACCGGCCACAATGACAACTAAAGCCAGGGGAAAGAAAGCAGCAAGTACCGGGGCCTGCATGCCAGCCATTGCTGACAGCTCAACAATGTTTAGGTCTGTAACTGAACTCAGTACCTCCACCGGCATACCCTGGGTACCCCAGACGCTGGGGGTGGTATCAGCCAGCAAGGCCACCGTGGCAGCGGTCAGCGGGGGAAAGCCAAAACCCAACAGCATCGCGGTAATTATGGCAATTGGTGCCCCAAAAGCCGCCAAGCTTTCTAACAGGGTGGTAAAACCAAAGCCTATCAGTAAGGTCTGTATCCGGCGGTCTTTACTCACATAACCCAGCGAAGCTTTGACCACCTCAAATTTTCCACTGGCTACCATCATGTTAAAGATCCAAACTGCGCTGGCCAGTGTCCAGACAATGGGGAAGACCGCCATTAGCATACCCATTAAGGCACTGTTAAAGGCCAAGCCCACAGGCATTTGCCAAATCAGTATGGCCGTGGCCAAGGTTGATACCAGGCCAACCACTGTAGAAATATAGGCCGGCACCCTAAACACACCCAGCATAACAAATATCACCAGTATGGGAATAGCCGCCACAACTGTTGATAGATATAAGCTATCAGCAATGGGTGCGTAATTTTGTACCCAACTTATTTTCTCATTAGACAATATGCCGCCGGGCATCCAGGCGGTAAGCAAAAATGCTAACACCAGAACAACAGCCGCAGCAGAAAAAAACCAATTGCGTGCCGGAGGTGTTTTTATTGCTTTATCTTTTTGACTCATATATTACACCTCAAGTAAGTTAATTTCATTATTAACAGTCTTTAAAAATGCCCAAGGCTTTAAGACCTCGGGCATTTTTAACTTTATGTTATCTTGGAGGCAACAAGTAGAAGGGAAGTTCTAATATTCCCACTGTAACAACAAAGTATATGGCCACAACAAGGGATGTCAGAATAGCAATCTGTATTCCGTATATAAACATACGTCTAATATTTGCACCGAATCCTGCACAAACAGCCTGGGCACCGGTGGATGACACCACGGCAAAACTGCAGTTTAAAGCAGCTCCGGCAATCCAGACCATGGCCACGGCACCTAACTCAAGGCCAAACCAGTCATTGAAGGCTTCCAAAAACATCGGGATAAGGATACCGGCAGCAGCAGTGTCGGTAATAAACTGAGACATAAAGGATGAAGCAAGACTGATACCGAAAATTGCTGCAGACGGTGCAACCTGAGTTAAGGGTTCTATCCAGGAAGCAAATACTACATCAGCACCGGTTTCACCTAAAACCCTACCTAAAGCAATGGCAGCGGGCCAAATAAACAATATCGGGACCGGGAAGTACTTTGTAACAGTAGGTACAGTAAGCAGTGTCTCTCCTTTTTCCCTTGAAGAAGGAATTATAAACAAGAGCAGTGCAAAGATAAAGAACAGGTGGGCCGGAGCCGTCCACGCAAACAAGGGCCCTGTTAAATAATCTGCATATAGGGGACGTGCAAGGGCAAGGATGATAATGGCCAGAAAACCAAAGCCCAGTATTTTTTCATCCCTGTCCATGGGACCCATTTTCTCTAACTCAGCCCGGTAGAAGTCCTTAGTTCCGCTGAACCGCAACTCATCGGGGTCCGGTTTCATAAAGTAATATATAAATATTGATACAGCTAACATGCAGAGAAGTGAAACAGGAAGCAGCCTAAGGGTCCAATCCAGGAAATATACTTCAGTACCTATATAGTCATTAAGAAAACCCCAAGTTACTACGGCCTGTCCGCCGCCCAGGGGGGTAGTCATACCGCCAATGGAGGCACCCCAGGCAACTGCAATCAAAACGTTGGAAGCAGCCTTACTGTCGTATCTTTGTTTAAAAGTTTTATATCCGGCAAAGAAAAGAGCGGCCACCGCAACGGGGGCAAAGATCGCAGCCACCGGTGTGTTACCCATAACAAAGCTAACGATACCACACAGCCAAAACCAACCAATAGTCTGTATTCTGGAGTCATTGCTAAACACAGAGAGAAATTTAAGAGATATTCTTCTCGCCAGGTCCCACCGTACCCAGGAAGCAGTTATCAAAGCTGTACCGGCAATTAGGAAAAGGTCCCGGTGCATGTATAGCTTCAAGACTGTTTCCCGGTCTACAAAGGGATAAAAAGCAACTACAATAATCGGCACAAAGCAGGTTAGTTTCATATCTACAACGCCGCTAACCCACCAGTATATCATCCAAAATAAAATACCAAAGCCAAGCCTGGCTTCCATGTCACCAAGAAAAGGAAGCGCAAGGGCAATAAACAAAAGCAGCGGGCCTATCCCAATCTTCAACCACCTGTCCGGAGTGGCATTAATATATCCAGTGTCCTCCACAGGCGCAGAAGGCGTTACTTTGTCAGGCACTATCTATTCCCCCTTCACATTAACCAGTATCAATCTCTCCCATTTACGCCTGCCTTTCTTGGTGCTGCTTTATAAATTTATGTTAACGCCAGGAGAAAATGGGGGGTGTGCGGGGCACCACTATGGTCCCCGCAGTAAACCTAAATACATATTATCTACTTAATGGCAGCTTATTTTATAGTACAATGCCTGTGGTGGTGTATTTTCTTTTTATGCTAAAGTGGTCTTTCCACTTCTTCCATGCACGGAAGCCCACAATGAGCTCTTCGTGGGGATGTCCAATTGGGAAGCAATCTTCAGGAATATCCGCGTCGCTCCAAATACCTTGCTGCTTTCTCTTTTCACGCTGATCCACCAGCCAGTCGCGGTAGCTTTCAAATACTATGTGTCCTTCTGGGGAATCCAATAAAGCAGCTCTCACTCTGCCGTCATATTCTCTCCAATGGGCTTCCATTTCAGGAGTTATTTCGATAGGTTCTACGTCGTTTTTGTATCCGGCCTCTTCCAGTTCCTTGCCGGCTACAGCAGCAAAGATTCTCTGGTCGCGTATGCTAAGCAATTCTTTATAAATGCCAATGTATTTATCACTGATGGCATGACCTAGAGGCTTGTGGTCACGGGTGCAGGCGCGTCTTTGACCGATTTCACCTTTCCAGAAGTCAAACATGGTCTCTTCAAGTTCTTCACCGAGAAAATCGCATACCTTTTGCATTACTTCAACAGGTTTACGGCACAGATCTTCATATTTAATGTCTAACCAATCTTCCGAACCCAGTTTTTCTCTCCACTCTTTTGAAGCATTCCAGCACAGTTTCCAGCTTTCGGCAGCTGCAAAGATGTTGGTGGGGCCAAATGAGGACTCTAGATAGTCACTGCTGGCATCCCGACCGTCCCTCACTATGTGGATAAACTGGGCATTGGGGAAGCACTCTCTAATTTGACGTACAAAGAATACGTTGTGAGGGGTCTTTTGTCCCCAGCGAGGTTTGTTTCCATTTTTGCGGGCATACATTTCGTGCATGGCACAATAGACACCGGCAAAGCTTCTTTCTTTAATGTCAGCCAACAGTTCATCAACCGCAGTTCTAGGATTGAGATCCATGCCCCACATGTTAACATTGAGACCAAATAACATTTCATCAGCCAGTGTTCTCAAGTTCTCATCCTTATTTAAATCCCCATAGGTATGCACCCAGGGATAAATGCGTGGGAACAACCAGCCCACTTCTGGAACAGCAATGCGGCTGTGCTGACCCAGCAAAACCATAACCAAAGTAGTACCTGATCTTTCAGCTCCTATTACAAAGATTGGTCTTTCTTTTAATGTGATTGCCAATACTAATAACCTCCTTATGTTAATGTAGTACAGTCCTGTTGCAATCCTAAATACATATCTTAACTCTACCCAATAGCACCTATGCAATCACTTGTCTTAAGCCTTTGCATCACCCCTTGATTAACGATTACAAGCACATAGTTTAGTGTGTGCTTTAAATGTTAATATATACTTAAACTCTTCTGCCTAAATCGATTTGTTAATCAACTTGTTATTTTGTTAACAAGCTTTGTTGCAGCAGCTACATAATCATTTTTGTACAGCTTGATGTTATTTAAAGATTAACATAACAACCATATTGAAATCCAATTGCTAAATGGTATGGGCCCATTACTTGGTCGAATAATTAAGAATTATCTGTTAATTTGAGCAGCTGTTATGACCGTAAAAAACCCCAAGAAAGTGTTTTTAACACTTTCTTGGGGAGTTGAACATCCTTCGTCTTATTCCGTTTGCATAAAAAACCTATTTACACAAGGCCATTTATGTTTCCACTTCCATTTAATGTATATATATCCTCATTTATAAACCGTATAAATTTCTTCAGTGAACCGGATACATTTTCTTTTCTATAAATCATGTAAAAGTTATGGTCCAGCTGCATTCCCTCAATTTGAACTGTTTGAACACGATTAAGTTCTAGGTCCTGGGCAATGACATTCTCAGACATAATTGATACACCCAAACCTGCTTCTACTAATCTTAATATGGCTTCATTGTTTGGCAATTCAGTAACATGTTCCAGTTGTATCCCGGCTTTATGCAGTCTCTCTTCCACCAGGTACCTAAGGCCCGAACCCTTTTCCCTCAAGAAAAAGGGTTGCTGGCATAATTTTTTTGCAGCCACCTTCCCCTGCCGGGCCCAGGGGTGCTGATTGGATACAATTAATTGCAGTTTTTCAGACATTAAAGGCACATATTCTAGGTTAGGACGACGAACAATGGCACCAACTACACCAACTTCAATTGATCCTTCCGTAACCTTGTCCAATACCTGTTTGGCATTACTTATTTCAATAGTAAAATCTATATTGGGGTAGCGCCGTACAAACTGCTCCAATAATTGGGGAAGCAGGTATACTCCCACTGTGGATCCTGCACCTAAAACAATTTTTTCTTCTGCCTGGCTTTTATTATCAGTAAGTGTTTCCTTTGCTTCGTCTGCCAATTCTAAAATATCGTTGGCAAACTGCAATAATTTTTTTCCGGCATCCGTTAGTTCAATTTGATTGCCCATCCTAATAAAAAGATTGACACCGTAAAACTTTTCTACCAGTTTTATATTTTTCGATATTGCCGGTTGGGTCATAAACAGTTCCTCTGCAGCCCTTGTAAAACTCTTCAGCTCAGCCACTTTTTTAAATACTCTTAATCTCTCTATATTCAAACCTCGTCCCCCCATATTATACCTTCATGCAATTATTTTATATAAAGGCCATTGATATATAAATTATTCTATCATATTTTTCGACTATTAGTGCAAAATTTCACCCATGCTGTCTAAAACTACTGACACTTTACCCAGTTACAAGCCCCACCAACTGGACTAAAGTTGCTAACTATGATAAGTTAAATTAACATGGCTAAATAAATTGCAGGTGATATTATGACCCGAAATTATATCTTTAGGGTTAAAACCCATCAACGCACTGAAATGGTAGACCTAACAAAAGAAATACTAAAGCTGCTACAGCAAAGCAAAGTAACTGACGGGATATGCTATATTTTTATTCCCCATACCACAGCCGGGGTCACCATTAATGAAAATGCAGATCCCACAGTGGTTACAGATATGCTAGGAGCCTTAAATAAATTGGTTCCGGTGCATAATAATTATTTACACAGCGAAGGTAATTCCGATGCGCATATTAAAGCAACCCTGGTTGGGGCCTCAGAAACAGTATTAATCACAGACGGCACCCTTCAACTGGGTACCTGGCAGGGAATATACTTATGTGAATTTGACGGACCCAGAAACCGGAAAGTAATGGTTAAAATTCACAAAACTTAACGGTTTGTCAACTAAATATATTTTTCTTATTCACGATAAAAGATATATAATATATTTTGAGGTGAATAAATTGAATACCGCATTATTAAGAACTTTTATTACAGTGGTAAATAAAAAAAGCCTATCACTGGCTGCCCAAGAAATACATATTACTCAACCCGCTGTCAGTAAGCAAATCAATGCCTTAGAGGATTATTTTGGTATAGGTTTGATAGAACGCCGAGGGCGCGGGATTACACTTACACCTGCAGGGGAAGTGCTTTACCGAAATGCCATTGAAATTCTTGACTTGATTAATAAAACAGAACGGGAAATACGGGATTTAAGCGAAACCGTTAAGGGCAAGCTGGTAATATGGGCCAGTTCGATTCCCGGCCACTTTATACTTCCCTATGTAATCGGAGCTTTTCAAAAACACTACCCCGAAGTTCATATCTCATTACATATATCAGATTCTAAAGACGTGCTACGCCACTTGCTGGATGAAAGTGCCCAGTTGGGTGCCGTTGGCACCAAGCCTGAAAACAAAAAATTAGAATACTGTAAGTTTCTAGACGACCAATTGGTGGTAATAACACCCAAGGATCACCCCTTGGCCAATAAAGGTGTAGTTAACTTACAGCAACTGGCCGGCGAGCGCCTGGTTTGGCGTTCAATAGGCTCGGGAACCAGGTTGGAACTGGAGGAAAAATTGAGTGAAGCCGGCTTACCCCGGGAAGACTTAAATATTGTAATGGAACTGGGTAGTACCGGCGCAGTGGTTAATGCCGTTGAAGCTGGTTTGGGCATTTCCATCGTTTCAAGGTGGGCAATAAAAAAAGAAGAAACCCTCGGTAGAATTTCCGTTTTAGAAATTGAAGGGTTGAATTTAAACAGAGAATTATATCTTGTCTATCCAAGAAGGCGGCATAAAAATCGAGTGGTTCAAGTCTTCTTAGAATTTGTTAGAAGTGATAACTACTCTTTGCCCCAATAAAATTAGATAGTTTAAACAAGTTAAGGCTTACGCCGGCATCCATAAGGACTTGGCGCAAGCCACTTTTTTAGTTATTTTATTGAACCTGTACCACTTCTTTTACTCCTGGCACTGCTTGCTTGAGCGACCGCTCAATCCCCATTTTTAGGGTCTGTGTTGCCCCGGGTCAGCCGTGGCAAGCTCCTTTTAATTTTACCTTTACAACTCCTTCTTCAACACTTACCAATTCCACATCTCCGCCATCACGCTGGAGAAAGGGCCGAACTTTTTCTAAGGCTTCTTGCACCTGTTCTTGCATCATATAACCTCCTTTCTGTTATGGATTAGGTTAACCGGAAAGAAGGTCTTTTATAAACTGACAAGGGATTTGTAACAGCCAAAACCAGAGGATAATCTTATCAAAAAAATAAAAAAACAAGCTCCTTTGCAAAGCTTGTTTTTTAGAAATAACTTTATACCTGTACTACTTCCTTTACTTCAGGAACTGCTTGTTTTAGTACCCTCTCAATGCCTAACTTCAAAGTTTGCACTGCACCGGGGCATCCCTGGCAAGCACCTTGAAGACGTACCTTAACAATACCGTCTTCAGTAACATCTACCAACTCAACATCTCCCCCGTCCCGTTGAAGAAAGGGTCTTACTTTTTCCAGGGCTTCCTGCACCTTTTCACGCATATCTCAAACCTCCTTATTGCAGTTCAATGTCTCTGTTATTTTACCTTGTTTTGAATGGATTAGCAAGATAATCTAAAAAATAACCTGTAACTAAATAAGTTACAGGTTATTTATCAGCTTAATTTGATGCGGTAAAGGTAATATTAATTTTAATATAGTTGGCACTCTTTGCCAGGGATTGAATTCTATTATCCAGTGCTTTAATTTCACCTTGTAGCTCACTTAGCTGTTGTTCCAGCACCGGGTCACCGGACGAGTTATTAATGGCATTTATTAGTTCATTTTCCACTTGCTGTTTTCTTTTTAAATCTGAAACCGCACTCTGGTATTCAGCTGTTAAGTCCTTATCACTGGGTATATTAGCAACTATTTCTCCCAAAGAAGACAATTCAGCAAGCACCGGTGAGTAGTTACCCACTGGAACGTTGATGCCGGTACCGGTAACATGACCACCATACTTTCTGGCGATAGAGGCCAGCTTTTGGTTGGCTTTATCCACATCATTAACTGCAATCTTCATGACAGAAGAGGTGGATACCAAATTGGTCACATTTACATCGATGCTGCTAACACCAACATTGGCCGGTGCAGGGCCACCATTGACCGACTCGGGCCGCCCCGTTGATGTTGCAGGGGCTGATGGCTCAGTGGTATTCACATTACCATTTTCCGATCCCTGGGGCTGGGCGTTGCCGCCTGCACCGGGCTCATCAGAGGTCATTTGATCACCAACCTTTGAGTCGCCAAGGGCCACCGATGTATCTCCAGGCTTTACCGGAATATAAGCAGGAACTTGTAGTCGAGAATTGTTAACTTGGTGTTTAGTTTTCTGTACACCATCATGGTCAATAATATTAACATTACCACCATTCCACAGTGTGGTGATACCTATTGCCAAGCTAAACACTGCAGCAGCGGCAACCACCTTGTACCATGGCGCCCGGGCTACACTGCGCAACTTTTCAAAGAATCCTTCTCTATCATCATTGTCTGCTTCTGGGGCAGGCATTGAGGCCAACCTTTCACGTAAACCGGTCATGAATTCCGGGGGCGGCACCACTTCCGGCATATCGCGCAGTAAAGCGCTGGTTGTCTGCAATTCCTCCCATTGGGCCCGACAGTGATGACAAACCAGTAAATGCTCAGCTATTTTTTTTGCATCATTTTTGCTAATTTCGCCGTCAAGGTATGCTGACAAATTTTTGCACACATCCTGGCACCTCATCACTTCACCCCCCTTAGTCTATTGACGAGTCTTTTGTGTAGAATGTTCCACCAATGCAGCCATTTTTTGTTTAAAAGCATTTCTTGCCCTGCTCAACCTGGATTTAACTGTTCCCAGGGAGCAGTCCAACACAGTGGCAATTTCATCATAAGATAATTCTTGCATTTCCCGCATTATTAATATTAAACGGTAATCTTCACTTAACATATTTAGGCATTGTTGCACCTGTAAGCGCAATTCCTGCCTTTCCATCTCTTCCTCAGGGCCAGGCTCGTCACTGACAATGTTTAAGATGGAGGGCAAATTTTCATGAAATTCATCATCTAGCGAATATGTTTGCTTATTTTGCCTCCTGCGCAATTCATCACGGCAAACATTAGCAGTTATGTGATAAATCCAGGTCATAAGGCTGGAATCCCCTCGGAAACCCGGCAAAGCATTATAAATTTTGATAAAGGCCTCTTGGGCTAAATCACAGGCATCGGCATGGTTGCCCATAAACCTATATGCCACGGAATATACCTTGTTTTCATACTTTTGAACCAGCTCTTCAAAGGCTTGGTAATCTCCGGTTTTGCTTCTTTCGACAAGTTGCTGATCAGTCGAAGACAATTTTGGGTCCCCCTTCAATAGATAAAGCAGCAAATGGAAAATTAATTTAAGTCACTTAAAATAATTATTCGACACAGGAGTATCAATACCTTTCTTAATTAAACCCCTGTCAGAAGTTTACATGATTACTAAATAGTGCTTTGAAACATTTTCTGTGATACTCAGAAAACCCCGGAGGCCCGGGGTTTTTACAGTTAATCTATGGTTACACTATTCATTTTTGCCCCAATTTCTATTTGATCGACTATATCCATACCATCTATAACCTTGCCAAACACCGCATAGTCGCCATCAAGCCCAGGGGCATCTTCTTTTAAAATATAAAACTGTGATCCGGCCGAATTGGGATCCTGACTTCGGGCCATAGCCACCATTCCCCGCCGGTTATTAAGTTCAGGATGCGTTTCAAGTTCTATTGACCACCCGGGTCCACCGCTGCCATCACCGTTAGGATCTCCCCCTTGAACCACCCAATCTTCAACACGGTGGAAAGTTAAACCGTCATAAAAACCCTCTTGAATAAGCTTTTCAAAGTTACCCACCGTTATAGGCATGGCATCGGGGTACACCTCCATTATTATGTCACCCATATCCGTGTTAATGGTAACCTGTCTTGTGTTTTCCAAGGCTTGGGAGTCAGTGGTTTGTGGTTGGTTAGCAGCTTGATCAGTATCCCCTGTGTCGGAAGATACAGCGGCAATACCAATCATTATGGATAAGAGCACCAGCACTACACCGCCAATTATTAAGTATATTCTTGTTTTTGGATCCTTTATATCTATGACAGGATCTTGCTTTTTCTTTTTAGCCATTGTCATCCTCCTCCGCTATAGGAAAATTAAATTGACTGAATATAATTATGACTGTTTTTTATTTTTTTGTCCATAACTTTTGTTAAACTTCCTGCTTTTACAATGCTAAGCATTGACTTTGTATAAAGGGTGTGCTATCATAACTAATGTTCCCGAAAAACTTTATCATGCCGAAGTGGCGGAACTGGCAGACGCACTGGACTCAAAATCCAGCGAGGCTCACCCCTCGTGTGGGTTCGACTCCCACCTTCGGCACCAATGGAGAATTATAAACTTGCAACCCCTTGGCTTTACTGAACTACAGGCCAAGGGGTTTTTATTTTTCACACAAATAACACAACCGTAACCCAACCTGAAAATAGATAGCTAAAGCGGAATTGCTCCCGCTCTTTTTATTTCAAGTCGACCGAATTTTAGCCCAGTCTTCTACCCCCCTATGCAGGCCGGTTTCGGCAAGGGAGAGTTTTCCTCCTTCTAAGTATACTCCGAATACATATCCTAAATAAAAAGCACCTTGAAATGGGTTTTTGCCATCTGCAAGGTGCTTTTTATTTAATTCTTTGTTTCGCAGGCTAAAGCCCTACTGTGTTCTAAAATATAATTGTATGCTTCCTTGTGCGGTAAAATCCGCAATTCTTGTTTGGGCTCCACCGCATCTATGTTTTTAATTCTTTGTTCCACAGTACCATCAATATTAGAGAAAATCACCTTTTTGCCCCGGGAACTGAGCTGTTCCAACAAATTGTGCAGTGCCATCATGCCCGAGCCATCAATATATTGCACACCGTCCAACCTTAAAACAATAATTTGCTTATCGGTGCTGTTAATAATACTGTCAATGATACGGTCAGTGGAACCAAAGTAAATGGGGCCTTCAATGGCAAAAATACTGGCGTTTTCATTAATTGTCTTAATATCTTCACCGTTCAATGACGATATGTTGTCAAGCTTAGTTACTTTTACTCCCCGGTCTCCATATTCTTTGGCAAATAGGAGGGCAGAAATTGCAATACCTATACCCACAGCAACCATTAGGTCCACTGCTACGGTTATTACCATAGTAAGCAGCATCACAAAAACATCAGACTTAGGTGTGGTTGGTATAGTTTTAAAGCTGTTGCGATCGAACATGCTAATACCTGTTACAATCAAAATTCCTGCCAAGGCAGCCATGGGAATATAGGCTGTTGCATTGCCAAAACTTAGCACCAGAATGAGCAACACCACACTGTGAATACAGGCAGACAGTGCCGTTCTACCACCGTTTCTGATGTTTACCACCGAACGTACGGTGGCCCCGGCTCCGGCAAGCCCACCAAACAAACCACTGGCAATATTACCAATGCCCTGGCCAACCAGCTCCTTATTACTATCGTGGCGAGTGCCTGTGATGTTATCCATCACAACTGAAGTTAGAAGGGAGTCAATTGCTCCTAATAAGGCAATGCTCACTGCACTGGGTAAAAGAGTTAAAATTAACCCCGGATCTGTCAAGGGGGGGAAATGCAAACTGGGAAGTGCTTGGGGAATTGACCCAATGAAATTAATACTACCACTTACAAAAAATTGATGCAAAAGCGGTACTGAAACTGCAAATCCCTCTAAGGAAGGAAAAATGGCCACAGCCAGAATGGTACCACCAATTAGTCCCACCAGGCTACTGGGCATAAACTTGATCCATTTATCGGATAAATAAATAATGGCCATTGTTAATGCAACCAATAAAATATTGTCTTGCACATGTTGCAATTGCCCTAGAATAATGATCAAAGCAATGCCGTTCATAAAACCTGAAACCACAGGATGTGGGATATACTTTACATAGGAACCTAGGCGCAAAAGGCCTAAAGCGATTTGAATAATCCCCGCCATTATAAATACAACCAAAGCCAATTCAATACCGAATTTAGCAATTACCCCGGTGGCAACTACTGTGATGGGGCCGGTGGGCCCGGTAACTTGTCCTTTAGTTCCACCAAAT
Organism: Desulfofalx alkaliphila DSM 12257; assembly: GCF_000711975.1. NCBI lineage: Bacteria > Bacillati > Bacillota > Clostridia > Eubacteriales > Peptococcaceae > Desulfofalx > Desulfofalx alkaliphila. The sequence continues at coordinate 311,573 of NZ_JONT01000001.1, read as the reverse complement.
AAGGCAGCAAAGAACCCAGCAAAAATAGCTCCATAAAGACCAAATAAAGCACCCTCCGGTGTACCCGTTGCAGCTACACCGAAGGCCAATGCCAGGGGCAAAGCTACAACGGCAACAGTAATACCAGCTAAAAACTCACGATATATACGGTTAAGCAAATTATCCCCACTTTTCTTTATGATTTTTATATATAGCCGAACAAATAGGAATGTATTTACTTACCATTGTTTTTTTAGATAAATACATTGATGTTGTTCAGTTAATAAATAATTATTATTACTACTAGCTATAGTTAACTACCCTGTTAGATTACACCTCCAGCCAGCTATATTTTTAACTACATTTAGTAGTAATTAATAATTATGTTATTTTATCCAGCAAATAGTTTAATAGAAATACTTAGATTTAATTCATTACTTCTTAATCTCTTCTCTAATATCTATAAGGGTGTCTAATATTTGTTTTAACAGTTCATTTGTTGTGGGTTCCCGGTCAACTATATCACCGTCATCTATTTCTGTATCTGCAATAGATTCCGGCCTTTGATGGCCGATAATTTTTACGGTAAAGATTGTTCCTGCTTTCCTGGTTACCTTTTCATTCCATTGTTTATCGTAGGCCAGCATTGTTGATACTTTTTGAAGATGCCTTGTCAATGTTCTTCGACCACGGATTAAATCTAAGGCACGATAAGCCATCTTCACCGATAATCCGCTGTATTCAATAATTTCAAATATCCGGTCACCCTTCCAGGCGGCATTTACTTTCTCCACCACCTCTTCTAAATCATTTGCAAACTCATTTCCGGAATCAAACCTCACACCTGCTTTTGGCCTTGCAAGGGTAGCATAAAATATAATATTTTCATTCCACATGGTTTAATCATTCCACCTAAATTAGATTTAAGGATCAGGTTTAAATATAGTTCACCGGTTTGTCCATATTCTATTTTACTTTACATAACTCAACTGTCAATGGCTTTATTGGGATTCTTTCAAAGATATAGATATTTCCGACCATTCTTCACCGTTATTTAAAGCTATTCGCCAGTAGTCAGCACATTTATAAACCACGATATCCTCCAATTGGTAGATATCCTCCAAGTAACCCTCCAGAAGCTTTATCTGCTGTAAAAAACTCCACAATTTTTCTAGATCTTCTCCTTTAATAATTTGCGAATTAGCAGAGATCTCGATTTGCTGTTCCAGCACCTTTATACCTTTCTCGGCCATTATAAACACTCCTTTGCCTGAACTTGTTTTACACGCCAATATCAAAACAAGTAACGGCAACTTTTTAGATATAGCTCTTCCAACCTAGATATTACTGTGATAAAATTTTAATAAATTTGTAAAGGAGGAATATACTAATGTTATTTGGTTTAGCTTTTGCCGGTTTTTTAGGCACAGTTGCTCTTATCAGTTTCTTTTTAGGCCTCACATCCGCCGGACACAATACAGACGGACTTCGGCAAGGAAAAACCCTGGGGGTATAAGCTCTTTCTTAATTAAAGGGGCGGGTCCCATGACCCGCCCTTAGTATCCCAATTCCTCTCCCACAACCACCACTGTCAGGTCAGTGGTCAGGGGTTTCTTTTTCATAACAGAGTATATTCTGCATATCCTGGTTTCTGTTTGACAATCGATACAGCTGCCGGTATCAACACAGGGGTTTGGGTAGCCGAGCCGCTTATTGTTTTGCGGCGACGCTATAAGTTGAATCCTTTCAAAGGCTGCATGTACATTTTTGCAAATTTTGTTTACGCCCACCACCACAATTACCTTTTTAGGACCAAAGGTCATGGCAGCTACCCTATTGCCTGCACCGTCTATATTTACCAGGTAGCCATCCAGGGTCAGTGCATTACTGCTGCTTAAGAACACATCGCTTAATAACTGCTGCCGTCTTATTTCCAATTTTTGCTCTGCACTTAAACCGGGTAGGTTGTGATTTAACAGCTGGGCACCTTTAGCCTCAGCCAGTTTAGGTATCTTTAATTCTACCAGGGTCACTGAACCGCCAATTCCTACCTTGTCTCCCGGCTTAATTTTATCCAACACAAATTCCACCGCTTGCTCTTTATTAGAAAAATAAACAGCGTCAAATAAGTTCTTCTTTAGTTTTTCCACAACAACCTTTCCTAACTTGTCCCTGTGCCATTGCGCAATATTCAACTGAAATCCTCCCTCTTCTATTGATAGTATTAATATAAAAAACTGTTATTGGCAGCTATACTTTAATGATATTATTCAGCGGCCGCTTACTTTTTTCCTGCCAAAGCACCGCACTAATAGTATTATGTCATTTTCCAGTTGACACTTGACAGCGTTAATGATAAATTACTACTTGTTGCAAATTGAAAATAGGGGTCCCATCGTCCTTTTTGGCGATTTTTTTATTATTTCTTTAAACATTACTTAGATAGGAGTATAGGAAATGCAATTAACAAAAAAAGAAGTTTTGGTTACCGGTCTGGCTTTACTGGCGATGTTTTTAGGAGCCGGAAACTTGATTTTTCCACCCATGCTGGGTTTACAGGCCGGTGAAATGATGTGGTGGGCAGTGCTGGGCTTTGTGGCCACCGGCGTAGGTTTGCCTTTGCTGGGGGTAACCGCAGTGGCTAAGGCAGGGGGCGACCTGCAATACCTTGCTAACCGGGTGCATCCGCTTTTTAGTAAGGTAATAACCACAGTGGTGGTCTTGTCTATCGGACCCCTTCTGGCTATTCCCCGTACAGCAGCCACCACCTTTGAGGTTGGGATAGCTCCTTTTTTACAGCTCAACACACCGGGTGAAGCAAAATTAGCTTTAGCAATTTCAACCTTTATTTTCTTTGGTATCACCTTATTATATGTTCTTCGTCCCACTAAAATTGTTGACAACGTCGGAAAGTTTCTCATGCCTGCCCTATTGCTTTTTTTGGGAGTAATTATTTATAAGGGTATGGTATCCCCCATGGGCACTGTGGGCGTCAGCCAATATACATCCCCCTTTGCCCAAGGCTTCTTGGAAGGATACAACACCATGGACGCCCTGGCTTCGGTGATTTTTGGCCTGGTAATTGTAAATGCCATTAAAGCCAAGGGCATAACCAATAACAATGAAATAGCCCGGGTTACCATTTGGGCAGGTGTCATTGCTGCCGCCGGCTTGGCCGCTGTTTATGTGGGCCTGGCTTATGTGGGGGCCACCTCAGGCTCCAACTTTACCGGCGACAACCCGGGGCAGCTGCTTGCTTATCTCACTAAAAGTTTATTGGGCTCCACCGGCCAAATGGTTGTGGCCATAACAATAGCACTGGCCTGCTTAACCACTGCCATCGGCCTGGTATCCAGCTGCGGACGCTTTTTTAACAGGTTGACAAATGAAAAGATCAGTTACAATACCGTTTGTATAATCGCCGTGCTGGTAAGTTTACTGCTTTCCAACATGGGACTTGCTAAAATACTTGAAGTATCTGTTCCCCTGCTTGTTACCGTCCACCCAATTGTTATTGTACTGGTATTGCTTTCGCTGGCACACAACTTATTTGGCGGTAAAAAGCCGGTGTATGTGGCAGCCGTGGGCGGCACCACAGTGTTGGTATTAACCAATTTACTGCTGGATGTGGCAAACAACCTAGGCATTAAACTGACAATGCTTAGCAGTGCCCTTTCTTACCTGCCCATGCGGGAACAGGGACTGGAATGGGTGATTCCGGCCATAGTAATGGCTGTGGTTGGTTTAATGATTAAAGAAAAACATAAGGCGGCCTAAGGGCCGGTTATTAAGATAGGCGGATTAAACTCCGCCTTTTTTTTCTGTCAGCACAAGACAGCAATGGACATAAATTTGGTAGGTTTTAAGAAATAGGTGGAAATGCTATAATAGGTATTGTCAAACTATCAGGGAGGTTTTTGCATGGAACAAGGCTATGTAGTTAAGATAGGTATAGGCAGCTCTGAAATAGAGGGGCAGCAGTATGCAGTGTTAATGCTTGATCATATAGATTTTGATAATCTATTGCGAACGGCCACAATAATGGAGTTTATGAAACCAAACCTTACTCCGCTAAAGCCCGAACATCCTCTATACTTTGGGGCACCCACCGAAGTATTGGGCATGGACCAAGACTTGGAGGTAGCCATTAAAAAAGTAAAAAAAATGATTACTATTAAAATTTCAAGCCGTTCTATTTTAGATGACTTAATTAAAAACATATCCCAAGAGCAATTGGAAAAGGCTAAGAAAAATTTGCCCTCGGTGTTTTTTGATTTTAACCGGCATAAAAAATACCTCGATCAAAAGGCAGATATGATTTACAGCGGCGTATACAAAGACTCGTACCGCAATTTCATAAAGAGCTATCAGGAAAAAGGCTTTTATATTATCATCCTGGGTAATAACGGCACACCAATGCCAGGGGTGCAGTTGGTAAAAGAAGATTTAAAACTGGAATAGATATAATATTTGTGGGGCAGCCTTGAAGCTGCCCCCTGCTGTTAACTTGTTATGTACATATTAAAAAACAAAACCCCCATTGGGGGTTAGTGGATTTAATAATAAAAATCGTGACCGCCGACGGTCATCATATATTTTCTGTTTTTAGGTATCCAGAAGTTTTCTGCCTTTTTGGGATTTAAGAAATATAGTGCCGAGCCCACCGGACGTTCCCCGTTCAATGCTGCCTCTGCCGCCCTGATGCTTTCACTGTTAGGTGTATTGTAAATGCGACCGTCCAGCACCGGCGAAAACTGGGTGTAGCCTTCTTGCACATCAAATATTACCCCGTAAATGGTGTTGGGAAACCTGGGATTGTTTACCCTATTTACCACCACGTTACCCACCGCCACCTTGCCTGTATATGATTCCCCTTCAGCTTCGGCGTGGATAATCCTAGCCAGCCAATATACTTCATCTGTACGGCTTGTCCCACGGATGGCATCATTATTTGGCCTTCTGTTGGGCTGTTGTACTGCCTGGTTTTGGTTATTGTTGGCAGGGGATGCTTGAGCCACCTGGGTTTCTTCTTCATCAACCGGGGTGTCAGCTTGATTTTCTTCTTCTTTCTTTTCCTCTTGGTTAGTTAACTCATCAGTATCAACTTGCATCTGTTCCTCGTTATTTGGGCTGTCATTGTGAGCAGTGTTAGCGCCGATTCTATCAAACCCCACCGTTAATACAGCAAGGAGCATGATAGCAAAAGCTGCAGCAGCGATAACCTTAACTCTGTTCGTCATAATCCTTCCCCTTCTGACATTTTGTCCTATATTCAATCACGTACTATTATAATGCATTCAGAAGGGCAGGGTTAGCTGTAAATATAGTCAGCTCAACTAAGCTTTTCCATTGTCTCCTTGGCAATTTCCGCAACGGTTTTTTCCTGCAATTGACCGTCCATGTAGATCTTAAACAGTTCATTGTCTTTGAGCATGGGGGTTAATTGTTCCGCTTCAATACCCTCTTTAATCTCCCCTAAGGCCCAGATTGCATGGCCCCTTACCTTAGGGTGGGGGCTGGCCAGGGCATCTTTAATATGTGGTACCATCTGTTTTGCATACTCCACCTTACCGGCAACCCTACCTGCGGCCCACAGCAAACCCAGTTGGAAAAATTCTTCTTCCAGGCAGGCCGATAACATCATTGGTCCTAAATCAGCAAATAGGTCCGGCCGTCGGCAAATAATTTCTGCAATTGCCTCCGGGGCACCCCAACTGTTGCCACCGGACTCATCATTCATAGACCATAAAAACCGCCGAATAAGGTCTCGAATGAAATCCGGATCCCTATCGGCAACTGCACCGGCCACATAGCCCAAGGCCTCTATGGCCTGCCAACGCAGCAATTCGTCCCTGTGGTAGGTTAGACGGACTAAATATCTAATGACCTTTTTGCTGTTTTTACCGGCAAAATGTGTTAAAATATCATATCTTTTATCAAGCACCAGGCGAACAATCTCTTGTTTATCAATCATATATAATCACCCCTTAGTAAGGATTATACTTCTTGCCGGCAAATTAATAAACCTTTGCCGGTTTTGTGCATATTATTATTTAATTGGTTTTATGAGGTGTAATATGGATATAAGTCGTGATGAATTTAAACAACAGGTAGAAGAAGCGGTGAAAAGAAATTTGCCGGACGTTACTTTGGCGGATATAGGGAATTTTACCTTGCGGATGCAGCATGGCGAATACTGGTTGGAGCTGTACTTGGGCAACTTCTATAGCCATTACTTGAAATGTCCCATTAAAGCAAGGCAGGAATACTTAACGGGTGTACTGCAGCCCTTTATTGATGACCTGAACAGGGGACGAGGGGTCAGCGCTGCCGACATAGCAGCCAATTTAGAGAGTATTTACCCCTTGGTGGTGGGTAAACAGGATCTGGACAATAGTTTGGTATCCCAGCCATTGACAAAGGAAGTTCATATGGTTTATGTATTTGATCAGGGCCTGCGCTTCTTTTTTATAGATCGGCCTACCTTAGCCGCTTTAAAAATGGACCTAAACCGGCTGGATGAATTGTCAAGGGCAAACTTCCACAGGGATTTAGATAAACCACTTCTGCTGCTGGATAAAAAGCGCGGTATAGTGGGTTATAATTACTTGGACTCTTATGATTCTACCAGGGTGCTATTGCTGTTGAAAAAGTTTAGCGGTATTGAAGACTTGTTGGGGGAAGAGGTGTTAGTTATGATTCCTAACCGTGACCTGGTAATGATTTTTGGGCGCCGTAATGAACCCCTTTATAAAAGAATTCAAATGCTGGGCCGCTCTGAATATATTAACAACCCCTATCCTGTCACTGATTGCATATATAGGTTGAAGGATGGAATGTTAGTTAAATATGAATAAAAACAAACCCCCATTCCTGTTAAGAATGGGGGTTTGTTGCAGAGCCTACAATGACCTTCGCTACAGCCATTATGAATCATTACATAGCCCATGACAATCTTTCGACTGCCATAGACCATTTCACAACCCATAATGACCTTCGCTCGACCATCATGGATACCTGATAAGCCTGCCATAATCTCTCGACTATGACAAACCTAAGCGGAGCCTGGCACCAACACCAAAACTACTCGGAACCCATGATCGTCTTAGCTCGACCGACAAGCATACCTTGTGACCCTGCAGCAATCGTTCAGACCGCTGCAAAGCCTACCGGCACCCTTGACGATCTTCCCTCCGGCCAGCACTGAGCCGACTTAGACCCAATACCGACCTTCGGCCGACCACACACAGAGCTCATTAAAACCCTGCGGCAGTCTGGGCTCAGCCATTGCAGACCCTGCTATTATATTGCCCGCTATTTATTTTTTTAAACCTTAGAAATATCTGGAAAAACTGTAATGGTGGGCAGCCGTCCTTTGCCTGGGGTAAATGCTTTAGATTATTAGACTGGGCTTTTATTAATGCTCCGGCTGCCTTAATACTGTACTTTTATTCTCTCTACCACTGCTTTTAAATCTTCATAAATGCTCTTGGCCAAGAGGCCATAGCCCTCTTTGTTTGGATGGCCGCCGTCAGCAAAATATTTGGGGTTGCCCTGATCGGTATTCTCAATACACAGGGGTGTAAAGAAATCCAAGAGGGGTATTTTTTGGTCTAGGGCAAACTTTTTTATCCAGTTGCGAATATCAGTTAAATGCCCTGCAAAGCGGTTGGCGTCATCACCGGGAAAGTACTCTTCAACCTGTTCAACCACTATGGGGGTAATAAGGCCCAGCACCGGCAGCAGACGGTTTTTTCTGGCCCTTGCCACCATCTGTGTGAGGTTTTCCTGTGTCCGTACCAGGGGTATTCCCTGCCAGGCATCGTTGGTGCCCCCGAGTATGGTTACCGCTTGTGGTTGGCGGTCAAGTACATGGCTGTCAAAGCGGGCCAACATATCCCCGGTGGTGTGCCCATTAATACCGGCATTTATAAAGTTTACATCCCTTTCAAAATCAAAGGCGGTATTTAAAATATGCACCCATGATGCCTCTTGCCCGTAGGGATAGCCCTGGGTAATGCTGTCGCCCAGGCAAACTACTTTAATCACCTCACCTGCTCCTTTCTTTTAAAATAATATCTATAGGCTAAGTATATCAATAAGAAAAGCACAGCCACAAGCCAGGATTTGGAGGTAACCATCTCACCGGCTTGCTGCCAACTGTCCCTAAAAATATAGCCCACCGTTATGTATAAGCCGGCCCACAGCAAGGTGTATAGGGTACTGTAAAATAAAAACCAATGATATTTTACCTTTGATATTCCGGCCATGTAGGGCGTAAGGTTGCCTAAGGTGGGTATAAAGCGTCCGCCGATTATAAAGGCTGCGGCGGAATGTTCAATCCAGCCTTGTGCCTTATTAAATCTTTGGGGAGTAACCCTGAGGTAGCGGCCGTATTTTTCAAAGAAGGGTTTCCCTATTTTATCACCGATAAAATAGGCAGCGGTGGCGCCGGGCAGGTAGCCGGCAAAAATGGCAATAGCCACCTCCATGGGGCTAAAGTCTCCCCGGTGTATTAAAAATCCAGACATAACAATCATCAGCCCGCCGGGAAAAGGCAGGCCTAGGGCATCGAGAAATATAGCAAACATCAAACCTAAGCTACCCAGCCTTATTAAATAATGCAGCAAGGTATCTATAATCTGCTCCATCTTTTTCCTCCGAATCTCTTTTGGATGCGGCCAGAGTCCCTACCCGCCACATTAGGTTGCCCAGATGGAGCAAAGTTGACCCAAAAAGTAAAAACCCACTTTCCTTTTGAACGGGAAAAGCGGGTATAAAAAACGGCAAGGATCGGAACCGCCCCACGCAGTTCTTATCCCCGCCTTGTACACTGCTTAGCATTATAACCGGCACATGTTAACACCAGATCAATAATAGGTTAAAAGTATGTTAATTTTTATATTACATCACCCGGGCGGTGCCACTGTATATTAAGCCCCTTTGGCCGTCCACGGTGATTGTTTCTCCGTCGGGGATTATTCTGGTGGCATCTTCAACGCCCACAATAACAGGTATGCCGATATTTAATCCCACTATGGCAGCATGGGAAGTAATTCCGCCTTCTTCGGTAATGACAGCGGAACACTTTTCCATATAAGGCACAAAATCGCGATCTGTTCCTATGGCCACCATTATGTCGCCTGATTGGATTTTTTCCTTGGCCTCGTCGGCCTTGCGGCAAATCTTGGCCAAGCCTGTGGCTGCCTGTTGGCCTATGCCACTGCCCTGGCCCAGTATGCGGCCCACGGTGTGCACCTTTAATAGGTTGGTGGTGCCATGGACACCCACCGGAACACCGGCTGTGATAACCACCAGGTCGCCGGCTTTAATTATTCCCGAGGCCAGCGCCACTTCCACAGTGGCAGATATCATTTCGTCAGTGCTGTTTATATCCCCCACTGTTAGGGGCTCTACACCCCAAACCAAAGCCATTTTGCGCATCACCTGGGCCCGGGGTGTAACAGCTATAATGGGGCATCTGGGGCGGTATTTAGATATCATGCGGGCGGTATGCCCCGATGCAGTGGCGGTGAGGATGGCAGCTGCCTCCAAATCCCTGGAGATGCCGCACACTGCACTGCTGATGCCGTCGGTAACCGTTCTCTCTTTAATTTCACTGTACCTGGTAAAGTATTCGCAGTAGGGGTAGCTTTTTTCCACCCTTAATGCAATGCGGTTCATGGTTTCCACTGCCTCCACCGGGTATTTGCCCGCGGCGCTTTCTCCGGAAAGCATAATGGCATCGGTACCGTCTAAGATAGCGTTGGCCACATCTGATGCTTCAGCCCTTGTGGGTCTTGGGTTGTGGGTCATGGACTCTAACATTTGGGTGGCGGTAATAACAGGCTTACCTACCTTATTGGCCTGTTCTATCAGCATCTTTTGGATCATGGGCACGTCCTCTGCCGGTATTTCAACCCCCAGGTCACCCCTGGCCACCATAATTCCGTCTGACACCTTCAAAATTTCAGCTATATTGTCCACAGCCTCGCGGCTTTCAATTTTAGAAATAATATGTATATCGGCCTGGCATTCTTCTAAAATATCCCTAATGGCCAATACATCTGCCGGTTTACGGATAAATGACGCAGCAATAAAGTCCACACCCTGCTCGGCACCAAACAATATGTCGGCTATATCCTTGTCTGTAATGGAGGGTAGATTAACCCTTATGCCCGGCAAATTAACACCTTTGCGACTTTTAAGTTCACCGCCGTTAATCACCCGGCAACGGACTTCCGGGCCGCTTATTTCCTCTACTTCAAGTTCAATTAACCCGTCGGCCACCAGTATTTTACCGCCTACCGAAACATCATCGGGAAGCTCCTTATAGGTAACCGAAACTCTGCTGTTGTCGCCTTCAATTTCCTCGGTGGTTAGGGTAAAACTGTCGCCGGCGCGCAGCAGTATTGGTTCTTGGGCAAAGGTACCCAACCTAATTTCAGGCCCCTTGGTGTCCAGCATAATGGCCACGTTTTTACCCAATTCTTCGGCGGCCTGGCGCACCAAAGCTATTCTGCGCCCGTGATCTTCATGATTGCCATGGGAGAAATTCATGCGGGCCACATTCATCCCGGCCAGCATCATTTTCTTTAGGGTTTCCAGGTCTTCACTGGCTGGGCCAATTGTACAAACTATTTTGGTTCGTCTCAAAGGCTGCACCCCCCATTATATAGACAGTATCTTTGCCAGTTCGAGCATATCCAGTTCCACTTTCTTTTCTAGGTTAAAAACATCGTCTAAGTGGTAGTCTATTATTTCACCGGAGCGTATGCCCACCACCCGGTTGGTTTTGCCCTCCATTAACACGTCCACTGCCTTGGCTCCCAAGCGGGCAGCCAGCAAGCGGTCAAAGGCAGTGGGAATCCCCCCCCTTTGCAGGTGGCCGAGGATTGTTACCCTGGTATCAAACCCTGTTAACTCTTCAATTTTCTTGCCTATCTCCAAGCCACTGGCTGCGCCCTCTGCCACTAAAATAATACTGTGCAGTTTACCCCTTTTAACCCCGCGCAGCAGCTTATTGCAAATTTCTTTTATATCGAAGGGTACCTCGGGAATAATTATTGATTCCGCACCACCTGCCAAACCGGCATTTAAAGCAATGAATCCTGCATCACGACCCATCACTTCAATGACAAATGTTCTCTCATGGGAGGTGGCGGTGTCTCTAATTTTATTTATGGCATCCACCACGTTATTTAAGGCGGTATCAAAACCAATGGTATAGTCTGTGCCCGGTATATCGTTGTCAATGGTGCCCGGTACTCCTACCACCGGTAAGTTATGCTCTTGGTGAAATAGCTTGGCTCCCTTAAAGGAACCGTCCCCACCTATGACCACCAGGCCTTGAATGCCAAAACGGCCTACGTTTTCGTAGGCCCTGGCCCTGCCTTCAGCAGTGGTAAAATCCTCTGAACGGGCTGTGTGCATTATGGTGCCACCCCGATGGATAATATCAGCCACCGAGCCCAAACTCATCGGCCACAGGTCGCCATCTATAAAACCGCTAAAACCCCGGTTAATACCTATCACTTCTATTCCATGGTAAATAGCCTTTCTTACTACAGCCCTAACGGCGGAGTTCATGCCCGGTGCATCCCCGCCACTGGTCATCAGCGCTATTCTCTGCACATCACTACCCCCTATCCCATTTTGCCCATGGCCCTAAATTTTTTATATCTATGATCCACCAAAGTTTCACTTGCAATCTCTTTTAACTGCCCCAGGTGTTTTCTAATACTTTTGGCCATCAGCTTTGCCGCCTCCTCAGCATTGCGGTGGGCACCGCCCAAGGGCTCAGCAATGATTTCATCGGTTACTTCCAGATCTAACAAGTCCTGGGCGGTAAGTCGCAATGCCGCAGCAGCTTGCTGGGCTTTGGTGCCGTCCTTCCATAAAATGCTGGCACAGGCCTCAGGGGTGCTAACGGAAAATATTGCGTGTTCTTGCATTAGTATGCGGTCTGACACACTAAAGGCCAAGGCACCGCCGCTGCCACCTTCACCGATAATAACAGATATTAAAGGAATTTTTAAGGTAGACATTTCCATTAAAGAACGGGCGATGGCCTCACCCTGGCCCCGCTCCTCCGCCCCCATGCCACAGTATGCACCGGGGGTGTCAACAAGACAAATAACAGGCCGTTTAAATTTTTCCGCCTGTTTCATTAATCTAATGGCTTTACGGTAGCCCTCGGGGTGGGCCATACCAAAGTTACAGGCTACGTTTTGTTTAGTGTCCTTTCCCTTTAGGTGGGCTATTACCGTAACCGGTTGACCGTCAAACCGACCAATACCACCAACCACAGCCGGATCATCGCCATATAAGCGGTCGCCGCTTAGGGTAATAAAGTCAGTGATTAATAATTTTATATAATCCAGCGCATTGGGTCGTTCAGGGTGACGGGCTATCTGTACCTTTTGCCAGGGGGTAAGGTTGCCATAAATGTTTTGTTTTAATTCACGGGCCCGTTTCTCCAGCGTGTCAATTTCATTGCTTAAGTCTATATCTTTTTCCGCTGCAAAGGCCTTTAGTTCGTTAATTTTAGTTTCCAGCTCAACAATGGGTTTTTCAAATTCTAACAGTGCCGGCACCTTTACTCACCCCCCGCAACGTGTAAAGAAATGATGTTTGTTAAGGTTTGTTTCATATTATTACGGGATACAATCAGGTCCACAAAACCATGTTGACGCACAAATTCAGCCCGTTGAAAGCCTTCAGGTAACTTTTGCTTGATGGTCTGCTCAATGACCCTGGGGCCGGTAAATCCAATCAGGGCACCGGGCTCGGCAATAATTATGTCCCCCAGGGAGGCAAAGCTGGCAGTTACTCCACCGGTGGTGGGATCGGTAAGAACGGTTATATACAAGAGCCCGGCCTCATCTAATTTTGCCAGGGCTGCCGTAGTCTTTGCCATTTGCATCAATGAAAGAATACCCTCTTGCATGCGGGCGCCGCCAGATGTGGAAAAAATAATTAATGGGGATTTTTTCTCTATGGCAGCCTCAACTGCCCTGGTTATTTTTTCACCAACAACTGAACCCATACTGCCCATGATGAAATTTGCATCCATCACCGCCAACACCACAGGGTAGCCATGGATGGTTCCCTCCCCGGTAACCACCGCCTCTTTTAAACCTGTTGTTTGCATTGCCTTTTCCAGCTTTTCCGGGTAGCCGGGAAATTGCAAGGGATTGCCGGAAACCAATTGGCTGTCATATTCCACAAAGCTGCCTGCGTCCAAGGTCATATCAATACGTTCGTAGGCACTGACCCGAAAGTGAAAATTGCATTTTTGACATACTTTATAATTTTTACCAAGCTCTTTAATGTATAGTATTTCACTGCAGCGGGTACATTTGACCCACAGCCCCTCTGGAATATCTCTTTTTTCTTTTTCCGGCTTCACCGTAACATATTTTTGCTTGCGGAAAAATTCTAAAACCAAGTTTTACACCTCTCCCTAAGTTTGCAAAAACTAGAAAGAATTAATCACTTCCATTGCCTCATCTACCTCTGACGCAAGAACTAATATTTCACATGAACTAGCCCCGCCGTCAGCGTTTGAACCTAATGGTTTAACTTTAATAAGAAAACCTTCTTCAGTTAGTTTTTTTTGTAATCTTTCTGTTTCTGCCTTATTTTGTGCAATATAAACCACTTTCCACAATATTGACGCCCCCCCTACTTCTTCAAACGTCAATTGTTTTTTTCTACATAACATTGTTCAATCCTTTTTTTAGTGAAAGAAAAGTCCCATAACACCGTCCAAAATAGTATAAAATAAGTATATCCAGAGCAACAACTCTGGATACTACACAAATAATCACCCCTTGTTTTGTACCCGACCATGCTTGGTCAGCAATTCAACCTGTCCTCTAATTTTTATGGCCGATGTGTGTTCTGTAAACTGTGCTATCATAATTTCGTCCTTATCTAATTTTTCGGTGTGGTGAAATTTTGTATCTCTGCCCCGCGTAAGACCAATTATGGTCACACCGTTTTCCAGCGCTCTTATCACTATATATTCTCCTGTTATTGCCTGTTGTTTATCTATCATTTTAATCACCTTTTTCCTTTATTTAGCAAACATACTACCATAAAGTTATTGGGGTTACAAGTATTAATAATTCCTTGCCATCCTACTTTAAAAGTCCAGCAGCGAACGAAAACCTTCGTTTATAATGTCATCATTTATTCTATCATTTGTTGGGACTGAGCCATAGCCCTTTCTTTTAAGGGGTTTCCACTTTATTCTCACATTTTCTTTGCCCAGTTTTTCCTCAAACCAATGAAGCAGGGGCCCCGGCACCTTTACTTTATTTTCTTCGGGCAGCGCTTTGGTGGTTTTTGTACTGCTGTAATAGATTACCACCTGCTGCTCACCGGGGTTTTTTCTTGCTTCTTGCAAAATCAAACTTTCCAATTGCCGGTCGGGTTTTTCCAGTCTTAGGTACAGCGTACGCTCCAGTTTTTCTAAGGGCAAAATATGTTCCGCAATAACCTTCGTTTCATCTTCGGTGCTGTTATTTTTGCCATAAACAATCAGGGGTAGGTCTGCTTGTAAAATTTCTTGGCTGCGGCGGTAAAGCTCGGGAAAAACCACCAATTCACAGCTGCCGGTGGCATCTTCCAGCTCCACAAAGGCCATGGGGTCACCTTTTTTAGTGGTGATACTGCGTATTGAACTGACCACCCCGCCCAAGACAAGACTGTGTTGGCCTTCCAAGGAAGTAATCTCAGCCAATCGGTGTGTGGTAAGCTCCCGGAAAGCACCTTGATATTCCTCCAGGGGATGGCCGGTGAGGTAGAGGCCCAGCGCTTCCTTTTCCAATGCCAGGAGATCTGCCAGGGCATATTCCCCAACTTCGGGCAGTTCTATATCCTCCTCTGTCTGGTTTGTCTCGCCCAACATATCAAATAATGATATCTGGCCGCTTTCCCTGTCCCTTTGGGCCTGTTGAGCCAGCTCTAAACCCCGCTCCACCACTGCAAGCAGCTGACCGCGGCGGTAGCCCAGAGAATCAAAACAACCTGCCTTGATTAAATTCTCCAGCACTCTCTTATTGACTGATCTGGGGTCAACCCGACGGCAAAAGTCACTGTAGCTTTTAAAGGCACCCTTTTCCCTGCGGCTTGATATTATCTGCCGCACTGCACCGATACCCACATGCTTTACAGCAGCCAAACCAAATAATATTTGCTTATTTTCCACCGTAAAGTGTTCTCCGCTGGCGTTAATGTTTGGAGGCTGTACTGCAATACCCATACGATGGCACTCATCGATATAGGCCGATATTTTATCGGTATTATCCCGCACCGAGGTTAGCAGGGCTGCCATGTAGTGGGCCGGATAGTTGGCCTTTAGGTAGGCCGTTTGATAGGCCACAAGGGCATAGGCAGCAGAATGGCTTTTATTAAAACCGTAACCGGCAAAATACTCCATTAAGTCGAAGATCTTTTCGGCCAGCCCCCGGGGGTAGCCCTTTGCCAAGGCACCGGGTATTGGTGCGGGCAGTGCATTGCCCTTTTCATCTGTGGTGGCCCCATGAATAAACCAGCGGCGATGCATTTTCATTATTTCAGGTATTTTCTTGCCCATTGCTTTGCGCAAAAAATCAGCCTGGCCCGGGGTGTATCCAGCCATAATTTGGGCGATTTTCATCACCTGTTCTTGATATAGTATCACTCCGTAAGTTTCTTTCAATACCGGTTCCAGATGGGGATGCAGGTAATCAACCTTTCCCAAACCGTGCTTGTTTTTAATAAAGTCATCAACCATGCCGCTACCCAGGGGGCCGGGCCGGTAAAGGGCCACCAGAGCAATTAAGTCTTCAAAGACACTGGGTTTTAGCTCCTTTAATATGGTGCGCATACCGCTGGATTCCAGTTGAAAGACACCGGTGCCGTAACCCTTGGCCAACATTTCATAGGTTTTCGCATCGTCCATTGGTATCTTATCAATATTTAATTGGATGCCTTCCTGGGCCAGTAAATTTATTGTTTCTTGAATGACGGTCAGGTTGCGTAAACCAAGCAGGTCCATCTTCAATAAACCCAGTTCTTCCACCGTGCCCATGGCAAATTGTGTAGTGATAGAACCATCCGAAGTGCGGTGCAGCGGCAGGTAATCGGTTAGTTCTTCCTTTGAAATCACCACCCCTGCGGCGTGGGTTGAAGCGTGCCGGGGCATTCCTTCCAACACAGAGGCAGTCTCAATAATCTTCCTTACCCCGTCATCGGACAAATAAAGCTGTTTTAACTCAGCCGATTGGTCCAGGGCCTTTTCAATGGTCATGTTTAATTCCATGGGCACCAGCTTTGCCACCTTATCCACAGCGGCATAGGGATGGTTTAACACACGGCCCACATCTCTGATGGCCGCCCTGGCAGCCATGGTGCCAAAGGTAATAATTTGCGCCACCCGCTCGGTGCCGTACTTTTGCACCACATAGTCTATCACTTCACTCCGCCGTTCTTGGCAAATGTCTATATCAATATCCGGCATGGACAAGCGCTCGGGGTTTAAAAACCGCTCAAACAAGAGGCCGTACTTTAGGGGGTCAATGTTAGTAATTCCTAAACAGTAAGCCACAATACTGCCGGCAGCGCTGCCCCGCCCCGGCCCCACCGGAATACCGCGCTCTTTAGCAAAATTAATAAAGTCCCAGACAATTAAAAAGTATGCAGAGAAGCCCATTTTTTCAATAACCTTTAGCTCGTGTTCCAGCCTCTCTGCCACCTGAACAGGTAACCGACCATGGTCTGTGGCATAAAGTTTTTTAGCCCCCCGGTGGCACAGATGCTTTAAATAACCTGCGGTGGTATAGCCGGCGGGCACCTCATAATGGGGCAGGTGCATTTCCCCAAAATCCAGTTGAACCTGACATCGTTCAGCAATTTTAACGGTGTTAGCCACCGCCTGGGGCACATGGGCAAATAATGCAGCCATTTCATCGGCCCTTTTTAAATATAGCTGGTCCGATTGAAACTTCATGCGATCAACCTGATCAACGGTTTTTCCCATTTGTATGCACATAAGTATGTCTTGAATTTCTGCATGGGATTGCACCGTGTAGTGAACATCATTGGTGGCCACCAGCGGCATGCCGGTTTCAGCACTGATTTTAATTAACTCTTGGTTAGCCACCCTTTGTTCAGGAAAACCATGATCCTGCAGTTCCAAGTAAAAGTTATCTTGGAAAATGTCTCGGTACTCCAAGGCCGCCTGCCTGGCCTTTTCCGGATTACCTGCCACGGCATAGGCGGGAACCTCCCCGGCCACACAGCCACTGAGGGCGATAATACCCTCGGCATATTCTCTTAAAGCCTTTTTATCAACCCGGGGTTTATAATAAAAGCCACGGGTGTAGCCTAAAGAAACCAGCTTGATTAAGTTTCTATAGCCCTGTTGACTTTCTGCCAACAAAACCAGGTGATAGTAGCGGTCGTCTATCTTAGGGGTACGGTCATCCATCGTCCGCGGTGCCACATACACCTCACAACCCAAGATAGGTTTAATACCGACCCGCCGACATTCTTTATAAAAGTCAATCACCCCAAACATGGCCCCGTGGTCGGTGATGGCCAAGGCAGGCATGCCCAATTCCTTGGCGGTTTTAACCACCTTTTTAATTCGGGCTGCCCCATCCAGCAGACTGTATTCGCTGTGCAGGTGCAAGTGCACAAATTGTTTCTGTGACAACACTAATCACCTCATTAATGAATAACCACCAATAAAAACCCGAAGGTTCCCCTTCGGGTTAGTTGACTACCAAATATAATCGTCATAAAGTATCGGCAGCGATACCTCCGTTTTACCAAAAAAGTTGGCAGCCATAACCAAAATGTCATTTATACCCGGCTCTAAATCTATGGTCTCACTGAAGGTGCCGTCGCCGCTGTTGACGGTAACCTTTTTAGTGCCTGCCAGCACCACCACTGTGCTGCCGGCATCCACCACACCTGTTATTGTCACTCTGTCAGTGGTAACCAAGTCAGGGGCTGCCACTTCAATCCGCGGCGGTATGCCTTTAATTACAGTGTTTACCGTGGTAGATAATCCATAATTATTCACAGCCACCACCCTAACGGTATTGTTCCCCTTGTTTTTTAGCTGCACCGTGCCGGAAAAACCGCCGTTGGCATCTGCCTTTATTTTGTTGTTGTCAATATAAACAACAGAACCGGGATCGGTATAGCCGCTAAGGGTAACCGTTGTGGATGTACTCTCACTGGGGGCAAAAACCTGTAGGCTGGGCCTTTCGGCAGCAAAATTCACTTGCCTCTCCACCCGGGTGCTGTTGCCCTTATTATCCACCGCGATAACCTGGATGGTGTTATTGCCAACCTTTAGCTCCACATCTGTGCTAAAGGTTCCGTCATTGCGAAGCCGTATGGAGCGCCCGTTGACATAAACTGTACACTGGCTGTCGGCGGTACCGGATATTTCCAGCTCACTATGATTTGTAGTCATTTGCTCGGGCAGATTAACGGTTAAACCGGGTCCTGCTGCCGGCTGCTCTTCATTATCCTTAGAAACCGCCGGCTCCGGGGCAGGCTCAGGCTCATCCTTTTTTTCGCTTTGTTCTGCATCATCCCTTTGGGCTTCCACCCCTTGGGACTGGCTTTGCTGCGTCGCTTCCTCTGACTCTTGGTCCGACTGCCCGTCATCGTTATTAATAAAGGGAAGACTGCAGCCGGCCATCACCATTGATATTAAAAAAGCCATAAACAGCAACAATATCAAATTAGTATATTTTTTCATATACATACCACCTTAGATACCACCTTAGATATTTACGATATATTTCTACTTTTGGCACCTTATTTCCTGCCATTAATTAGCTTCCTATAAATATCCAGGTATTTTTTCCATTCTTACTGTCGAGAAAAAAGAAAACCACCTTTGACAAAAAAGGTGGCCTTGCTTTTATACCGCAAGTTGTTTTTCCCCTCCCCTGGTGCGAAAAACCCGGTAATCCAAGTCAGGAAAAATATTGTCACTGTACTCTAAATGCTGCAACCAAGCCTCGTCAATGCGGTTCTCGGTAATCATACGGTATAACTGCAGCATATTATCAAGGTGCCTTTTTGTGCGGCGCACCGCATATTCAACAGTGGTGCCGGTGAACATAATAAAAGCCCAATCACTGGCCTGGGCCAGCATTAATTCCCTGGCCGCTTGATTCAGTGCCCGCCGATGGCTGCCGCCGCTTTCCGGGTAGCGGTTAGCCAGCTCCACCATCTTTTCCGTCGCTTCGTGCAGGTGTCGGTAAATCCAAGCGTTTTCTCTGCACAACCAAACCTCATGATAGCCCTTATTGCCCCAGCTGGACTCACAGGGGGTGGCCACTTGATTTACCGGGTGCCGCCGGAGATAGTCCCCCGGTGTAATCAGCTCCACTATTTTATCGCTTTCATGTATTTTTCTTATCAATGCCTCCAGCCATTGGGGACCTTCATACCACCAGTGCCCAAATAATTCTGCATCATATGGCGCCACAATAATTGGCGGCCGATCCATTAAGCCGGCAAGATGCTCAATTTGTCTCTCCCGGTTAAACATAAAGTTGCCGGCATGTAATTGCACCTTATACTGGGCCCACTGGGGTACATAGGGGGCCTTTTCTGAAAGGTCCACCTTACCGGTAATGCGATGGTACTTAAAGCCGGTATTATGCCTAATGCCGTCAGGGTGAATATATTCCCAGATATATTCTTCATCCATGTCAAAACCAATATCCCGGTAGTATTCCCGGTAATCGGCATCGCCGGGATAACCCTCATCGGCACTCCAAACCTGCTTAGATGACTGAACATCCCGGCCAAAGGCCGCAACCCCGCTGGGGCAATAAAGGGGGGCATGGATGCCATACCGGGGTCGGTGGGATGCATACATCACTCCATGGGTGTCAGTAAAGAAAAACTTGATACCAAATTCCTTTAATACCTCGTCTACACCTTCGGCATAGGCACATTCGGGCAGCCAAAGACCCCTTGGTGTTTGCCCAAAATGCTTGCGGTACACATTGACAGCCGTTTCTACCTGGGCATATATTGATTCCCTTCTTCTCATGAAGGGCATGTAGCCATGGGTGGCACCGCAGGTAATCAGCTCCACTCTGCCGCTGTTTTGCAGCCTTTTAAAGGCATCAATTAAATTACAGTGGTAGGTATGGCAAAAAGTGTGATATGACTCCTTTAGCCGCTGCCTGTACATAAGCGCAGTTTCATGGAAGTCACTGCCTTGGGTGCGGTGTACCTCTCTTTCCGCCAAGTCCATTAACCTTTCCAAATGTCTTACATAGCGCTGCTGCAGCAGCGGATCACTTAACATACACAAGAGCGGAGGAGAAAGGGAAATGGTAATCCTAAAGGGGATATTGTCATATATTAAGCGTTCGAAAGCTTTTATCAAGGGTAAATAGGTTTCGGTGATAGCCTCATATAACCAGCGTTCTTCTAAGAAATATTCGTCCTCCGGGTGGCGCACAAAGGGCAGGTGGGCGTGCAACACCAGGGCCAGGTATCCTTTTGCCATTGCTAACTCCTTTCACAGCCATAGTTATTGTTACTGCTTCCTTATATTAAATTCCGGTGAACTGATATTAACCGGCAATTCTTCATAGAATATGGGCGAACTGACCCCATACCTGAATGTACCTTTCCCCGGGTAAACCCCTTCGATGGGCATCCAATATTCATCGATACAGTCAGAAATATTGGCCCTGGGTGTATTTACCCGGTTCGATCTCAATAGCAATATAAAGGTGCCGTCCGGCAGTATTCTTCCCAGGTCAACACAAAAGGTTTTATCCGGTGCACCCACATCAAAGTGCCAATCAGAGCTATCCTCGTTGATGATGATATCCCTATAGTGATTGGCGTTAAAGCCGTTAAAATCATCAATTCCCGTTATATCGTACACCCGCAATACCGGATGTGATTGATGCCAATTTGCTTCACCATATTTCCTAACAAAGTTATGTTGTAAGGTGGCGGTTATTTCCCAATAGGCATAGAGCCAGTTGGGATCCCTGGCCATAAGCACCAAATAATCTTTATTATACTTTTGCGGTAATTCCGGGTCAGGGGGCGGAGCTTTTTTTTCCCAAACAGGAAAAGATGTTAGCTCTTCAGCAAACTCCGCCCTAAACTGATCTTGGTTAGGCTCTGAAATGAGCTTATTAAGTTCTTGGGGTTTTAAATAGCGATACCACATGTAAGCAAACACCAGCAGCACCGCAATAACAGTCAGTGCTGCCGTACCCCATGACGTTAGGGTCTCCATAGATTTCCCTCCTTATTTTTTTAAATTGCATATAAAAAAACCAATAATGATTTTAGTTAATTTCTCTTATTAAACTAAGTTCTAGTATTACCACGTTAAATGACCTTTATTTACTTAATTCAAATTGATAATATGCGCTAATGCAGTAATTTTTTATCTGATATAATCCCTATCTTCCGGGATAACAATAAGTTAGATAGAATACGGGAGGTTTTTTTATGATAGAGACCAGGCCCAGGTGGGGCATAAAAGAAGTTGCCGCCGTCCTAATTCTAAGAATTATGGTGGTTTTTATTATTGCCAGAGTCATTTTACCCCTCTTTGCCCCGGCACCACAGGATATTCTAAGTATTTTAGATCGCTTAATTTTAATTGTTCTTACCTTAGCCTTTGTGATGCGCTTTGGCACCCTAGAGGATTTAGGTTTAAATTTTAGGCCCTTGGGAAAAAACATCCTCATCGGTTTAGTCGGGGGTGTGGGTTTATTGGGGCTGTCCGGTGCAGTGCGATACATTTTTGTATCAGTATTGGCTGCAGATATAAACAGCAATCCCTTGGTAGCAATGGCTGCCGCTGCAGCCACCCCACTGCAGCTGCTTTCTCCGCTTTTGATAGCCGGATTAATTGCCCCCATCGCCGAAGAAATCTATTACCGCGGATTTGCCCTGCCGGCCTTTATTGAAAGGTGGGGGGTAGTTGCCGGTGTCATCGCCTCCGGGCTCTTTTTTTCAGCGGTACATTTAAGCACCCTTTGGTTCGTAGAAATTGCCCTGGTGGGCATGGGCCTGGCAGCCCTTTATTACTGGACCGGTTCACTGCTTCCTGGGATTATAGCCCATGGTTTTGTCAACACCACCCGGCTAATTATCGTTTACTTAAGTTAAATTCTGTCCAAAACATATGTTGACACCCTAAAATAAGAGTAGAATTAATTGACACCCCCGCAATTTGTAATAAAAAGCACAAACCGAGAAAGCCCTTTATAAATAATAAGGATCATGGCTTGCCAAGGTGAATAATTGCCCTTAACTTCCCTTTACTAAGGGCTTATTTGTGATAAAATGTACATAATCCATCGGGACAAAAAACGTTTTAAGGAGGGATGCCCCATGATGGATAAAGAAATTTTGCAGAACTACCAACATAATTACCGCCAACCGGCAAAGGATTATAGGGGTCAATTTCTCTGGTTCATTACAGCTCTTACAATAATTGTACCTGCATTGATATATATCTATGGATAATAAAATCCGAGGCAGTGCCTCGGATTTTACTTTTGCAGACTCATCCTATTTAGAATATTTTCAACAATATCCCTAGCTTAATTTGTAGCGTTTTTGGTATATTATTAAATGGACTACTATTCAGGAGGTAAGTAAGAAATGTTTTTAAATCCCACCGAAAATGAAATTAAAAATTTGCTGCAAGAAGCCCGCACAATTGCTGTGGTGGGCCTTTCCGACAAACCCGAGCGCGACAGTCACATGGTAGCCAAATACCTACAGGAAAAGGGTTATAGAATTATTCCGGTAAATCCCAAGTTAGACTCGGTCTTGGGGGAAAAAGCCTATAAAAAGGTAAGCGAAATACCGGACCCCATAGATATTGTGAACGTTTTCCGCCGCAGCATTGATACACCCCCGGTGGTGGAAGACAGCCTTGCAAAAAAGCCCAAGGCAGTTTGGCTGCAGTTGGGCATACAAAACGACGAGGCTGCAAAAATAGCCCAGGACAACAAGATCACAATGATTATGAACCGATGCATTAAAATTGACCATGCAAAGTTACTGGGTGAATAGCATTGACAGGGCAAGTAAGAGAGATTCTTAAGCGTTTACATGCTGCCTACCCCCATGCCAAGTGCGGGTTAAATCACCGCAACCCCTTTGAGTTGCTGGTGGCCACCATACTAAGTGCCCAATGCACCGATAAAAGAGTAAATATTATCACTGAAAAACTTTTTGAGAAATACCCCACTCCCCGACACTTTGCAGAGCTAACCCCGGAAAAACTGGCAGAGGAAATAAAGGGCTGCGGTTTACACCGCAATAAAAGCAAGGCAATTGTCGAGACCTGCCGCCTGTTGGTAGAAAAATATCAAGGTAAGGTACCCGACCGGCGAGAGGCTCTGGAAGCACTGCCGGGGGTAGGGCGCAAAACAGCCGGGGTGGTGTTAGGGGTAGCTTATAATCAAGCCACACTTCCGGTGGATACCCACGTACACCGGGTAGCCCATCGTCTGGGTTTGGCCAGCGGCAAAAACCCAAATACCACCGAACAGGAATTAATGGCCTGTATTGATAAAGAATTGTGGCAACCTGCCCACCACTGGTTTATTGCCCACGGGCGGGAAACCTGTGACGCCAGGCGTCCCAAGTGCAATGATTGTGTTCTATGGGATTTATGCCCCCATCGTTTAAAAGGAGAGAAATAAATGCACATTGTTTTAGTGGAACCGGAGATACCGGCAAATGCCGGCAACATATCCCGCACCTGTTCAGTGACCGGGACCGGCTTACACCTTGTCAGACCCCTTGGTTTTTCCACCGACGACAAGCATTTAAAAAGGGCCGGTTTAGACTATTGGCATACACTGGACTTACACTATTACGACAATTTTGCCCAAGTGCAGCAAAAATATCCCCAGGGCAGGTTTTGGTACGTTACCACCAAGGGCAGCCGCTCTTACAGTGAAATAAAATATCAACCGGGGGATTTTTTAGTTTTCGGCAAAGAAACTGCCGGATTACCCAAGGAACTGCTGGCAGCCAATAAAGACAAATGTATACGCATTCCTATGATTGCCGGTATGCGTTCATTGAATTTATCCAATTCTGTGGCAATTGTACTGTATGAAGCACTGCGCCAGCAGGGCTTTAAGAACATGGGCTAGTAAAAAATAGAAGGGATGACACCATATTTATTATGACGTTACCCCTTCTATTATTAATTTAATTTTATATTGTATTTTTGAGTGCGGTAAATAAGTGCTGACCGGGTAATGCCCAGCAGTTGTGCAGCCTTAGTTTGATTGCCGGCACTTTTTTCTAAGGCTTTTAAAATCAGTTCCTTTTCCACCTGGTGCAGCGAAATGCCACCTTCAGGAAGATCTATTATTGTCTCAGACTGGGCATCGGTGTTGCGCTGCAGCTCTTTGGGTAAATGCTCCGGAGTAATTTCTTCCTTCGGACAAATGATTACCGCCCTTTCAATGACATTCTGCAGCTCTTGAACATTACCGGGCCAATGATAATTTATTAATAATTCCATAGCCTCGTCAGAAATACCTTTTACCGGGTATGTTCCTATGGCATGCTTGGATAAAAAATTACTGGCCAAAAGCGGAATATCTTCCTTGCGTTCACGCAGCGGCGGCAGGTGAATGTTTATCACATTGAGCCGATTGTACAAATCCTCTCTAAACTCCCCCATTTCCACTGCTTTGCCAATATCTTTACGGGTAGCGGCTATTACCCTCACGTCCACATTCAAGGAGTGATTTCCCCCCACCCGTTCAAAGGACTTATCCTTAATTACCCTTAATAGTTTTTCCTGCAGTTCAAGGGGCATATCGGCAACTTCCTCAAGGAAAATAGTTCCCTTATGGGCCATTTCGAAGCGGCCATACTTTAATGCCACCGCACCGGTAAAGGCCCCTTTTTCGTGGCCAAATAACTCACTTGCCAATAATTGTTTGGACAGGGCAGCACAGTTTAAGGCCACAAATGGCCGATCCTTTCTGTTGCTGGCCTGATGAATTGCCAAAGCCGTTACTGCCTTGCCGGTACCGGTTTCCCCTGTAATCAATACAGTGGCGTTGGTTGCTGCAACCCGCTCAATGAGCATTATTACTTCTTTTATTGCATGGCTCTCCCCAATAATAGCTCCATATTGTTTACTTAACTCAGATTTTAAGAAAGAAACCTGCGATACCAATTGGCTCAAATCAAGGGCATTTTTTACAACCATCCTCAATTCTTCTTTATCAAAGGGTTTTGTAATATAGTCAAAGGCCCCCAGTTTCATGGCCGACATGGCAGTTTCATTGGTGCCATAATCTGTGCTGATTATGACCGGTATATGGGGATGGATTTCTTTAATAACCTTTAATACTTCAATGCCGTCCATTTGCGGCATTACCAAGTCCAGCAACACAAGCGACGGGCCTTTATCCTTTAACAGTTTTATGCCGTCCACCCCATTGGTGGCTGTAATAACCCGATAGCCTTCCTCTTCCATGGCATCCTTTAAAGCCTTGCACATTTGTTCTTCATCATCAATAATCAGTATCTTAGGGATCATTCTTTTTCACCCCGCTTTGTAAACTCTAACATAAAGGTAGATAAATTTCGGCAAACACTTACTATAACAAAAGAATCGATAATTTAGAGCTATTTATTTCCTTATCAATTTTTTTACTTCATTATTGTAGCACACATATAAAACAGTAACAACAGTTATAGACAGCTGTTTGTTATCAAACACTTAGTAGTCATTATTGCACACCTGCCCATAGGTAATTCTCTCTTTTTACCGGGGTGCCGTGCAGCTATTCCGGTTGAAATCAGAAACAACAACAAAAGCAGGCATACCAAAATCCTTTCAAAAGAGAGCTTTTATGCACCCCCTCCACATAAACAGTGTATTTCCGAGCGCTTCCCATTACTATTGCTTGATTTCATACAGTTTGTCCCTGTTGATTTTGGTAAACTTATGGTATAATTGAATCAAATCAGCCAATTTCTTATGTTGCAGTCTATTATTAAGCAACGCACTTTGGTGTCTAATTGGTATTGTTTGTAATTCCGGTGTTTGGGTAAATATTTAATGAAAACAGATTGTTATTTTGTTAACAAACACCGGCAAGCATAGCTACTTATTGTTATTATAACACAAAAATATTGTTGTTTAAGGGTATACATTCATTTTTATGAAAAATGTTATTGCTAATTATTAATGTTAATGGGGTTCTGGGTTGTGAGTCTGATATCATTCAATAATCAAGATGTTTTAGCAATATTGCTTGTATATTTAGAAATTTCAGTCGGAGGTTGATTAATGATAAACAATCTAGCAGAACATTTTAGCTTCCTATACTTAAAAGTCTCTTCTGCTTTACCAAATGTAACTAACTCAATTTTTTCAGCATCATCCAATCCCGATACTGCCTGGTGGGTATGGCCTGTACTCTTGTTTTTTACTACATTTATTTTGGGTATCATAGCGGTACTGGCAGGTGTTGGCGGAGGAGTATTGTTTGTACCTATTGTTGGCACCTTCTTCCCCTTTCACCTGGACTTTGTTAGGGGGGCAGGTTTGATTGTGGCCTTGGCAGGGGCACTGGCCGCAGGGCCCAGCTTGCTTATTAAGGGTTTGGCCAACCTGCGATTGGCCTTGCCCGTTGCATTGATTGCATCCAGTTTTAGCATAATTGGAGCCTTTATAGGCTTAGCCTTACCCCAAGATATTTTACAGGTGGCAATGGGAGTTACCATATGCGCCATAGCCGCACTGTTTATCTTTTCCAAAGACAGCGATATTCCAAATGTACCCGGCCCCGACAAAATAGCCCGCCGGTTAAACATATCCGGTACTTATGTGGAAGAATCCACCGGTAAACAAATCAAATGGACCGTTTGGCGCACCGCCCAGGGCTACTTAGCCTTTATTCTGATTGGCCTAATAGCCGGAATGTTTGGTTTAGGTGCAGGCTGGGCCAACGTACCGGTGCTAAACCTCTTAATGGGTGCCCCGTTAAAGTTAGCAGTGGGCTCCAGTAAGTTTCTTCTTTCCATTACTGATACTTCCGCCGCTTGGATTTACTTAAATAAAGGTGCTGTTTTGCCCATTATTACCATTCCTTCGGTTATCGGTATTATGTTAGGTTCACTTGTGGGTGTAAGGTTATTGTCTAAATCTAAGCCTAAGGCAGTTAGATACCTGGTAATCTTCATGCTCTTGTTCGCCGGTATCAACTCAATGATAAAGGGTTTGGGAATAATTTAATAGATTTATATAGATTTAATAGATAGGGGGTAGCACAATGACTCAACAAAAATTAAGTAATCAACAAATTCATACAGATAGAAAGAAGCGTAAACACAAGCGCAGTAGAGGCGGCAGAATGCTTGTACCCGAAGAGCAAATTGCTTATGCAAAGATGATAAAATACGGTTCCTTAATTGGTATTGCAATGCTGTCTGTCACCTTTTTAGCCTATATATTTGGTGTTGTTCCCGGTAATATTCAACCCCACGAGGTGGCCCATTATTGGCATTTAAGCAGTGAACAGTTTATAAGCGCCACCGGAACACCCAGTGGGTGGGCATGGCTGGGCATGCTAGAATACGGTAACTTTTTAAGCATTCTGGGCATCGCCTGGCTAGCCAGCTTAACCATTATAGGTTATTTGGCCTTTTTAGTTCCTGCATATTTTAAGAAAAAGGACACTGCCTTTTTAACCATTGCCGTCGTTGAAGTGGCGGTACTGGTTGTAGCCGCATCGGGCATCTTGGGCTCAGTCGGTCACTAATCAGTTATTAGCCATAGATAAGGGTTGGCCGGTCATGATAAATGGCCGATTTAATGAGATTTAGCAGCACCACAGTGGTATAAGTGTGTTTTTAAACTCACCCTATATGATTTCAGACAGTTTCCCCCTGGTAATTTTATTAATATTATGCTACAATTGTCTTAAATGGCTGGGCATAGGCAATCTTGTCTGATATTATGCATGCCTTGTATATTTTGAATGTACTTTATTTTAATTAATTAATAAATACTGCCTCAGTAAGGATATTGATTATGCAGGGATTTATAAGGGCACTTAACCTATAATATTATGTGGGGGTTTGAAAATGTCTAAAGCAGAAAGGCTAAGCACTGTTAGACACAACCGCAGCAAAAACATAGAACTAATGTTACAATATTTAAGAAAAAAAACTCCTTCCGGAGGAGCCACACTGGATGAGCTCGCTAAATTATGTAAGGTGAGCACAAGGAACATCTATCGTTATATTAATGACATCGAAGAATTGGGCTTTGAATTGGTGCGTCCGGTGCAGCAAAAACCGGGCACCCCGGGTAAAGGAAGGTATCGCTTGCGCAGAAAGACACTGCCCCAATCAGAGACAATTACTGACCTAATGATGTTAATTAGCTATAATACTAAAATGCAAATGCTTTATCGGGAATTTCTTAATATATTGTATGAAATTTTTGTAAGACATTTAGCCGCCAAGTACCGTTTAAGCTTGCCTGCCGATTGGAGGTTTGACAGCTTCTCCCTTGGTAGCGGATCTAAAAGCAATACAGAAAGATATAGCTATAACATCAAGAACAAAACAATATCCTACTATATGTAAGAATGGCGGACACACGGTCCGCCATTAAAATTATCCCCCACTTTACTCCCCACAGGAAGTCTCCTCATTTTTTTTGCCCTGACATTTTGCCTTACACCCTTCACAATTCTCCGGCGGGCGGCATGGTTCACTATGAATCAAAACGGTACTGAGAGGCAGCTCCTTTTCTATTTCACTTTCAATTGCATCGCACAGTTGGTGCGCCTCCTGTATTGTTCTGCACCGGGGCACCACCAGATGTAAATCCACATGGCGGTGGGAACCGGCCTTTCTGGTGCGCAGCTTGTGGTAGCTGACATATTGCCTTTCATGACCTTTTAACAATTTATGAATGACTTCCTCATCTTCTGCCGGCAGACTGGTATCCAGCATGCTGCCCAGGGAATCCCGCAATAATCCAAAAGCCACCCTTAATATCAATACCGTTACACATATGGCAACAATGGGGTCAATGATATGCCAACCGGTGATTTTAATTAACACAATACCAATAAATACTGCCACCGAGCTATAGACGTCGGTGCGCAGGTGCCAGCCATCTGCCTCTAAGGCAGGGGAGTCTGTCTCCTTGGCCACCTTAAATAAACGGGATGAAATATACCAGTTAACAGCAGCGGACACCATCATCACAGCCATGCCCAGCCCTAAAGCATCCACATCCCCTTGACCGTAAATCAGTCTGGGAATAGCATGCCAAAGTATGGCCAGTGCCGCACAAACAATCAAAAGTGCCTCTACTATGGCGGCAAGATTTTCATACTTTCCATGGCCGTATCGGTGTAAATCGTCTGCCGGTTTAGCCGATTGACGCACTGACAAAAAGGCTATGAAGGATGCCACCACATCTAACCCTGAGTGCATAGCATCAGAAATGACACTGATTGATCCCATCATTATACCCGCCGTCAGTTTACCCACAAGCAAAAAACTGTTTGATATCATTGCCAGGCGGGCAACCTTCGCTTTAGAATCCAAGAATAAATCCTCCCTACCGGTGGGTTCGATAAATCGAACCTCTATAAAACTACTGCCGTGCCCGGCGGGCACAAGCTGAAAATGAAATTAAGACAAACATAGACCGCGGGGATGAACCCTTGGGAAAGGTGCTCTAAAACAAAAACCCGTGGGGGTCGATTTTGACTGTCCCACGGGAAATTCCCGCTGCCCTAAGGCCCGGTTTATAAGACCTGACTTGAATTATTTACTTCAAATTAATTTTATCATTCTAAGATTTAGGTGTCAATAAATTATTTGCTGTCATTGGCCTTATATCTCAGCACCGGACGCCGGGCAGCCCTAACTTCGTCCAAACGGCCTATACCGGTATTGTGGGGTGCCGTCTTGACCAGTTCCGGCTCTTCTTCCGCCTCTTGCAGTATTTTAATAACACTGTCTGCAAAATCATCCAGTGTTTCTTTACTCTCCGTCTCAGTGGGTTCCATCATCATCACTTCATCAATAATCAGCGGAAAATAAACGGTGGGTGGATGGTATCCATAGTCCACCATTCGTTTGGCTAAATCCAGGGTGCGCACTCCCTTCTCCTTAAGCCCCTTCTTCGGTTGGCAAACAAACTCATGCATACAGTGGCGTTCAAAGGGCATATTTAGATGGGGCGCCAGGCGGTGCATGAGGTAGTTGGCATTGAGCACGGCATGCTCGCTGACCGATTTTAAGCCCCTGCCTCCCTGGGAAAGCATGTAGGTGTAGGCCTTTACTATAACAGCAAAACTGCAGTAAAAACTGCGCACCCTGCCAATGGATAAGGGCCGGTTGTAATCCAGCCGGTAGCCATTGTCTTCTTTAACGACCACAGGTTTAGGTAAAAAGGGTTCTAATTGCGCAGAAACCCCCACCGGGCCACTGCCCGGGCCACCGCCCCCATGGGGAGTGGCAAAGGTTTTGTGCAGGTTTAGGTGCACCACATCAAACCCCATATCGCCGGGGCGGGTGATACCCATAATGGCATTCATATTGGCCCCGTCGTAGTACAGCAAGGCCCCTGCCTTGTGCACTATTTCTGAAATTTCAAGAATATTTTCTTCAAATAAACCCAGCGTATTGGGGTTAGTAAGCATAAGGGCAGCGGTTTGCTCATCCACCAGACTGCGCAATTCATCGACATCCACATTACCCCGCCTGTCAGACTTCACCGTTACCACCTTAAAGCCGGCCAGTGTAGCGGTGGCAGGGTTTGTGCCATGGGCTGAGTCGGGCACAATTACTTTATTTCGCTTTTCACCTTTATGCTCTAAATAGGCCTTAATTATCAAGAGGCCGGTAAGCTCACCGTGGGCACCGGCGGCAGGCTGCAGTGATATGGCATCCATGCCGGTTACTTCCGCCAGGTAATTCTGGGTATGGTAGAGCAGTTCCAGTGCCCCCTGCACCGTTTCCACGGGCTGATAGGGGTGCAGCTGGGTAAAACCCGGCAGGTTGGCGGCATCTTCACAAATTTTCGGATTGTATTTCATGGTGCAGGAACCCAGGGGGTAAAAACCCACATCCACACCAAAGTTCTTGCGGGATAGCCTGGTGTAATGGCGCACTGTATCAAGTTCGCTAACTTGAGGCAGACCGGGTGCCTGCCGGCGCAGCATATTGGCAGGCAGCAGCTGCTCCACCGGCTGATGGGGTACATCACTGTCAGGCATAGCTATGCCCTGACGGCCCGGCCGCGATTTTTCAAAAATCAGTGGTTCGGTCATTTACTAAACCCCCTTAAGGCCTCTACTAATCGCTCTATTTCTTCCCTGGTATGGACTTCGGTCACGCAAAATAGCATGCAGTTTTTCATTTCAGGGTAGTATTCAGCCAAGTTTAATCCGCCAATGATGCCCTGGTCCAAGAGAGCCTTGTTAATTTCTTCCGCTGGGTGAGGTAGGCGGACTACAAATTCTTTAAAAAAGGGGGCCGACCACACCGGACTAAAGCCGGGCAGATTTATTATCCCTTGATAGGCAAAATGAGCCTTTTGCAAACATTGCTCAGCCACCTGTTTT
Organism: Desulfofalx alkaliphila DSM 12257; assembly: GCF_000711975.1. Classification (NCBI taxonomy): domain Bacteria; kingdom Bacillati; phylum Bacillota; class Clostridia; order Eubacteriales; family Peptococcaceae; genus Desulfofalx; species Desulfofalx alkaliphila. The sequence goes on along the minus strand of NZ_JONT01000001.1, from coordinate 279,933 downwards.
AACCCCTCCGGCCCCAGCAAGCTTAGGTGCACAGTGGCTGCCAGGGCACAGAGGGCCTGATTGGAGCAAATATTTGAGGTGGCCTTTTCACGGCGAATATGTTGCTCCCTGGCCTGGAGCGTAAGCACAAAACCCCTTTGCCCTTTACTGTCAGTGGTTTCTCCCACTATACGTCCGGGCATGCGGCGCAGCAGTTTATCGGTGCAGGCCATAAATCCCAGATAGGGGCCGCCATAGGACAGCGGGATACCTAAGCTCTGGCCTTCACCCACTGCAATATCTACACCACAGCTGCCCGGGTCGGCAATTAATCCCAAGGCCACCGGGTCGGCGCAGGCCACCGTCAGTGCCTTGGCCCCATGGGCAGCCTGGCTTATGGCGGTTAAGTCTTCCAGTACCCCAAAAAAGTTTGGCTGCTGGATTATAACCGCTGCCACTTCTTGATCCAGAAGTTGGTTTAGATGATTAAGGTCGGTGGCTCCCTCTTCAAAATCAATTTCTTCTATCTGCAGTTCCGGCCCCAGGGCATAGGTGCGCAGCACTTCCCGGTATTCCGGATGCACCGTTTTAGAAATGAGCACCTTGCTGCGCCTGGTGGCGGCACAGGCCATCAAGGCCGCCTCGGCCGTGGCAGAAGCTCCGTCGTACATTGAAGCATTGGCCACATCCATGCCGGTTAGCTCACAGATGATACTTTGATACTCAAATATGGCCTGCAGCATTCCCTGGCTCATTTCCGCCTGGTAGGGTGTGTAGGCAGTGTAAAACTCTGAACGCATAATAAGGTGTCGCACTGCGCTGGGTATATAATGCTGGTATGCTCCGGCCCCTAAAAAAGACAGCAGCTGGCTGTTCTTGGCCGCCAGCCGGTTTAAATGCCTGGCCAGCAGGGGTTCGGCCATGGGGCCGGGTATTTGCAGTGTTTGCTGCAGCCTAACTTCCCGGGGTATTTCCGCAAACAACTGCTCAATGCTATCAACACCGAGCTCGGTCAACATTTGCCGAAGGTCTTCTTCGGTATGGGGAATGAAATTCACTAGGCATTCTCCTCTATTAGTTGCTCATACTGTTCGCTGGACAGCAAATCTTCTATCTGAGATGCGTCTGTAAACTCTACCACTATCATCCAACCCTTTTCGTAGGGGTCTTCATTGATAATTTCAGGCGAATCCATCAGCTCTTCGTTAACCTCAATCACCTTGCCGGTGAGGGGCATCATTAAATCAGAAGCGGCTTTAACAGACTCCACCACACCAAAGGCGTCCCCTGCTTCTATAATGTCATCCACCTGGGGCAATTCAAGAAAAACTATGTCCCCCAAGGACTGCTGCGCATAGTCAGTAATACCTACCGTTGCGCGGTTGCCTTCTAACAATACCCATTCGTGGTCATTGCTGTACTTCAGTTCTACCGGTACTTTGCTCATATTTATTCCTCCTTAATTATCTGATCCAATGCATAATTTATAAGAGCCGTTACTTAAAGGCTTTTTTTGTAGAAAGGTTTTGTAACTACCTTGGCCTTTATTTCCTTACCCCGAATAAGCACCTCTAATTCGGTATCCACCGCTGCAAACTCCGGTTTAACGTAGGCCAATGCTATGTTGGTATTTAATGAAGGTGCAAAGCCGCCGGAAGTTACCCAACCCACAGGCTGTCCCCCGGCCTGTATTTGGTATCCGGTACGGGGTATGCCCCGCCCCACCATTTCTAGGCCGATCAAGCGATGGTCCGCCCCCTGCTCTTTTATTTTTAGCAGGGCCCCTTTACCTATAAAGTCTTCCTTATCAAATTTCACAGTCCAGCCTAAACCTGCCATGAGGGGGTTTATTTCTTCCGATAACTCTTGGCCGTAGAGGGGCAGGGCCGCCTCCATTCTCAAGGTGTCCCGGGCCCCCAGTCCCGCAGGAGTCAGTCCTTCATCTCTGCCGGCCTCCATCAGTGCATGCCACAGCTGCTCTACCCCTTCAGGATGGCAGTAGAGCTCAAATCCATCTTCGCCGGTGTAGCCGGTGCGAGACACCAAGCATGGCACCCCGGACACCGCTCCCACAGTGAAGTGGTATTTTTTTATGGTTTTTAGGTCCAAGGCAGTAATTTGCTGCAGAATTTTTTCTGCCCCAGGGCCTTGCAGTGCCAAGAGGGCGTATTCATCAGACTTGTCTGCCACTCCCACCTGGCCGCTGAGGTGAGATTCTATCCACAGCAGGTCCTTTTCTTTATTGGCGGCATTTACCACCAGCAGGTAACGGTTTAACCCCAGGTTATATATTAACAGGTCATCCACCGTTCCACCGTCTTCTTTCACCATGGGGGTATAAAGGATCCGGCCAATGCCAATCTTAGACACATCGTTGGTCACCAGCCGCTGTAAGAAGGGTAAAGCGTCGGCCCCCTCCACAAGTATCTCTCCCATGTGTGATACATCAAACAGCCCTGCAGATTCTCTGGTGGCTTGGTGCTCTTTGATAATACCCTGATACTGCACCGGCATATGCCAACCGCCAAACTCCACCATTTTTGCCCCGGTCTGCAGGTGAACCTGATATAAGGGTGTGCGTTTAAGTTCGGACATTATTTAACCTCCGTATCATTGTCTACCGTTGTATTAGTATGTAACAAATAAGGCCGAGAAAACCGCATGGAAGTGTTTTCTCCGCTTTATAAGGTGGGTAGTTAATTTTTCGACACTGTCACTTTTAGTTCCTGCCGATTATGCAAAATGTTTCCTATTGACAGGTCCTTATAATTATCAGGTAACTGCCTATAATATGTTACAGGGCGAGCGGTGGCTGAAATGTTTTGCGGGTTTCACCGAGAAACCCTTCTCTTGGCTGAGAAGGGTTTTGGATTTCGGTTTTTATTCTAAGAAAGGAGTGTTTAAATAATGACAAAGAAAAAAGCTAACAGAAAGAAACCTAAGCCACCCACAAAAGAAGATTTGCTGCGGTTAGAAATAGCCGAAGAATTGGGTTTGGGAGATAAAATACGCAAGTATGGCTGGGGGAGCCTCAACGCCAAAGAAGCAGGACGTATCGGAGGTATTATCACCCAGCGTATAAAAAAAGGGTTGATTACCGATTATAAGGCCAAAAACCACTAACAGCTACTCTTTGGTGGGGAATTTAATAACCTTGCCTTCTTTGGGTTTACCGTATTTCATGGGTGGAGCACAGGAGGTGCATCCTCCGCAACCCCCGCCTATTACATCTAACAAGTCCTTCTCCACCAGTTCTGTTAAAATGCGATTGGATAACTCAATGGGGCCAGTGTTGTAGGTAATTGAACGGTTAACATGGTGTAAAACAGAAACAATTAAAGCCTCCATTTCTTCTTTGCTTAAATCCGCCACTTTCTCCGGATAGATGGTACACTTAATCAACCTTTTCACCCCTTTTAAAGATTCAAAACCTTAATAAATATATGCAGGTATTGAAGCCGGCCCTCAGTTATATTTTGCTAATAATGTATTATTGTACTAATACAGTTTATCAAATTTTCTGTCACACAACAACCAAAACCCGGGATAATAATTCCCGGGTTTTGACAGTGATTATCTTATTGGTTTACCACACCGGCGCAGCGGGGACACAGGGTGGGATGTTCTGCACTCTGCCCCACCTCTTCGTGGTACATCCAGCAGCGCTCGCATTTTTCTCCCGGTGCCGATTCTACTTTTAGGGCCATACCGGTAATGGTTTCGCCGGTGACAGCATCCGCAGGGATGCCCTTATACAGCTGGGCTTTGGAAGTAATAAACAGTATGTGCAATTGTTCTTCCATTGGTTTTAAGAAGTTATACAGTTCCTCGTCGGCATAAACATGCACTGCCGCTTCCAAGGAATTACCGATAATTTTTTCCCGGCGGGCATTTTCCAGGTGTTTAAGCACCTCCGCCCGCACCTGCATCAATCGATCCCACTTTTGCTCCAGTTCCAGGTCGATGTACTCTTCCTTTAACTTAGGCATATCTAACAACTGCACACTTTGGGGTGCGTCCGAGCCTTTAGGCATATAGCGATAGATTTCTTCTGTGGTAAAGGCCAGTATGGGTGTTAGCAGCCGCACTAAGGAGTCTAACACCAGGTAGAGCACCGTTTGAGCCGCCCTGCGTTCTTGGGATTGGGCCGGGGCGGTGTAAAGGCGGTCTTTAATAATATCCAAGTAACGGGCACTCATATCCAACACACAGAAATTGTGGATGGCATGGTAAACCAGGTGGAATTCATAGTTATCGTAAGCCTTTAGTACTTTCTCGTTTAACCTTTGCAAGCGCAGCAGTGCCCAGCGGTCCAGCTCCAGCAATTCTTGATAGGCTACACTGTGCTGTGCAGGGTCGAAGTCATGAATGTTGCCCATTAAGAAGCGGCAGGTATTGCGAATTTTGCGGTAAGATTCGGTCATTTGCTTAATAATGTTGTTAGAGACCGCTAAGTCGCCCCGGTAATCGGTGGATGCCACCCAAAGGCGCAAAATATCGGCACCCATTTGGTTAATTACCTTTAAGGGGTCTACCACGTTACCCATTGACTTGGACATTTTGCGGCCCTTTTCATCCACCACAAAACCGTGGGTCAGCACCGCCTTGTAGGGGGGTTCTCCGGTCACTGCAACGGCAGTGGATAGGGATGAGTTGAACCAACCCCGGTGCTGGTCGCTGCCTTCTAAGTATAAATCGGCCGGCCAGCGCAGTTCGGGCCACAAATCAGGTTGCTTTAGCACGCCCATATGGCTGCTGCCGCTGTCAAACCATACATCCATGATGTCTGTTTCTTTCTCAAAGGCTGTGCCGCCGCATTGGCAGGTGATGCCTTGGGGCATCAGGTCCTTTGCCTCCCGGGCAAACCAGGCATCGGAACCATGCTCGGCAAATATTTCCTCCAGGTGGGCAATGGTTTCTTCGGTAATCAGTTCTTTGCCGCAGTCTTTACAGTAGAAAATCGGAATGGGAACGCCCCAGGTGCGCTGGCGGGAAATACACCAGTCACTGCGGCCTTCCACCATGTTGTAAATGCGATCTTCACCCCAGGCAGGAATCCACTGCACCTTATTGCGGATGGCATCCAGTGCCTTTTGGCGGAATCCTTCCACTGAAGCAAACCACTGCTCGGTGGCCCGGAAAAACACCGGGTTTTTACAACGCCAGCAGTGGGGGTAAGAGTGTTGAACTTTATCTTGGTGCACCAGCTTACCTTGACTGCTTATTTCATCAATAATATCTTTGTTGGCATCCCATATCTTTTGTCCGGCAAATTTGCCGCCTTCGGCGGTAAAGGTACCCCGATTGTCCACCGGAGATATAACCGGCAGTTTGTATTCTTTACCCACTAAGAAGTCTTCTTCACCGTGGCCGGGCGCTGTATGCACACACCCTGTACCTGTTTCAGTGGTCACGTGATCACCTAGAATAACCAATGAATCTCTTTCTACAAAGGGGTGCCGGCAGACCACACGCTCCAGCTCTTCACCCTTAAATTGCTGCAATATTTGGGCCCCTTGCCGGTCTATTAACTCTAAGTATTTCTCTAAAAGCTCTTTTGCAAGAAGATGTTTTTCATCATCCAATTGCACCAGTACATAATCCAGTTCCGGATGTAGGGCAATGGCCACGTTAGCAGGAATTGTCCAGGGGGTGGTGGTCCAAATTACCACATATGTTTCTTGTTCGGGCAAGATGCCTTTGCCGTCCACCACCGGAAACTTCACGTAAATGGACGGTGAGCTTTTGTCAGCATATTCCACTTCCGCTTCAGCCAGGGCAGTTTCACAGCTGGCACACCAATAAACCGGCTTGAGCCCTTTGTAGATATAGCCTGCCTTGGCCATTTCGCCAAAGACACGAATTTGCTTGGCTTCAAACTGGGGCAGCAAGGTAAGGTAGGGGTTTTCCCAATCCCCCCGCACACCAAGGCGTTTAAATTCTTCCCTTTGAATATCAATAAATTTTAAGGCATACTCCTTGCACTGCTTCCTAAAGTCCACCGGGTGCACCTTATGTCGGTTAATTTTTAGGTTTTTAATGGCCTGCTGCTCAATGGGAAGGCCGTGGGTATCCCACCCGGGCACATATGGTGAATCGTAGCCCGCCATGGAGCGGTATTTAACGATCATATCCTTTAATACCTTGTTCAGTGTATGGCCCAGGTGAATGTGGCCGTTGGCATAGGGAGGGCCGTCGTGTAAAATAAATTTTGGTCTGCCCTGGTTCTTCTCTTGCACTTGCTTATAAATATCAATTTCTTCCCACCATTTTAATATTTCCGGCTCCCGCTTGGGCAAGTTGCCCCGCATGGGAAAATCCGTTTTGGGCAGGTTGAGTGTCTTAGCATAGTCCATAATTAATTGCTCACCTCTTAATTAGTTTTATCTTTCCAAGTTCAAAGTTTTTTATGTTAACCGGCTATGCCCATGGGCACAATCCGACTAAAATACCTGTAGCCACTGCCAAAAATACCCGATTATGATTGCTAAATAAAAAAACCGCCCCCCAAGGGACGGATTTTTCCGCGGTACCACCCTTGTGAAACAGGCGTATGGCATACCTGAATCACTCAAGCACCGTTAACGTCGGTGTAGCCGATGCGATCTACTGGGTTGTAAAACCTTTGGAGTCGCACACCTCCCGGAGGATATTCAGCAAGGGAAATGTACCCGGTTCCACCATGGCGGGCTCTCTGTAACATTTAAACCATGCCTACTGTTCCGATCATAGGTATTATTTGTTTAATTATATTGCATTACACAATTATACAAAAAGTAATGTTATCGGTCAACTTTTTGTCTGGCTATACCGCCTCTTCCTGTTCATTTGTTTGGTCATTTGTCTCTTCTTCCAAAAGTTTTTTTTGCGCCAGGTCCTCATTATTAATGAGATCTAACTGCACCTCTAAGAAGGTGCGAAACTGTGTGCGAAAAACTTCCGCTTGCTTTTGTATTTCACGGTATTTCTTCTCTATTTCTTCTGCCTGGGCCTGGGCGTCGGCAATTATTTTTTTGCCCTCTTCTTCCGCCTGTTGAATTATGTTCTCTGCCCGCTGCATTGCATCCCGCATCATTACTTTAATTTCCTTGTCTGCGGTTTCTTTCATGTCCTGGGCGTTTTTCTGGGCAATTACCAGTGTGTTTTTAATTGCTTCTTCTATATCACGGTATTTTTCGTGGCGGGTTTCGCTATCTGCCAGACTCTGTTGCAGGTGATGGTTTTGCCGCAACAGTTCTTCCATTGCATCGGCAACTTCTTCCATAAACTTGTCCACCTGCCGCTCATCATAACCCCGAAAGTTCTTTTTAAATTCCATTTGCCTAATATCAAGGGGAGTAAGCACCGATGACACCACCTTTTAATAAATAATTCTACAAGTACCTATGTAGCACTAATGAAATACGGCCCTTTTTTGTATTACCTTTAAGCTCTGCAACCTTTACTCTACCGCGGCCTCGCATTGAAAGCATGTCCCCTTCTTTTACGGGGGCGGCCGGGTTACTGCAGGTGGCCCAGTTTAGATTTAATCTTTCCGCTTGGATCTCTCTGAGCAGCTTACTGCGGGATGTACCGTAACCTGCCGCCGCCACGGCATCCAGGCGCATTGATGCTACGGTGGCGTTTATTATTTTAATCTTGGCTTGGGGCAGTTGCAGCTGCCGGCGGGTGATTTCCTTAACCGTAACCCCCACCCTGCCCACCTTACATAGGCTGGCCCTGATATAGGACGCCACATCGGCATCCACCACCAATTGGGCACCCCTTTCGTCCACTATTAGATCGCCAATTTTTTCTCTTTTCAGCCCCAGGCCCATTAAAGAGCCTAAGTAATCCCGGTGGTTAACCTTTGCCAGTTTAAAATTGCCTTCCACCGACAGAAAGGCTAATTTTGCATCCACCTCTTCCACCGGCAAATAATCAGGATATATCACCACCCGACAGCGTTCAGCTTCGGGGTATCCGCCATCCACATAGGTTTCCAGATCCGCTATTGGGTTTATGGCAGAACGTACCAGGCCGGTGTGGTAGGGGTCATAAAAATCAGTAACTGCCGGCTGGTGGTTTTTGAGTACATTTTCTGCCATATCCATAACCCGGGCCAGCAGTGTTTTCTCCTCTGCACCTGCATAACGGTTTAATATCCGCTCTCGGTCTATCACTGACATTAGAATATCGCCCTAATTAGCGGTAATACAAGCCAGTACTGGATGATGGCTAAGGTAAAGAAAGCAGCAATGGGTGAGAAGTCTATCATACCCACCGGAGGAATAAAACGCCTGAAAATTCCCAGATAAGGTTCTGTCAAATCATATATAAATCTAATGGCCGGATTGTAGGGGTTGTGCTTTACAAATGATAAAATAATACGCCCAAGCAACATAAATTTATAAACTTCAAAACCTACATTAACAATATCGTAAATTATCTTCAAAATCCACCCACCTCATTACTTATTTTGGCCCTTTAGACATTTGTTTAGACTGTTCTGTGGCGGCCATTACAGCATTCATCAGTGTTACCCTCAGCCCCCCGTCTTCAAGGGCGTACATTCCCGCCGACGTTGTACCCCCAGGGGTGATAACCATATCCTTTAGCCGTCCGGGGTGCTCACCTGTCTCTAACACCATTTTGGCCGCTCCCAGCATTGTTTGCGTAGTAAGGGCGGTGGCAACTTTACGGGGCAAGCCCACCCTAACACCGGCATCTATCAGCGCTTCTAAAATAACATACATGTAAGCCGGTCCGCTGCCCGAAAGGCCGGTCACCGCATCTAACAATTCTTCCTTAACGGTAACTACCTTGCCCACCGAAGAAAAAATTGTTTTGGCAATATCAATATGTTTAGATTCGGCATATTTACCACCACATAAGGCGCTGGCACCTTCTGAAACCAGGCAGGCAGTATTAGTCATAACCCTTACCACCGGTGTGCCGCCTAAATAACTTTCTATGTAATCTGTCGATATTCCTGCCACAAAAGATATTACTGAGTGTTCAGCCTTAATATTTTGTTTAATATCAGCAAGTACTTCACTGATCACCTGGGGCTTTACCGCAATTATTAGCAGCTGGGCTGACTGGGTTAACTGCAGGTTATCAGCCACAGTTTTAATACCGGTCTTTTCTTTTAATAATTGCAGCCTTTCTTCGTCTGGGTCACTTACAAAAATCTTTTCCGGCTTGACAATGCCATTTTTTATTAAGCCGCCTATTAACGACTCTGCCATAACGCCGCCACCCAAAAACCCAATCAGCTGCCCATCCAAAGGCATAAAATCTCCCCCTAATTAACTATGACTGCAGAATGGAAAAGATGCCCTTTTCCCGCACCCGTTCTTTAATTTCGCTGGCTATATCAATGTTGTTAGGCACAAATAAAAAGATGTTTTGGCCCACCTTTTGCATGCTACCGTTTAAAGCATAGGTAGAGCCGCTTAAAAAATCAACTATCCGGCGTCCTAAGTCAGCATCTAATTTTTCTAAGTTTACTATTACCGGGCACCGGTTTCTTAAATTATCAGCAATGCCTTGCACCTCATCATAGGTTGAAGGTTCTACAACAACAACCTGCACCTGACGTTGACTGTGCAAGCTGACTATATTGGCCTTTTGCTTACCCTGCCAGGCGTTGTCAACTCCTTTTTGCTCCTGTTCATCATCCACTATTTCTTCTTCCAAGCCAATAATACCCATCATTTTATCCATAAACCTTTTACTCATTTTTCCGCCCCCTTATTTTATAGCGTCTGTCTACGAAAAATGGCCGAACCAACCCTAACTATATCCGCCCCTTCTTCAATGGCCACTGTGAAATCATTGGTCATGCCCATGGATAAGATCCTTATGCCGGGCCACCGGGATGCCAATTTATCCCGCCACCGGGCAAGTTCCCTAAACACAGGTCTGACTTCTTCGGGCTTGTCAACAAAAGGGGCCATGGTCATTAAACCCTGTATTTCTATGCCCTCTAAGTCAATGGCGTGGTAAATAAAGTCTTCCAGCTCCAGCGGATTTAAACCGTACTTTGATTTTTCACCGGAAACGTTAACCTGAACTAATACTTTGGTTTTTATATTGTTGCTTAGGGATAAACTGTTGATTTTTTCTGCCAGCGACCAACGGTCCAGCGAGTGAATTAACACCGTTTTCCCCAACAGTTTTTTAACCTTGTTGGTTTGCAAATGGCCAATCATGTGCCAGTTGGCCTTGGGAAAGTGCCGGTATTTTTCCACCAGTTCTTGCACACGGTTTTCACCAAAATCAACAATCCCGGCCTCCATTACTTGGGTAATGTATTGTTGGGGTACGGTTTTGGTAACCGGCAACAGCTTAACAGAGCCGGGGGGTCGACCACCGCGCAATTCCGCTTCCTTAATTTGTTTTTGTACCTTAGTTAAGTTATCTAACACATTAATATCAGTCAATACAAGCCGCTCCCTATATAGTATTTAACAAGCAGTTCGTCGGGCACAGGTTTGCATTGGTATTTACTTATTAACTCTGTCCCCTTCTTTAACCAGGTGAGGGTTGGCAACATATCTTACCCCACCGGAAAGGGCAGGGCTTTCTACCGCCACCTTACCTTGAAGAACACCTTTTATTTCCACCGGTACCCAACATATCTTTTGTCTTTGTACAATGTATAAACCTGGCTGTGTATCCCTATATACCAGGTTAGCCTCCTCCACCAACAAACCTGTCAGTTCAGTTTTTAGCAATTCAAATTCCGCAACTCTCTGGAAAATCAATTCCTCAGGATAGCTGTTTGCCTCCACCAACACCGATTGATTCTCCTTTTTTGCCTGGGATTTTATTATCCGGCTGGTAAACCATTGGCCTTGGTACATCAGGTTAAGACCTTGTCCTTCCTCCAACAGCTTGGGTGGAATTTTTTCATCTTTTAATTCAAGGTATATTAGCACCGGTCTTAGGTTATCCACCAGTTTAACCACCGCTTGTCCTCGCTCCACCATGGTGGTTTGACCACCGGGCTGAGCAGTGACCTTTTTCCTTATGGTACCAATTCCGGATAAATCCAATTCACGAAGGGTGGCAGGGGTTAATACTTCCTCCAGACCGTCAATGTTAGTACAGACGGCACCTGCTGTGGGAGCCGCAAGATTATGCACCCGGCTGCCTCCCGGAGTGTCTAAACTCAGGGCGCTTACCTTTGCCACCACCGCATGGGCAGCAACCCGCCTACCCTGTTCCACCACCAGTTCCAACTCACCATTTATGGGAGACCGTATTACAGCCTCTTCTTTAGCAACTAAGCCTTCAACCGGAAGGGTTATGCTAACGGTATCTTTACTGATGGTATTGATACTTATCAGTTGATTTAACACCATCGGGCGCGCAACATTAACAATGGTCCAAACTAATATTGCCAGTATTAAAAAGATAATACATGACCCGAAAAAAAGTCTTTTCTTTCTTTTTCTTAAGCGACTCAAGGGCTGCATTCCTTTAACATAATATTGATAGGCTTCCAAAATTTATTCGACGGTCACTTTTTAAATCCTTCCCACAACCGTTCAATTGTTAATAAAAGGATTGGGTTGTCCGCCGGGTCTGTCCTTTTAATTAGGCTGGGTTTAATAGCACAAGTGGGGCATCTGAATACCTTCATGGGTTTAATTTGTTAATTAAGCGGTACAGTGAAGCTAAATACCGCCCCCTGATTATGGTTTTGCACTGTAATGGTGCCGCCGTGCAATTCTACCACATGTTTAGCTATGGCAAGGCCCAAGCCCGTTCCGCCGGCGTCCCTTGACCGGGCCTTGTCCACCCGATAAAAACGCTCAAAAACTCTGGTCTTGACCTCTTCCGGTATTCCCGGTCCGGTATCATGTACCGACACCTTCAGTTCCTTTGGATGCAGGGTTACCATAACAGCCACCTTACCGCCCACCGGAGTGTATTTAATGGCATTATCGATCAGATTGATCAATACTTGAAACAAAAGGTCCTTTTCCCCTTGTATCAAGGGCAGGTGGCTTGGTATTGCAGTTTCAAGTTTAATGGCCTTGTATTCAGCCTGGGGCTTAAAAATTTTCAGTGCTTGGGTAATGATGGCTGATAGATCCACCTCTTGCTTCTTTAACATGGTACGCTTATTCTCTAACTTAGACAGTTTCAGCAGGTCATCTATCAATCTTGTCAGCCTTTCAGTTTCTACATTCATGATGTTTAAAAAATTATAGGCGGTTTTGGGGTTATCTATGGCTCCGTCCAAGAGGGTTTCTAAAAAGCCTTTAATGGAGGTCAAAGGCGTGCGCAGTTCATGGGAGACATTGGCCACAAACTCACTGCGCATCTTCTCTAAATGACGTCTTTCTGTAACGTCACTCATTATGGCCACTACACCAAGGTGCTTTGTGCGGTTTCCCTTTAGCGGTGTGGCCTTCACCTTAAATATTCTGGGCTCCGGCAGCAATATTTTTATTTCCCGGCTTAAGGGTTGGCAATGATCTAAAACCCGGCGCAAGAGTTGATCCAATTCATGGTTTCTGATTACTTTATTTACTTTTTCACCCAGACACTCCTTACGTCCAACTTTAAAAAGCCTTTCCATGGACGGATTAATCATTAACACCCTCCCTTGGGAGTCCAGGGCAATAACACCGTCACCCATGCTGTCTAAGATGGCCTTGGCCCGGTTGCGCTCTTCGTTAATCTTGGTGATGTGTTGGCGCAGTTGATTAGCCATTGTGTTAATGCTGATAGCCAAATCATCTATTTCTTCCGTGCCCCGCACTGTAATTTCCTGTTCTAATATGCCGCCGGCCATCTCATATGCAGTGGTGGTAACTTGCTCCAAAGGGGCGATTAGTCTCGATACCATTATGTAAGCGGTAACAGCGGTGGCTGCAACCAAGACCGGCACCGCAGTTAAAAGGGTAATAAGGCCATTGGCATATAAAAGCATTAATAAAAGAAAAATCGCCAGTAATATAAGATAACTGGCAATGGTACGAGTCTTAATCCCCAGTTTCACCTGTTATACCTCCTTAAACCGATAACCTACACCTCGCACCGTTTCTATCAGTTGTGGGTTGCCGGGAACTTGCTCTAACTTTTTCCGTATATATCTGATGTGCACGTCCACCGTTCTAGAGTCACCGGTATAATCATAACCCCATATTCTTTCCAATAAAAAATCCCTGGTAAACACCTTGCCGGGATGCCGGGCTAAAAAACGCGTCAGCTCAAACTCCTTGGGGGTTAGTTCTAATTTAGTATCATTTACACTGACCACAAAGCGATCTTCGTCTATTGTCATCCCGCCAATGTGGAGCTTATTGGTATAAATATCCTTTTTGTCAGTAGCATATTCAGCCTGCCTGCGCAGTCGGGCTTTCACCCTGGCCACCAGTTCCCTTGGAGAAAAGGGCTTAACTATGTAGTCGTCCGCCCCCATCTCCAGGCCCAGCACCCTGTCAAACTCCTCTGCCCTGGCACTGAGCAAAATTACCGGAATAACCTTTGTCTCCGGATCACTGTTTAAAGTACGGCAAACGGTTAATCCGTCGGTGCCGGGAAGCATTATATCCAGCACCACCAGATCCGGTTTTTCTTGCCTGGCAAGCTCCAGCGCCCGGTCACCGTTACCGGTTGTGATCACCCGGTAGCCTTCCCGCTCAAGGTTAAACTTCACCAACTCAATAATGTGTTCTTCGTCATCCACCACTAAAATTTTTTCCTTGGGCATTGTCCCCCTCCCTTTAGAACTATATTAGCATAATAAAGGATGCCATTCTGCCGGTTATGCCACCGGCAGCCCGGTAGGAAAAAAACATATGGCTGTTGCAGCAAGTACAAATGGCTGCAATGCTTATATTTTCACCCCTTATGCCGGCATCTATCAGTACCCGTAAATTGGTCTCCCACAAGTTTAAGAGCCATTGGCCGTCACCGCAGGCCTTCACCAGTTGATGCCAATAGCTAAATGACCTCTTCAATTTATCAATGACAGGTTTATCAACAAGATAACAGCATGGCCCAATGGAGGGACCAATGGCTGCGATAATTTCTTTAGGGTCACTGCCAAAGGTCTTAGTCATCTGCTGCACCGTCTTGGCGCCAATTTTGCTTACCGTACCTTTCCATCCCGCATGGGCCAAACCCACTGCCTTTTGTACCGGGTCCAGAAAAAAAAGAGGCACACAATCTGCATAATAGCTGGACAGCGGCACTCCAGGTGTCTTGGTAATTAAAGCATCCACCCCGGGCAGGGCAGATTGATAGCTACGGCTGCCCCTGCCCAGGTGCTGCTCTGTCACCACCGCCACTTGGTCTTGGTGTACCTGTTGACCTGCCACCAAGCGCCCACTGTCTATTCCAATGGCATTGCAGGCCCTACGCCGGTTAACCAACACCGCTTGATGCTCATCGCCAACATGAAGGCCTAAATTTAAAGAACTGTATCTGCCTTCGCTGACCCCTCCTAAGCGGGTAGTAAAACCGTGAGCAACCAACGACGTTGCCGTAAAGGAAGGAATGCTTAAATAAGTGACCGGGCCCAAGTCATTGAGTAAAAAACCACCGCCGGCTCGCTGCAAAAACTATCACCCCTAACCATACCATTGGTACTACTATATAACAGAATCCAGCCAGCGTTCCAGTTCTCTTAATCGTCTTAATAGGGTATCACAATCACTGATATCCATACCCGATTGCATATACAGTTCCAGCTTCTGGGCAACATTTTGGTAGTTTTCACGCAGTAATTCACACTTAGCTTTAACATCCACCGTAAGATCAAATTCCTGCAACATTTCCGGCACAATGGCCTCAATATTCAACTGCTCATCAATTAGTTGGGCCAGTTTATTTGCAGCCGCAGTTTCACCGTGGGTAACAAACACCTGGCGGGGCGGCTTTATAAATTGTCTCAACCAAGCCAACAAAGCCGTTTGGTCAGCATGGGCAGAAAAACCGTCTATGTTTCTGATTTCAGCCCGCACAGCCACCTCCTCGCCATGAATACGAATTAATTTCTCCCCGGAAACCAGCCGCCTTCCCAGTGTACCTAAAGCCTGGTAGCCCACAAACAGTATGGTGCATTCAGGCCGCCACAGGTTATGGCGCAGGTGGTGTTTAATGCGCCCTGCATCACACATGCCGCTGGCAGAAATGATAATATTAAAGCCGGGCTTCTCATTTAACGCCCTGGATTGTTCTGCGGTAACAGAATAGTGTAGGTTTTCCAGTCTTAAGGGATGCCAACCCTCGCTAATTAATTGGTTGACCTCTTCATTGTACATGCTGGGATGGCGATCTAAAACCTGGGTGGCTTTGATAGCCATGGGGCTGTCAATGTAGATGGGGACCACCGGAATACTGCCTTGTTTTTGTAACCGGGCTATTTCATAGACTATATCCTGGGTTCTTCCCACGGCAAAGGCAGGAATAATTAAGTTGCCGCCCTTTTGGTAGGTATCCACAATGGCCTGGCGCAGCATATCTTGTTTATCATCTTTGTGTTTGTGGGTTCTATTGCCGTAGGTGGACTCCATTATTACATAATCCGCATTGAATATAAATGACGGTTCGTTAATAAAGGGCTGCTTGACATTACCGATATCACCGGAAAACACCAACTTAGTTTCCTGGCCACCCTCATTGACCCATATTTCAAGCATTGACGAACCTAGGATATGGCCGGCATCTAAAAATCGTGCCGTTATTTGAGGGGTAATGGGAATGATGTCCCCGTAGGCAACTCGCTCAAAATATTGCATTGCTTTCTCACCGTCTTCGGCAGTATAGATAGGCTCAATTAACTTACGACCGGAGCGGCGGTACTTTCGGTTCTTGCGTTCACATTCCATCTCCTGTATGTACCCGGCATCGGGCAGCATTACTTCACACAGGTCTGCAGTGGCCGAGGTGGCGAACACACGGCCCTTAAAACCATGCTTTATCAGTTTAGGCAATAGCCCGCTGTGATCGATGTGGGCATGGGTAAGTAACACAAAATCAATGCTGCTGGGGGGTACCACAAAGTCACGATAGTTGCGCTCCTTAAGCTCCTTGGTGCCTTGGAACAAACCACAGTCCACTGCAATTTTATGGTTGCCCACCTCTAACAGAAAGCAAGACCCGGTTACCACCTGGGCCGCACCTAAAAATTTAATACGCACTGTAAATAACCTCCCGTCCTTTTGACAACACTTATGATATAAGTTCAAGCAAAAGTAGGGGTTTCCCTGCTGAAAAGGGGTTAATTTGACAATTTCCCGCCATTTCAATCCATGCACTCCGTGTGGAGTGCAACTTTATCCGGATGCACTGGATTACATTAGTACCAGGATTTCAATCCATGCACTACATAAAACCTTAAAATCCCTGTAAAGAAAAGCCAGCCGGTGTCAGCTGCCTCTTTCCGAAGCCCGCATAATTATTAAGCCTAAAGCTTTTTATCAGGGGCGAGGCTTTAGCTGCAACTTATGTTATAATAATTAGTGTTTAAAGCCATGGAATATTTTAAACCAGCCAAGAGGGGGGATTAAAATGCCAATATATGAATTCCGCTGTCAATCATGTCAACATAAATTTGAACGGCTGTGTCAGCTGGGTGAGACAGGAGAGAATCTTACTTGCCCTAAATGTCAGGCCAATAAGCCCAAAAGGGTGATGTCCAGCTTTAGAAGTGACAGTGCCGATTCACTGCGCGGCAGCCGAGGTGATAGTTGTACAAGCTGCACCTCAAGCAACTGCGCAGCATGTAGATAAGTATCTTATGACAGTATAGGATAGAAGCATATTCTTACCTGATAACAAAGCGGTAGGAAACAATTCGTTTCCTACCGCTTTTTATGTTATTCTTCAGAATCAATAGCTAGCTCAACTATTTCACCTGTCTCTAAGGTCCTTACCACATCAATTAGACGCTGGTTAGATGAGCCCCTAAAGGCCAGCGACAGATCCCTTTTTTCCTGAATAAAGGGGCCGTCCACCAAAACATCAATCAATGGAATCACCGGTAAATGTTTTACTTCTTCAAAGGTATAGCCCGTATATACCCAAATATCAAATTGCGGTTTTTGCTGTTTTATCAGTTTTATGGTTTCAAGCAATGCTTCCGGTTGAGCCAATGGGTCACCGCCGGAAAAGGTTATACCTTTGGTGAGTACAGTGGTTTTGTCCATTATCTTTTCCGCCAGCCGGTCCACCCATATCTCTTGGCCCCCCTCAAAGGGGATTTCAGTGGGATTATGGCAGCCCGGGCACTGCCTGGGGCAGCCTTGGAAGAACACCACTGTGCGAATACCCAGCCCGTCCACAACACTGCCGGCGGTAATACCGGCCACACGAGCTTTTATCATCGTATCCTCTCCTATAGGGAGTGAATAGTTCTGTCGTTTAACTCAGCAACCTTGCTGTCATTGAACCGGTCGGTGGTGCTTAAGTAACCGGTGATTCGTCTCACCCGGCGTATAAAGGCTGAACCACAGCGGGGACAGGTTTGTTCATCTATTACTCCCAACAGGCTGCAGTTGGTGCAAAAGTCCACCGGGAAGTTAACGGCCGAATAGCCCATATCATTTTCCCGCATAAACCGAATAATGGATTCCATTGCCTCTAAGTTGTGCACCGGCGGGCTGGGCAATTCCACATAGCTGATATGGCCGGCATTACAGTACTTGTGGTATGGCCCCTCAAGGGCAATTTTTTCAAAGGCACTGATAGAATAATCTACCGGCACGTGGAAAGAGTTGGTGTAGTAATCTTTATTGCTAACACCGGGTATAATGCCGTACTCTTTGCGGTCAAGTTTAACAAAGCGACCGGACAGGCCCTCTGCCGGAGTTGCCAACAAAGTAAAGTTTAAATCATACTCCTCACATGCCTCGTCTACTTTTTTGCGGATAAAAGAAACTATTTCATCCCCCAAGGCCTGGGCGTCTTCACTTTGGCCGTGGTGCACCCCTATCAGTGAAGTTAGGGTTTCCGCCAAACCGATAAAGCCAATGGCCAGTGTACCATGTTTAATTGCTTCTTCAATGGTATCATTCATGCCTAAGTTTTCAGACCCCAAGTAAAGTTTCTGGCCCATTAAAAAGGGCATGTCTTTTACTTTGAGCTTGCTCTGCACCTGATAGCGGTGATACAGCTGGCGCTTGGTCAAGTCAATAATGTCATCCAACATGTGGAAAAACTTTTTCATGTTTCGCTCAGCCTTTATGGCTATCCGCGGTAAATTGATGGTGGTAAAAGAAAGGTTGCCCCGGCCGTCGGTAACGGCAGGCCCCCTGCGATTGGCCATTACCCTGCTGCGGCAGCCCATGTAGCTGACCTGATCCCCAAATTCCTTATTAAAGGAGCTGTCCATAAAGCTAAAGCTGGGGTTTAGCCTCTTTGCAGCCACCCTAATGGCCAATTTAAACAAATCATAGTTTGGGTCGCCGGGGTTTAAGTTTACCCCATCCTGCAAGCGGAAAATAATGTTGGGAAAGATGGGGTTTTCTCCCCTGCCCAAACCTGCTTCATAGGCCAGCAACAGGTTGCGGGTGGTGCGGCGTCCTGCCTCAGAGGTATCGGTGCCAACATTAATGGAGCTAAAGGGCACCTGGGCCCCGGCCCGGCTGTGCATCGAGTTTAAGTTATATATCAACGCCTCCATTGCCTGATAGGTTTCAAAGTCATCGGCATCGGCCACAAACTGAGCCATATCCCGATCAAAAAAGGCAAAGGATTGTCCACCGTGCATGTCATTTTGCGCACTTTGCAATATAATGGCCGCCAGGGCAGTGGCCGAAGTGGGCCGCTTGGGTGGGCGAATATAGCCGTGCCCGGTGTTAAACCCTTCTTGTAGCAATCTGCCCAGCGGAATTTGAATACAGGTCAGTGTCTTACCGTAAAAATCAAGGTCATGAATATGTATATCACCCTTAATGTGGGCGTTAGACATTTCTTCAGGAATTAGGCGGGTTAGGTAATACTTTTTACTGGCTGCACTGGCAATTTGGAGCATTTTAGCCGAAGGAGAATTGCTTACGTTAGCATTTTCCTTGCTGGTTTCCTCCAAAATTTCCTCCACCGCATCCATCAGGTCGCTCTTAGCTTCACGCATACGGGTTCTTTTATCCCGGTGCAAGATATATGCTTTGGCAGTGCGAGCATGTCCCCTTTCAATCAGCACCTTTTCCACCACGTCTTGCACTTCTTCTACGCCAAAGATATGTCCGTTATACTTTTGCTTTAACATTTTAAGCACATCTAAGGTAAGTTCCATGGCAGTGGTACGGTCCTCTCCCCCCACAGCCAGGGCGGCCTTAAAGATGGCATCGGTGATTTTAGATTCATCAAAGGGAACTTCGCGCCCATCTCTCTTTCTAATGGTCTTAAACATAATTTACCCCCTCATGGCGTAACTCTATTATTTTTTGTCTTTTTTCAGGAACCTTTCCAGTTCCTGCATAAAGCTATAAACATCTTGAAACTCCCGGTAAACCGAGGCAAACCGTACATAAGCCACTTCATCCTTTTGCCGCAGCCAATCCATCACCTTTTCACCGATTGCTATGCTGCTAACTTCATTTTCCATGGTGTTACGTAAGTCTTTTTCAATTTGCTTCACAAGTTTTTCCAAGGTATCAACGGGGATAGGTCGCTTTTCGCAGGCCTTAATTAAGCCGCTTAACAGCTTGCTTCGGTCAAACACCTGCCTGCGCCCATCCTTTTTTACCACCACCAGCGGCAGTTCATCAACCCGCTCGTAGGTGGTAAACCGCTTGTTGCATTGGCCGCACTCCCGGCGGCGACGAATGGCATGTCCATCATCGGCGGAGCGGGAGTCCAATACCCGACTTTCTAAGTAACCGCAGAAAGGGCACCGCATAGATTTCACCCCTTGGCATAATGGGCTTAAAAACAAGCACACCCAACATGTAGTGGGTGTACCTATTTTAATATACTATATCTAGTTGGTCAACGTGCCTAAAAGACAAAAAAATCAAAAAATTCCTACCCATACTTGCGGTTTTAAAATTTTCCAATGTATTTTAGCCACTTCAAAATAGTGCCGCTGTTATTATACATTATTTTCCGGATAACTAGAAGACTTAATTGTTGCAATTGGGAAAATATAAAACTGAGGTGAGATTATGGATAGGTCCTTTGTCCCAAAAAGGGTGTTTTTTGAGCCGGATGCACTGGAGTATCCGCTGGGTGAGGAACTAAAAAAACGTTTTAGCCAGATGGGGGTGGAAATAAAATATACATCTTCCCATAACAGGGTAATCGGAATTCCCGGCAGCACCCCCCAAGAGGCATACATGGAGGGCAAGCGCACCCTAGTGGTGGGAATACGGCGCAGTATGGATTTTCAAACTTGTAAACCTTCTGCCCATTATCAATTGCCACTGGTTACCAGCTGCCCGGGAAAGTGCCAGTATTGTTACCTGGCAACCAACCTGGGTAAAAAACCTTATATCAGAGTTTATGTCAACATTGAAGAAATACTGGAGCGGGCCGCAAAATACATTGAAAAGCACAGTCCCGAAGTAACTGTTTTTGAAGGGGCTGCAACTTCAGACCCCATTCCCGTTGAAATATATACCGGTGCTTTGAAAAAAACCATTGAGTTTTTTGGCAGGCAAAGGCTGGGAAAATTTCGTTTTGTCACTAAATATACCGCCGTGGATTCCTTGCTGGACGCAGCACATAACAATCATACCCGGTTTCGCTTCAGCATTAACAGCGCTGAGGTGATAAAAAAATTTGAACAGGGCACCCCCCGGATGCTGCAGAGGATAAAAGCTGCAGAAAAGGTGGCTAGGGCCGGTTATCCCTTAGGCTTTATCATTGGACCTATTTTTGTTCACAGCAGCTGGCAAGAAAGCTATACAGAAATGTTAACCTCCCTGGCCAAAAACCTGCCCGATCACTTGCAGCATGAAATTACCTTTGAATTAATTACCCACCGATTTACCAAGCGAGCCAAAGATGTCATTGGCCGGGTGTTTCCGAACACCGACTTAGACATGGACGAAGAAACAAGAACCTATAAGTACGGTCAGTTTGGTTACGGAAAATACATTTACCCCAAGGAAACCATGCAAGAGGTGAAGGATTTCTTTACAGCCTCCATAAATGAAAAATTTCCTTTTTCAAGAATAGAGTATTTTGTATAAATTACCTAAGCAGCTCCGGACGTCTTTCAGATATTGGGTTTACCTCCACTAATATTACATCCATGCCTATTTTGACTATTTTTTCCCAGGGAACAACAAACTCCTCCTCTCTTCCCCAAAAGCTCAAGACTCTTCCGGAACCGGGTAGAATTAGGGCGCTGATTTTACCCTGTTCTAAATCTATGTCTATATCTTTTATTACCCCTAATCTCCTGCCGTCAACCACATTTATTATTTCCCTGGCCCGCAGGTCGGATATTTTAACCATGTCTTTGCACCTCCCCTAGTATATATATGTGCCGGGGGAGCTTTTCTGAACAAAAAAAGAATGGACCTTATCAAAGAGATCCATTCCGGTAATCATCATTTTCCACTTCTGCTGTCCATTGGTAAACTTCTTCCTTACTTATGGTGGCAGTATAGTCACGGTATAAGTTGCTGGCGTTATAAGCTTCAATGGCAGGGTGATAATGATTGAAGTGGCTTGCCGTGAAGGTGGTAACGGCCACTAAAATGATTAGTATTGCTTGCGCAATTACTTTGCCCATTTCCATCCCCCCTGTTAGACATGTTTTCGCATATGATTTAAGGCAGCCTTTTCCAAGCGGGACACCTGGGCCTGGGAAATACCTATTTCTTCAGCCACTTCCATCTGGGTTTTACCCTCAAAAAACCGCAATGTCAGTATGTGTTTTTCCCGGTCACTGAGCCTACTGAGTGCATCTCTTATGGCAATACCCTCCAGCCAGCTGAGGTCAAGACTTTTTTCATCACTTATTTGGTCCATCACAAAGATAGGGTCTCCCCCGTCGTGGTAAATGGGTTCAAAGAGCGAAATAGGTTCTTGAATGGCATCCAGGGCAAATACTATATCCTCCCTGGGGATGTTCAGGGCACTGGCTATCTCGTTGATGGACGGTTCCCTTGAGTGCTTGTTTACCAATGAGTCTCTTACTTGAAGGGCCTTGTAAGCTATATCCCTTAAGGATCTGCTTACCCTAATTGGGTTGTTATCTCTTAAATAACGCCTGATTTCACCTATTATCATGGGAACAGCATAGGTGGAGAACTTAACATTTTGACTTAAATCAAAATTATCAATAGCCTTCATCAAACCGATACAGCCCACTTGAAACAGGTCATCCACACATTCCCCACGGTTGGTAAACCTTTGTATAACACTGAGCACCAACCTCAAGTTGCCGTTGGTGAGCTTGTTTCGAGCCTCGGTGTCGCCGTTTTGCATGGCCTCAAACAAAGTACGCATCTGACTGCTTGATAGTACAGGAAGTTTAGAAGTGTTTACACCGCAGATTTCAACTTTGTTGACCAGCATCAGTGTTCCCCACCTCGTTTCAGCTTTATTAACTTGCTTAGTTCAATTATTGCCTTGGTGCTTTTTAAATATACATTACAATCTGTACCCCTATTCCATCCGGTGTATTTCTTTTTTCAAACGGCGAATTATTCTTTTTTCTAATCTTGAGATATAAGATTGAGAAATGCCCAGCAAATCAGCCACTTCCTTCTGGGTTTTTTCTTCACAATTATTTAACCCAAACCGCAATTCCATTATTCTTCTTTCACGGCCATTTAGTTTTTGCAGTGCCAAATGAAGCAGTTTTTTATCCACCTCTTCTTCTATGTATTTATAAATTACATCATTTTCCGTTCCCAGCACATCAGATAGCAACAATTCATTGCCGTCCCAATCAATATTTAAGGGCTCATCAAAGGACACTTCCGTCTTTGTTTTATTGTTTCTGCGCAGGTGCATTAAAATTTCGTTCTCTATACACCTGGATGCATAGGTGGCCAGTTTGATTTTTTTAACCGGATCAAATGTGTTTACCGCCTTTATCAATCCGATGGTGCCAATGGAAACCAAATCCTCAATGCCTACGCCGGTATTTTCAAACTTACGGGCTATGTAGACCACCAGGCGCAAGTTTCGCTCGATTAAAACACTCTTGACGGAGTTATCTCCCATTTCCAATTGATGAATTAAGTCACTTTCCTCATCGGAGGTGAGAGGGGGCGGCAGTGCTTCACTGCTGCCCACATAATGGATTTCAGGCTGGTAGCCCAGCCAATGCAGCAGTCTTACTATTGTTAATTTCATCATCATTTCTACATGGTTAATGTTACTCAAGTGCCTATCACTCCCCGGGATTACTATTAGGCTGCTTTTATTAATTGCGGGTGCAGCAAAGCCCGGTATCCATTATCCGCAGTAAGCACTCCCCTATGTACCGCCACTATTACTTTAGATGTGCTTATTGTTTGACTACCGTTATCTATTTGAATCTTATCGGGAGTAAAGCCCCATAACATACCTTGGGATTTACCCAGTGACCGGTATGGTATCAATTTAAATCGCCCTGCCCATGGGCTACCTGATAGCACCCTTTGCCATTGCTGATAATCAACAGTCCCCTTTTGCTCGTAAAGCTCTTGTATGGCGGCGGGCAACAACCCTTTTATGGCCCCATACTCCACCACAGTGACAGGCAGCCCGGTGAGGGGATCATACAAAGCATTACCGCTGTCAATAAGGGCACTTATTTGTACCTGCCGGCCTAACATATCAATGGTTACCATTCTCTTGTAGCTCTTTTGGTGCAGGCTTTTGCGGTACAAGGCTGCCCCCCACCAACCGGTGGCAGCGGTTAATACCAGGGCAAATGCTATCGCCCACCAAAAATTGCTTTCTAAAGCTGTGGTAATATCCTTTAGTTTTCCGTAGTAACCACTGGATTGAAGAAAGAAAAGGGCAGCAAATACCGCTCCGCCAATGGCAAAGGAGGCCAGGTAAAAATAGGCCAAGGTTATTAGCAAACGCCGCCAGGGCAAAAAACCGAAGGCAGCCAGCACCATTAAGAGAGACAGCAAAAGCTTAAAACACCAAATTAGCATCCACTGCAGGGGTGGAATAAAAACCGTTAAAGCATAAATTGACCCCACCGCTGCGCCACATAGCAGTCGCCAGCGACTGGGGTAAAACTGGGCAAACTTGGCTGTGGCCCACAGGATTGCATAATTCATCACCAGGTTTCCCAAAACCACCGTGTCCAGATAAACCACCTGGGTCATTTAAAGACCTCCAAAAGCGGCCCTGGCAAATAATTGAAAACTCCGCAGTAGATTATATGGCCGCAAAAATACAAATATGAATTTTTTTGCAACAACTCCTTGAGATTATTATACACCCTAAAGCTTGTTAAAATTGTCAATATGTGGTAACGGGGCCGCAATTATTTTTGTCTATTTTTTCGGATTTAATCAGTATTTAAATTTTTCTTATAACCGGCCATGCCGGCAGGGCACAAGTTTAATAAATATAAACAAATTAAAACTTGATAATAGCTTGACTTGGTGTTATACTACAATTTAATTTATATGGCTCTAAATTCAATGACAGAGAAAAGTAGGTAAGGAACATTTTTTCCAGAGAGGAAGTGTCACCGGCTGAAAGCACTTCTAAAAAATGACTTGCTGAAGTTCACTCTTGAGATGCAGGCTGAAACTTTGTGTTACAAAGAAAGTAGGCTGGGCCGCAATTCTCCCGGCGTTACAGGGGAGGGGGTATCGGTTTATTCCTGTACTCTGTCAGAGGTGACCCAATGCATATTTATTGCATGGGTAACCAGGGTGGTATCGCGGAAAAGATTACTCTTCCGTCCCTGATGGGGCGGAAGATTTTTATTTTTACACCCTTTTAAAAGGTGACAGAATAAGCAGTATTCCTGTACCCTAGCGAGGGGAGCCGCATTTTGAGCGGCTAATTTGGGTGGTACCGCGGAAGCTTGCAGTTTTCGTCCCAATAATTGGGGTGAAGTGCAGGCTTTTTTATTTAGCTGATAATTCACATTGGTGTAAGAATTTTTTATAAAAGCAAGGGGGAATAAAAATGCTAGCATCATCAATTGATCCTATGGCGGGCGGGGGGATAAGCAGGAATTATAATAATAAAGCAACCCTTGGCTACTTAGGGCCGGCAGGCACCTTTTCCCATTGCGCTGCAGAAAAGTGGAAAAAGGGGACCGACACGGTATTGGTCCCCTACTCATCATTGGCAAGCCTAGTGGCAGCAGTGGAGAAAAAGGAAATTACCACCGGGGTGGTGCCGGTTGAAAATTCTGCCGAAGGTTCGGTGGGTATAGTTTTAGATTTATTGGCCTACCACGGCAAGGTAAAGATTATTGGTGAACTATTATTGGCAGTTTCTCATCAGTTGCTGACAAAGCCCGGTGTGCAATTGGATCAGCTGACCCGGGTACTTTCCCATCCCCAGGCCATCGGGCAGTGCCGCCAGTGGTTGGCTGCACATCTGCCCCGGGCTGAAATTGTGGAGGTATCCAGCTCTGCCCTGGCCGCCACCCTCGTTTCTGAAGCCGGGGATCCCTGGGCGGCCATCGGCAGCAGTATGGCAGGTAAGTTAAATAATTTGCAGCCCATGGCAGAGAACATTAATGACTATGCCAATAACACCACTCGGTTTTTAATAATATCTGCCAAAGCTAAAGCACCGCCATGCAGCCAATGTAAAACATCACTGGTGTTTACCCTGCCACACCAACCGGGGGCACTGTATCATCTGCTGGGGGAGTTTGCCCAAAGAAACATAAATTTAACCCGCATAGAATCACGCCCCACTAAAAATGAATTGGGTAGCTATCGCTTTTTCGTCGATTTTATCTGGCACTACCAAGAGGGTTTAATGAATAATTTGCTGGGTTCAATAAAGCTGCGGGTTAATGATTTGCGGGTGCTGGGCTGTTATCCCAGTGTTAATTAGGCCAATAATCTTTCGGCTAAAGCCATGGATATATATGTTTCAATAATAGCGGCCGCAGCAAGAATCAAGGCCAATATCAAAATTAGTTTGAAAATAAGTTGCCGGGCTGCAGGTAAATAAATATGTATTCTGCTTTCATTATTGTTTGGCGGCCTTTTCGATATTTTATATAGATAATAGACAGAAAACATTGTACCTGCGGCCATGGCAAACAGTTCCAGGGACCCATGCACCATGGTAACTGCAATTAAGCTGCCGTAGCTGACCCCGGTGGTTATGCTCATGGCTCCAAGGGCAATTCCCGCTACCAGGGCGTTAATAAAGTATAAAAACACACCCACCGCAGCGGAAAAAAACACTGCCAGCACCTTTAATCCCCTCACAGGTAACAGGGAAATTAAGAAAATAGCCAGAGGGGCAATGGTTATGAGAAAATTGTTCACAAATATTTTTACGGTCATTCCCGCCAAGGTGGTATGACCCACCTTCTGGGCCAGCCCTGCAAAGAGTTGGTCCATAAATTCCATAAGTAGGGCACTGTCTTTTATTACGTTAACTGTATAATAGGCCATGCCAAGTAAAATGAGCACAAAAAGTATTTCCGCCTTTAGGGCGAAAACTAAATAAGGGCGTAATTTAAAATCTTTTAACATCTTAACCCCCTAAATCTCTGCGATTAGTACAAAAAAGGGTCTCTATACAAAGACCCTAATAAAAAATATTTCCTTATCACATATAATATGACAATTAACTTCTGCGGCGTAAAAAGGCAGGTATATCCAACTCATCATGGTTGGTAAAAGGCTTAATATCCATCTCGTTCTTCAAGCCGTCTTTCTTATCATTGGTGGGGCGGTGGTCAAAACCGGTGGCTATTACCGTTACCCGCACATCCTCATTCATGGCTTCGTCTATCACTGCCCCAAAAATAATATTTGCTTCGGGATCAGCTGCCTGGGCAATTATTTCTGCAGCCTCATTTACCTCAAACAGCCCCAGGGACGGCCCTCCTGTAATATTTAACAGAACACCCCGGGCACCTTCAATTGAGGTCTCTAACAAGGGGCTGGAAATGGCGCCCCTGGCTGCCTCTGTGGCCCTATTATCCCCACTGGAGGATCCAATACCCATCAAGGCAGAGCCGGTATCTTTCATAATGGTTTTGACGTCGGCAAAGTCAAGATTAATTAAGCCGGGCACTGCTATCAGGTCTGATATGCCTTGCACACCTTGACGGAGCACATCGTCGGCAATGCGAAATGCCTCAACAATTGAAGTATGTTTATCAATTACCTGAAGTAATCGGTCATTGGGGATGGTAATCAGTGTGTCCACCTTGCTTTTTAGTTCATTAATACCAAATTCCGCTTGGTTAAGCCGCTTACGACCTTCAAAGGTAAAGGGCTTGGTGACAACACCGACTGTAAGCGCACCTATTTCTTTGGCCACCTCCGCCACCACCGGAGCTGCACCGGTGCCTGTACCGCCGCCCATACCGGCAGTGACAAAGACCATATCGGCACCTTTTAGGGCCTCTTGAATCTCTTCCCGACTTTCCTCAGCGGCTTTTTTCCCAATTTCAGGGTTGGCCCCTGCACCCAGACCCTTGGTTAGTTTGGCACCAATTTGTATTCTGCTGCTGCTTTGGGCTAATTGCAAGGCCTGGGCATCCGTATTTACGGAAATAAATTCAACACCTTTTAAACCGGCGGCAATCATGCGGTTAACGGCATTATTGCCACCCCCACCAACACCGATTACTTTAATATTGGCATATTGATCAAAGTCCATCTCAAAATCCAGCATGCAGTAATCCTCCTCCACTTAAATCTGCCACTACTACTGTCGTGGTTAAAATGTAAATTTATGAATCACGCTTTTGAATCCACCTTTTACACGGGCTAACAAATTACTTTTTTTATCATGAACACCCATGTGGTTTTTTTGTCCATATTTAATTAATGCAACGGCATTTAAGCTTGTATGCACACCTTCCTGTTCATCAATTAAATGAACCGGCAGGTTTAAATTACCCTCTAACATGCCTGGCAGTCCTTTTAGTTTTGCACCGCCCCCAATTAAAACCAGCTTAGTTGGCCGGGCACCGTGCCCATAGGTATTAATGGAATTTTCTATCATGTCAGCCAACTCTGTCACGCGGGAATCTATTATTTCGTTAATAAACTGATTGGTTTTTGTATCCATACCTTTGTTCTCATTATTATCAATCTTTATTTTAGCTGCCACAGATATCGGCACATGCAAGCCAATGGCTAAGTCACCGGTGATATGCTCACCGCCTATGGGTAGGGAAAGGGTCATCCGTGGCAAACCGCGATGATACCAACAAAGGTCAGTGGTAGCACCTCCAAGATCCACCAATAGGGCTCCCAGCTGTTTATCTGCATGCTGTAACACCTGGTCCGCCAACACCAGTGGATTATAATACAAAGCCTTGGGTCTTATATTGCCCCTATGTAGGGAAGCCAATAAATTATTTATTGCTTCAGCCTGTCCGTAAACAAGATGCACCTCAGCTTCCAGGCGCTTTCCTTTGGCACCCCTGGGTTGAGACAAGCCCCAACAACCATCTATACCATAATCAATAGGTAGCTGCTGTACCAAAATCATTTCATCGGTTGCCGAGCCGGCCCGGCAACTTTCCATCAGCAGCTGTAAATCCACATCAGTTACTCCCTGCGCTGGGTCCAGTATATCAATGCCCGAAACCACATTGGTGCTTGATATGCTGCATCCGGAAAAGCCCACAAAGGCAGCCGGCATCAAAAAGCCGGCAGTTTTTTCAGCTTCTTTCACCGCAGTGGCAATAGACCTGGCGCAAGCATCAATATCGCAAACGCTACCCCTCTTCATACCAAGGGCAGGCGATTCACCACAGGCAATTATTTCCGCTTCTCCATCCTTAATGCTAAAAATTGCGGCAGATATATTGTAGGTTCCAATATCCAGGGCTGCTAATACTCCACTGCCCACAGTAAGCAACCCCCTTACTCTTACTTTATCTGTAAATTCAACGTTAATAGGAAATTTCCTTTAATAATTTAGTAAAATTCTATTTTTTTAGCAAATGACGCCTAATAATGGCTAAATTTTGGAATAATCTAACTCCAAAGGCCACCACTGCAGCAAGGGAAAGGGGTACACCCAAACGCTCACCTATGTAAGCCAGCCCTGCGGCCAGCAAAATATTACTAAAAAATCCTGATAAAAAAACACCATTATCAAAATTATCTTCCATTCCCGCTCTAATACCGCCAAAGATTGAGTCTAGCGCTGCCAGCACTGCCAAACCCAGATAGGGTGCATATCCCTCAGGAAGTACAATAGGTATATTAAGTCCGATAAAGAGGCCTAAAAACAATCCTAGGCCCGCTATTAAAATTCCCAGCCACATTACCTATTCTCACCTTCCTTCAGGGGTTTAGCATAATTGAATTCTACAGGCCCTTCGTATGCAGGAACAGTTAACTCTTCTTCCGGGATTACTGTCACCCCTATGGACCACTCCCGCAACGTATCCACCAGACCACCCTTAATTTTTAAACTGCTTTCCAGTTTTTCCGGATCGCCCACTGCCTTAATTTGATAGGGCGGTGCTAACCTGACCAAGTTCACATCTATAAATCTACCGGCACTGCGAATCTCGCTGGTTGCCACCAATCTTTGTCCGTTAATGGATATGGCCTTGGCATCGGCAACCCGCAATTCGTTCACCACTCGAAGTAAATCTTCAAACTTAATGGTAAAGGCACTGGGGTCAATTCCGGGCCTTAGGTCTTCCTCAATGTTTTCCAAAATTACCACCACCCCAGGCCCGGTAACGGGCTCCATTCCTGCTGCCAGGCGAACCTTTTGTAACTCCTTTTGTAGGGCATCGTAACTCATGGTGGTACCCTCATTTATTTTTTCTAAGTTGCCTTGTAAATCCGCAGCTTCCTTTAGCAACATTTGATAGTTTTGTTCCAGCTGTGCCAATTCCTGGGCTAAGGCCTGGGGACGATCATAGGGTGCACCCCCGACATTGGTCCGAAATTGAAGGGCCAGCATCAAGCCCAGCACCACACCCACTGCCAGGAGTGAAAGGTACATGCTCTTTTTCAAGACCGTTCCCCTCCTACATTTAAGTCATAGGATATTGCCCCACCGTAGCTGGGAATGACCACTTCTTTCATTTTTTTGGCTGACACCTGTATACCCCAAAATTTTAATTGTTCTGCCACGCCGCCCTTCATAAATAAGGCATTGTACAGGGTGTCAGGGTCGCCAATGGCTGTAATTACAAAGGGGGCAGCCAGGCGCTTATTTCCATTGGTTAAAATGGTAGGACCCGTGCAGCGGATTTCACTGGTGGCTATCATTCGTTGGTCATTAAGAGCCAGGGCCTCTGCCCCGGCAGCCTTAAGTTCATTTAGCACCTTTAATACATCCTCGTCATGCAGCACATACAGATTTGGGTTTTGCCCCGGCTGTAATACCACATTACTGTCATTTAAAACAACTTCTATTCCCGGCCCGGTTACGGGAGTGACGCCGGCCATAATGCTGGCGGTACTTAGCTGCCTTTGAATAGTTCTTAACTCAGGTTGATTTGCAGCCTCTTCCAATGCCAGGCGCATGTTGTCTACCTTCTCTTGTAATTCCTGTACATCCTTTTGCCTCTGCTCGATCTGTTCGGCTAATCTGTTGGTACTTTCCAGGGAAGGGTCCTCCACTGTGTCGGCCTTAAGCTGCATGGCAAGCATAAAACCAAACACCACTGCCACCAAAGCAATACCCCATAGGTAGCCCTTTACCTTCACTGTGCACCCCCCCTTGCCTCATCGGCATACTTTACAACCGGTGACTTAAATGAAGAAATATCAACATAGTCCACCGGCTGATCCTGAGAAATTTGTTCAATTACTTGCAAAAAGATTTCACCCTTACTGGAGATTTTTTCTGCCAAGCCCAATCTGCCTTGGATGCCATCGGTGGTATATATAAATACCCTGTTTTGCCGGTCAATGTGT
The DNA here is from genome assembly GCF_000711975.1 of Desulfofalx alkaliphila DSM 12257. Taxonomy (NCBI): domain Bacteria; kingdom Bacillati; phylum Bacillota; class Clostridia; order Eubacteriales; family Peptococcaceae; genus Desulfofalx; species Desulfofalx alkaliphila. The sequence goes on along the minus strand of NZ_JONT01000001.1, from coordinate 248,983 downwards.
ATTTCTGAAAGGTTTTCCACTAAGGGGGCAGGCAAATCGCCTATTACCTGCAGCCCGGTGGCAACCTTTTCATTTTCCACCCTTTGACCGGGCACAGCCCTAATATCGTTGTAGCCTGTGATGACAGGCAAGGAATCTGAATTTATACTGCCTTCCCGTAAGTAAATACCTTCAATATCAACAGTTAAAAAACCTTCATTAAACGGTAAGAGGGCTACGGGTTTTCTTTCCAAAATCTCAATTACCACTGTAGAAGGATACTTGCGCAATAGTTTTACTTCTTTGATCATTGGCAGCAGTCTAATTTTTTCTTCCCCGCTCATTAAGTCCAGTTTAAAAATATTGCTGCCCAGCACCACACCGGATAACTTAATCAATTCATCCTGGGATATTTCATTTCTGCCTACAATCTCAATTTGGCGCACTTCAAAAACCGTTGACTGCAGCAAAACATACATGGTAAAACCTACCAGGAAAATAATTAATGCCCCTTGCAGCATATTGTGCTTTTTCTTGGGCGGAAGCGGTCTAACTCCGGTCAATGTCTTCACCTACAATACCATATTTTTGCAGAGGAAACCACTTTCTGTTAATAATTATACCCGAACAGACCTGACCTTGTCCAAAAATAAATGATGTGGTAGGGAATAATTATAATAATTATAGTTGGTAAATACAAAAAAGGCGGACTCTGTCGTCCGCCGCCACAAGCCGTCTTCTAATGGGTGGATGTGATTAACTGTTTACACGAATAATCCTAGCCCCTAGGGGGTTATATTTCTTCTCCATCCTTTCGTAGCCCCTGTCGATATGTTCAATGCCGTCCAGCACCGTACCGTCTTCAGCGGCCATGGCTGCCAGTGTCAATGCCGCCCCCGCCCGCAGGTCCGATGCTTCCACATAGGCACCGGTAAGGCCGGGTACGCCCCGTACTATGGCAGTATTTCCTTCTAAACGGATATCAGCCCCCATGCGCCGCAGCTCTGCCACGTGTTTAAATCTGTTTTCAAATATTGTTTCAGAAATAATACTGGTACCTTCGGCAATGGACATCAGGGCTAAAAACTGTGGCTGCATATCGGTGGGGAATCCCGGGTAGGGCATAGTTTTAATATCCACCGCCTTGGGTCTTTCAACACCCTGCACCCGTATGGTGTCTTCATTTACCGTTACCTGAACACCCGCCTCCCTTAGTTTAGCAATGACAGCATCCAGGTGAACAGGTATCACATTTGTTAAAGTAATATCGCCATTGGTAATGGCTGCTGCCACCATGTAGGTGCCTGCTTCAATGCGATCCGGTATTACGGTGTGTTCTGTCCCCTTTAATGCTTGCACCCCTTCAATTCTAATGGTATCTGTGCCGGCGCCGGAAATTTTAGCCCCCATTGAGACGAGGAAGCTTTGCAAATCAACAATTTCCGGTTCTTTTGCTGCATTGCGTATGGTTGTAATACCATCTGCCAAAGCCGCCGCCATCATTAAATTCTCAGTGGCCCCTACACTGGGCATATCTAGATGAATTTCCGTCCCCTGCAAACCAAAGGGGGTTTCCGCTGTAATGTAACCAAATTTTTCTGTAATCACAGCACCCATGGCCTGTAAACCCTTAAGATGCAGGTTCATCGGCCTACTGCCAATGTTACAGCCTCCGGGGTAACTTATCTTAACATAGCCAAAACGGGCCAATAGCGGACCCAGCACCAAATTGGAAGCCCGCATCCGTCTCATCAGGTCTTCGGAAATCTCCAGCGACTGTACCTCGCTGCTATCCACAATCATTTTTCTTCCTTCCCGATTAACCCGCGCACCTAAATAGGTCAGCACATCCTTCATGGTATTGACATCATGTAGGTTGGGTAAGTCCTTTACAGTGGCAGTCTCACTGCACAATAGGGTGGCCGCCAAGATGGGAAGGGTGGCATTTTTGCTGCCATTTATTTTAACTGTTCCCTTTAACCTGCTTTTGCCTACAATGAGGAACTTTTGACTAGAAATACTCACGCTGCAGCACCTCCAGGTATGCTAGCCCAGCACACGTACCTCTAGCTGGAGGGCAACGTCAAACTTCTCTTTTACTCTCCCTTTGATAATATCTATTAAACTTAAAACATCCCGGGCAGTGGCACCGCCGAGATTAACAATCCAATTGGCATGGTGGGTTGAAACTTGAGCATTGCCCACCTTCAAACCTTTACAACCTGCCAGTTCTATCAATCTGCCGGCAGAATCCCCCGGTGGATTTTTAAACACACTGCCGGCATTGGGGTAGCCTTGGGGCTGCACAGCCTTCCGTTTGGCATTGTTTTCATCCATCTGTGCCTTAATGGCCTCTTTATCTCCGGGCAAACAATTAAAGACCGCTTCTACCACCACCCAAGGGCCATTTTGCAAAGCACTGGTACGGTAGCCAAAGCCCATTTGTTCTTTATTAAGTCTCCTTAATTGACCGTCTTGATCCAGCACCAGGGCAGCTTGTATAACATCACTGATGCTGGCCCCGTATGCACCGGCATTCATTATCACTGCACCGCCAATGCTTCCCGGTATACCTGCCGACCAAGCAAACCCCGCTAGGCCCTTTTCCATGGCCCGGCGGGCCAGCACCGGCAGCAGGGCACCGGCACCGGCGGTAATGGTGGTTTTATCTATTTTTATATGGTCCAGCCCGCGGCCGATTTTAACCACCAATCCCTGTATACCGCTGTCCAGCACCAATAGGTTTGTGCCATTGCCAATCACTGTGAGCGGTATTTGCAGTTCATTGGCGAGCACAATACACTTTTGCAATTCCGTAAGGTCTGTGGGCTCAACAAAATACTCTGCCTCGCCGCCAATCCGCCAACTGGTATGTTTATGCATTGGCTCACCAATTAGCAGCTTGGTATTTAACTTTGATTGCAGTGTATGCTGTACTACAGTTTTATTCATTAATTACGTTCCTCTAACTTTTTAACCAGCTCTGTTCCGCTGGTCCAAATATTTCCTGCACCCATGGTTAAAATAATGTCTCCCGGCCTGGCAATGTTTAAAAGATACTCGGAAACATCACCTAGGTCCTCGATATATATAACCTCGGCGCCGGTGTTGTTTTTAACTGCATCAACAATTAGTTGAGCACTGACACCTTCTAGGGGCTGCTCCCCTGCACTGTATATATTATTGATTACCACAATATCAGCATCTTCAAAGGCTTTGCCAAACTGTTGATATAAATGCTTAGTTCTTGTGTACCTGTGGGGCTGAAAAACCCCAATTATTCTTCCTGGGTGAGCCTGCCTTGCCGCCTTGAGGGTTGCCTTTACTTCGGTGGGATGGTGGGCATAGTCATCAACTACTTTTACCCCACTCACTTCACCCAGCACTTCATAGCGCCGGTGAGCTCCTCTAAAGTCCTTCAGTGATTGGGCCACGGTGTCAAAATCTATGCCGATATGCATTGCCATGGCAGTAACGGCCAGGGCGTTTAAAAGGTTGTGTTGACCGGGAATACCCAATTCCAGGCGACCGATGAACCCTTCACCCCGGTACACGTCCCCCCCATTGGCCTTACCGTTTAAGGACATGTTTTTTATGGTATAATCAGCCTTGCCATTAAAACCGTAGGTGATTATCTTTCCTTTATAATCCGCCGCAACTCTTTGAATATTAGCATCGTCTGCATATAATACCGCCACGCCCTCCGGGTGGATATTATTTAAAAACTGCTTAAAGGCATCTAATATTCTCTCTGTGTTGCCATAATAATCCAGGTGATCATCTTCAATATTAGTGATTATGGCATGGTATGGATTTAATAATACAAAAGAACCGTCACTTTCATCGGCTTCCGCCACCAGGTACTCTCCGTCTCCCAGTTTTGCGTTGCCACCGATGTCGTTCAGTTCACCTCCTATTACAATGGTGGGACGATAGCTGCCCCTTTCCATCACCAAGGCCAACATAGAGGTGGTGGTGGTTTTACCATGGGCTCCGGCAACAGCAATGCCCTTTTGCCGCATCATTAGTTGGGCCAGCATCTGTGCCCGGTGAACAATTGGTATATTCCGTTCTTTTGCGGCCAGTAACTCAGGATTATGGGGGGGTATGGCTGTGGATACCACCACCAGTTGGGCATCTGTTAGGTTATCTGCATTGTGACCGGTAAAACATTTAATACCAATGGCCTCCAGTTTACGGGTTACTTCGGTCCGGTTTAAATCCGAGCCACTGACCTGATAACCCAAACCTGCTAATATCCGGGCAATGCCGCTCATACCTGCTCCGCCAATTCCTATAAAGTGAACTCTCCTGGGGATTTCTTTCACTATGCTTTCATCTCCTTCCCAAACAGGCCACCCCACAGCAATGATGTGCTCGGGATATATTATGCAACAAAAGTTTTATGTGTTACTTTGCTTGTCTGTAATAACGTCAACCAGTTCTATAATATCAGCCAAAGCCTTTGGACGACCAAGGAAAGAACTTTTTTCAGCCATCTCTTTCAGTTTAGTTGGCGATAATAGTAACTCTTCTATTTTTTTCACCAGCAGCTCACCGGTGAGTTCGCTGTCGTGAATCATTAAGGCTGCACCCCGTTCTACCAGTGCCCGGGCGTTATGCTCTTGGTGGTTTTCTGCAGCATAAGGGTAGGGTACCAATATACTGGGTAAACCCAGGGCAGTTATTTCTGCCAGAGTGGCAGCGCCTGCCCGGCACACCACTAAATCACTGACAGCTAGAGCGTGGTGCATATTATACAAATAGGGTACAGTGGTAATGTTCCCATTATTAACCAGTGCTATACCTAACTTTTCCACCTCTGCCAGATATTCATCATAACCCACCTGGCCGGTGGCATGCAATATCTGAATATCACTTCTTTGGGAAAAAACTTGTACAACCTTAACCATGGCCATGTTAATGCGCCGGGCACCCCTACTGCCGCCAAATACCAGCAGAACCGGCTTGCCCGGTTGTAGGCCCAGTTTAGTATAGGCTTCTTCCTTATTACAATTAAGTATTTCCGGACGCACAGGCAGGCCGGTAAGCTTTACACCGGCCTTGTTTGGGAAGTGTTTTATGGAGTCCTCAAAGGTTACGGCCACTCTGCTGGCAAAGCGGGAAAGAATTCGGTTGGTTACACCGGGCAGGGCATTTTGTTCATGAATTAAGGTCGGTATACCCCTCAGGGCCGCCGACATCACCACGGGGCCGCAAACATACCCCCCGGTACCGATAACAACATGCGGTTTAAATTTTTTTACTATTTGGGCCGCTTGAAAAACTCCTCGCCCCGCCTGCCAAAGCACCTTCAAATTTTCCGGTGACAGCTTGCGGCGAAAGCCGGATACCTCTATTGATGCAAAGGGATAGCCCGCCTTAGGCACAAGATCTGACTCTAAACCTTTGTTTGTACCCACGTATAGAATTTCGGCGCCGGGGTAGCGGTTTTCAATTCCCTTGGCAATGGCAAGGGCAGGGTAGATATGCCCCCCTGTGCCGCCACCTGTGACAATAGCCCGCAAGCACCTTCACCTTCTTTCGTTACCAGCAATTTAATAAGTTAGCGTGGAGAGGTATATTTGGAAATATTTAATAGTATTCCCACTCCCATCAATGTAAATAGCAAGGAAGTTCCGCCAAAGCTAATAAAGGGCAGCGGCACCCCCGTTACCGGCATTGAACCGGTGACCACACCAATGTTAATGATGGCCTGCAGTGCTATGCCGCAGGTTATTCCGGTGGCCAGTAAACTGGCAAAGGGGTCCGGTGAGGTTATGGCTATCTTTAAACCCCGCCATACCAACAACATGAATAAGAGTATCACCAGTGAGGCACCAATAAAACCCAGTTCTTCACCAATAATGGCAAATATAAAGTCGGTGTGGTTTTCCGGCAGGTACAAAAATTTTTGTTTGCTCTGACCCAAGCCCATTCCGAAAAGTCCCCCGGAGCCCAAGGCATATAGGGATTGAATGATATGATAACCGGATCCCTGCGGGTCTGCAGTGGGGTCAAGGAAAGCTAAAAAACGTTTTACCCGGTATGGTTTCACGATAATTGCCACCATCACCGCACACAGGCCGGCGACACCAAGACCTAAAATATGAGATATTCTTGCGCCGGCGGCTAAAAACATAATAATAATGGTGCCGCACAGGGTAACCGCCGTGCCCAGGTCAGGCTGCATTAGTATTAGGCCTGCCGCGGCAGCCATAATTGCCAAGTAGGGCAATAAGCCTTTGCTGAAATTCTGCACCAGGCCCGGTCTTTTGGAAAGACCGAAAGCTACAAAAGCTATTAGACACAGCTTTACCAATTCAGCCGGTGCAAAGCTGATTATCTTTAAATCTATCCACCGCATTGAACCGTTAACTTCTTTTCCAATACCCGGTATCAGCACCATAATTAACAATACAAAGGCTATCACCACAATGGGGCCAATCCACCGTTTAATGCGGTAATAGTCAATGTTCATAATCACAATCATTGCGGTGACGCCTATTAAGGCCCACAACATCTGCCGTTCAAAGTAATAAAAGGCATTTTGGTAGCGTATTATGGTAACATATTGACTTGCGCTGAACACCATCACAATACCCACGCTCAAAAGCATTAAGACGGTTAGAAAAAGGATAAAGTCCGGTGACCTTTTCTTTAACCGCAAAATTTTTACCCCCTCAGTTTGAGCACCAACTGTCGGAAGACCTCTCCGCGCTCTTCATAGCTTTTGAACATATCCCAACTTGCGCAGGCCGGCGACAATAAGACTACCTCTCCTGGTTTGGCCACTTGGTGGGCCACCTTCACTGCTTCCATGTAGTCTTGAACATTGACAAAGGTGTTATAACCTTCCTTCTCCACTGCCCCTTGTATTTGATACCCATGCTGGCCCAACAGTATCAATACCCGCACCTTCTCCTTAATTACTTTGGCCAGCCGGGTAAAGTCACTGCCTTTGTTTAGACCGCCGGCAATCAGTATTATTGGTTGCTTGTAGGCTTCCAATGCCTTTATGGTTGCATCGGGGTTAGTTCCTTTGGAATCATTAACGTATTGCACCCCATTGATTTCAGCCACCGGTTCCAGGCGATGGGCCACCCCTTTAAAGTTTCTCAGGGCTTTGGCTATTGTATTGGGTTCTACCCCCAGCACAAAGGTACAGGCCACTGCAGCAAGGGCATTTTCCAAGTTGTGCCCGCCGGGTATGTTCAGTTCATTTACCGGCATAATTTTTGTGGTAACACCATCCAAAGTTGCCACCATATGGTGATTTTGGATGTATACCCCTGTTTCTAAGTTATGCTTGCGGCTGAAAAATATAACCCGTCCCATTGATTGTGCTGCCAATTTTGCAGTTTCCGGTTGATCATAATTTAAAACGGTGTAATCCAGCGGCACCTGGTTGGCGAATATTTTTGTTTTGGCAGATGTATAATTCTCCATGGTGCCATGCCTGTCTAAATGATCGGGGGTTATGTTAAGTATGGCCCCCACCGCCGGCCGAAAGGTTTGTATGGTTTCCAGTTGAAAACTGGAAACTTCGGCCACTATGTAATCCCTTTGCTCATTTTCCACCTGACTGATTAAAGGTAAACCGATGTTGCCCGCCACCAGCGTATTAAAGCCGGCATTTTTCATTATTTCACCAACCAGTGTGGCGGTGGTGGTTTTGCCGTTTGTTCCGGTGACAGCAATTATGGGTGCTTCAGCAAATCGGAAGGCCAATTCCAATTCCCCTATGACCGGTATAGCTCTCTCATATGCCTGGGCCACCGGAGGGGCGGTCAGCGGCACCCCGGGGCTTACCACCAGCAGGTGATATGGTTCTTCTGCCAGATTGGGGTATTGGCCCTCAAGGGCTAACTTAACCCCCTTGTCTGCCAAGCGCTGAACTGACTGATCCAGCTTGTCCGCAGATTTGGCATCGGTGAGGGTTACTTGCGCACCCTTGTTAACTAAAAAATCAGCAACGGCTATGCCGCTCAGGGCCGCCCCCACCACCAGTATTTTTTTATCATCTAAGTGCATACCTCTACTCTCCTAAGTTAAGTTATATAGGGCCGCTAACCCCACAACCGCAAGGATGACAGCTGCAAGCCAAAATGTCAGCACCACCCGCCATTCAGACCAGCCACCTAACTCAAAGTGGTGATGTAGCGGACTCATGCGAAAAACACGTTTGCCGGTGGTTTTAAAGGATATAACTTGAATCATCACCGACAAAGCTTCTATTACAAAGACACCGCCAATAATTACCAGGAACAGCTCGCTGCGGGTTAATACTGCAGCTGCTCCCAGCGCTCCGCCCAACGCCAGTGAGCCGGTATCACCCATGAACACCTTTGCAGGATAGCGGTTATACAATAAAAAACCCAAACAGCCCCCGGCAACCGCTGCCAACACCAATGCAACACCGGCCTTATCGCTAATAAGGGCAATGGCTATAAAGGGCAGGGTGGCCACCAGGGTGGTGCCGGAAGCAAGACCGTCCAAGCCGTCTGTTAAGTTAACGGCATTGGTGGTCCCCACCACCACTAAGGTGGTAAATAGCAAAAAACCAATTAAACCAAGGTCATATCGCAGGCCATTGTCAACAAAAAAACCGGAAAAGGGTATCACCACATCGGTGCCCCGTCCCAATACAGAGACCGCAATATAAGCCAGGCCCAGGGCCAAAATTATTTGTCCCAATAATTTTTCCCGTGCCCGCAGGCCCAATGACCTTTTCATGCCAATTTTAATGAAATCATCGAGAAAACCTATTAAACCAAATCCCAGTGTCACCGCCAGCACCACTAACCCTTCGGTGGCACCCGGCAGTGGTATTTTCGGCCGCAAGAGGGTTAAGCCGGCAATGGCAATGGCCACTAAAAAAATTACGCCACCCATGGTAGGTGTTCCGCTTTTCTTCAAATGGCTGGCCGGTCCGTCATCCCGTACGTTCTGCCCGAATTTAAGTCTTCTCAATACCGGTATAAATAGAGGCGCTAAAACCGCCGTAATGGCAAAGGCCATAATAAAAGCCACGCCCAGATATTTATATATCTGTTCCAAGCTGAGACCTCCCGACAAAGGGCCTAAGCCCCCTGTTAATTTCATGCCCAAAAGCCCAAACAAACACAAAAATGTGCCCATTTATGACGGTCAAGCATGGGCCCGGGCAGAAGCCAAGGTGCCAAGGCTACATATCTTTAATGGACTCTACAATTTCCTCCATTCCCATCCCCCGGGAACCTTTAACTAATATCACATCGTGGGGTTTAAGGGCTTTTTTTAAAAAATCAGTAGCAGAACCATTGTCTGCAAACCAATATACGTTCCCCGGCTTTATTCCGGAAAGTCTGCCCCCTTGGGCAGTATATTTTGCCAACTGACCCACTGTTACTAACATGTCAACGTTCTTTGCCGCCAAACCCACTTCATAATGTCCCTGCTGTTCCCGCTGGCCCAATTCATACATGTTACCCAGCACTGCCACTTGACGGCGCTCGCCGGCCAAATCGGCCAAGGCGGTCAGGGCCGCTTTAGTTGACTGGGGGTTAGCGTTATAAGCGTCGTTTATTATGGTAAACTTCCCGGTATGTATAACTTGCAGTCTCATATCTGAAATTTCTGCCTTGGCAAGGCCTGTGGCAACTTCGTTTAAGCTTAAGCCCATTTTTAAACCCACCGCCAGGGCAGCCATGGCATTGGAAACATTGTGCCTCCCCGGCAAGGGCAGTTTTATTAAGAGTTCACCCACCGGTGTAACAGCAACAAAGCTGCTGCCGCACCGTCCCGTCTGGACGTCAACGGCCACATAGTCGCCGACACAATCCAACCCAAAAGTCAGCACCTTACCTCTACAGCGCCCTGCCTGTTTTAGGGCTTCTTGGCTCTCCGCCGGTATCAAGCCAAAACCTTCCGGGGGCACATTTTGCAATATTTCTCCCTTTGCCTGGGCGATATTTTCTATGCTGCCAAGCACCTCCAGGTGGGTTTCACCAATATTGGTTATAATGCCGGCATTAATGCCTGCTATTTTGCACAGTTCATCAATTTGCCCCAGTCCACGCATTCCCATTTCCAGCACTGCCATGTCATGTTCTTCGTTTAGTTCTAACAGGGTAAGGGGTAAGCCAATTTCATTATTGAAATTACCCCTGGTCTTTAGTACCCGATATTTCTGACTTAAGACTGAATATATCAAATCCTTAGTGGTTGTTTTGCCGTTACTGCCGGTAACCGCTATCACCGGAATGTCAAATTGCCGCCGGTTGTAAGCTGCCAGAGCTTGTAGGGCCAGCAGGGTATCTGACACCTTTATTACCGGTACCCTGCTGTCAATACCGGGTATGGCCTTGGCCAGCACCAGTGCAGCAGCACCCTTATCCACCGCCTGCAGGGCATATTGATGCCCGTCATGGTTTGCTCCCACCAGTGCAAAAAAAATATCACCCGGCAATAAGCTTCTGGTGTCAGTGCTCACCCGCTCCACCGGCCTGTTTGGATCTCCCTGCAGCAAATCTCCCTTAACTGCAGAAACAATTTCTCCTATGGTAACCTTTTTCATACATTTCCACCTTACTGTTTTTCTTGATGATATCCCAGCGATGCCAAAGCTTCGGCAGCAACTGCGCGATCGTCAAAATCATATTTTTTATTGCCTATAATTTGATAGGTTTCGTGGCCTTTACCCGCAATTATTACCACATCTCCAGGGCCGGCCTCCCCTATGGCATAGGCAATGGCCTTTCGACGGTCGGGTATTACCTCATATTTGTGTTGGGCATTGGCAAGACTTTTTACCCCAATCAAAATATCCTCAATTATTTGCTGTGGATCTTCGGTACGGGGATTGTCTGAGGTAATTACTGCCAAATGGCTGTAGGATGTTCCTATTTGGCCCATAATGGGCCTTTTGCTTCGATCCCGGTCACCGCCACAGCCAAACACCGATATCAACCTCTTCTTTGCCATCTGTTTAGCAGTTTTTAATATGTTTTCCAGACCGTCAGGGGTATGGGCATAATCCACCACCACTGCAAAGGGCTGACCTTGGTCCACAAGCTCAAACCTTCCGGCCACGCCGGGTACTGTTTCCAGGGCAGATACCACCAATTCCCCATTAAAGCCCTGGGCCATCCCAGCGGTAAAGGCCGCCAAAGCATTATAGACATTAAATTCGCCGGTCAGCTTTAAGTTTAACCGATGTTGGCCGTATATGCCAGTGGTAACAAAAGAAACACCCCGGGTGCTTATTTTAATATCCTTGGCTCCCACATCAGATTGGTTTTTCAAACCGTAAGTGACTACCTTCCCTGTGGAGGCCTTAATCATTTGGCCGGACCGGGCATCATCGGCATTAATTATCGCCAAAGGAGACCGGGTAAAAAGCTTTGCCTTGGCTGCAGCATAGTCGTCCATGTCCCTATGGAAATCCAGGTGGTCCTGGGATAAGTTTGTAAACACCGCAGCGTTAAATTCCACCCCGGCAACCCTGTTCAGTGTCAGGGCATGGGATGAAACCTCCATGGCAGCATGGGATACGCCGGCCTTTAGCATATCATTAAACAAGCGCTGTAAATCCAAAGACTCCGGCGTAGTGTTGCTGGCCGGTGCCTCCTTACCGCCTATTAGATTTTGAATGGTACCTACCAAACCAACCCTATTTCCGGCAGCCTTATATATGGCCGCCACCAGGTGAGTGGTGGTTGTTTTACCATTGGTACCGGTAATGCCGGTTATGGTTAAGCTTTGGGAAGGATGATTGTAAAACTCCGCCGCAACCAGGGCCAGCGCCAAGCGGCTGTCTTCCACCTGGACAGTGGGAATATCCGCTTCCGAGGGTTTTTCCACAATCAAAGCTCCCGCACCCTTGGCCACGGCCTGGTCTATATAGTGGTGACCGTCAGTTACAAACCCCGGCACAGCCACAAACAAAAACCCCGGCTGCACCTTGCGGGAGTCATAGGCAATACCTTTGATTGGTACCGCCAAATCACCTTTGCTATCTAATACCTTTATATTCACCACTAATTCGCTAAGCAGCATTTTTTTCCTCCCCCCATTTGACTCAGTTTTCGCCATAGCTTACATCTGTCGTACCTAATTTATCTTATTTCTATTGTTTCCCAAATATTATGCAAATATTTCCTGAAGCAACTTTCTATCTTTAAAAAACTCAGGGGGCCATAGCTTTCTATGGCCTTACCTGAGTTTGTTCTTGCTGTTGCTGTGTGGCACCGGGCGGCTTAAATTCTACCTGCACTGTGCTACCTTTATTAACTTGTGTTCCTGCCTTTATGCTTTGGCTGACCGCCAAGCCTGTGCCGGTGGGTTGCATACGCAAACCAATGCTTTCTAACAGCGTCCCGGCTTCTTTTATGGTTGAGCCGCGTAAATTGGGCATGGTGACCTTGCCTTCAGGCAAATCTTCCGGGGGATTAACATCAATTATCACCGTAGAACCCGATTTCACCACTGCGCCGGCCTTTGGGGTTTGCCGGTAAACCACCTGGCCTTCACCCTTGGTTTGAAAGGCCAACCCGGCTGCCCTTAACTCCCTCTGGGCCTCAGTCAAGGGCAAATTCACCACATTGGGTACTTCCGTTTCCACCTGCTTTTCAACTGTTTCAAAGGGTCTCACCGGACGCTCCATGTCCCTGGTCTCAGGAATACCCATATACCTTAAAATATCCCTGGCCAGGGGTGCAAAGACCGGGGCCGCCACCTGGCTGCCGTAATAAATACCGCCCTTAGGCTCTTGCACCATGATCAGTACAGCAATTTGCGGGTCATCCACCGGTGCAAAACCGGCAAAGGAAGATACATACTTACCGCTCACATAGCCACCGCTGCTACCCACCACCTGGGCAGTACCGGTTTTACCCCCGGCGGGATAACCCTCCACATAGGCATTTCTACCGGTACCGTTTAACACAACATCCTCCAGCAGTTCCCTCAGCAGCTTAGATGTATCCTCTGAAATAACCTGCCGCACCTCTTGGGGTTTAAAATTTTTTACCACCTTATTTTCACTGTCGCGTATTTCTTTTACTATGTAGGGCCTCATTAAGTTGCCGCCGTTAATGGTAGCCGAAACCGCACTAATTAACTGGATTGGAGTTACCGCAATTGACTGCCCCATGGACATGGTGGCTATGTTCAAGTTGGTGGCATTTTTTTCGTTAATCAAGATCCCTTTGGCCTCGCCGGGCAGTTCTATACCGGTCAGTTGGTTAAAACCAAAGGCAGTAATGTATTTATAGAACCTTTCTACACCCAAATTTAGTCCAACTTCAACAAAGCCGGGGTTGCAGGAGTTGCAAACCACCTCCCGAAAGCTTTGACTGCCGTGACCCCCGGCCTTATGGCAGCGGATGCGACGATCTGCCACCTTTATGTAGCCGGGATCATAAAAATGATCATCTAACTTCACTGCATTTTCTTCCAAGGCAGCGGCTGCGGTAATAATTTTAAAGGTTGAACCGGGCTCATAATTATACCAAATGGCATGGTTGCGATCCCAAATGGAGGATTGATAATCCTGCCAATTGTTGGGATCAAAGGTTGGGCGGTTGCCCATCCCTAAAATTTCACCGGTATTGGGGTCCATTACTATAATTACTGCACTGGTGGGATTGAAATCAGCAACAATTTTATCCAGTTCCCTTTCAACAAAATACTGAATGGTTTGGTCAATGGTTAAAACCAGGTGATTGCCCTGTTCAGGCGGTATATAGTGATGCAGGGCATGGGGTATTTCCCGCCCGGCCGCATCATGTTCCACTACAATTTGACCGGGTATGCCCATCAGTTGCTCATCATAGCTTTTTTCTATCCCTATTAGCCCTTGGTTATCCATCCCGGTGAAGCCCAACAAATGGGAGGCCAGCCCTTCCTGGGTGTAAAAGCGCCTGCTCTCTTCAGCAAAACCGATTCCTTCTAAATTTAGCTCCTTTAGCTTCTGGGCGGTATCCCAATCCATCTTGCGCTTAATCCATTCAAAGGAGCTCTGTTTTTTTAATTTATTTAGTATTGTTTCTTCGTCCATATTTAATAACTGGGCCAGGTGTTTAGCCGTTTCTTCTTTGTTTTCCACATGGGAAGGGATGGCGTATACCGAGTCGGAGCTGACGCTGGTCACTAGCTCATTCATATTGCGGTCATATATCGTTCCCCTTTTGGCTTCAACGGGTACTTCCCGCATTCGATAGGAGGCTGCCTTTTGGCTCAGTTCATCGCCCCGTACAAATTGTATCCAAGCCAGCCTGAGCATTAGCAGCGACAGGAGAACAATTGCTCCCAAAAACAGCAGGGCAATGCGTTTACGTGTGACTATATTGGTGGTTCTCATTACAAACCTCCTGTAAAGGCCCTGCCTCCCTGTGACTCAGCTTAAGAGTTCCAACGCTGCACCATCTCGGTAAAGGCTTGGATAATGCTGTTGCGCTGTGTTTGCCGGTCTTGGGGTGTTTCCTGCATGGTGATGCTCTCCCGCGGTCTGTCCCGGTAGGCGGTGTCCCTATGTGTGGCCGACCTTTCTTCCCCTGCTGTTTCCGGAGTTACTGACGTCCCGGCCACCAATACCACCTTGTCACCGTCGGGTCTAACCATGCCTAATTCACCCATGGCAATGGCCTCTATCTGTTTTAACGATACTAGCTTATTTACCTCTTGTTCCAGATTGTTACTCTCAATCCTCAACTCTGCCAGCTTACCCTGTAGCAAGTCAATCTTGTACCCCACATAGGCAACTTGGGCATAGTAGTAAGCCACCATAACCCCCATCACAAAGCAGCACAACACCATGGCAGTGAGCACAAGCTTTTGTTTTACCACCGAGCGACGAAAGGCCCGCCGCCCTTGTCTTTGGGGCTGAGGTGGCTGTTTAATTTCCTCTTGCGATAGGCTATATTCCTTACTTTCCCTTGCTAATACCAAAATTTATTCACCCTCCCGGCAATTTAGAACCTATGCCAGTTTTTCTGCAATCCTTAATTTTGCACTGCGCGCCCGTGGGTTTTGCGCCACTTCGGCAGTTGAAGATTCTATTGGTTTGCGGGTAATTATTTTTATTTCTGACTTTTTGCCACAGGTACAGACCGGTAGCCGCGGCGGACATGTACAGGGAGCCGCCTTATATTTAAACAAATCTTTGGTAATGCGATCCTCTAACGAATGAAAGGTAATGACGCACAATCTGCCCCCTGGCTTCAAGGCGTCAATTGCTTGGGAAAAAGCAGTCGTTAAGATATTTAATTCATCATTTACTGCGATGCGTATAGCTTGAAATGTGCGTTTGGCGGGGTGTGGTCCAGAGCGTCTTGCTGCGGCTGGTATCGCCCTTTTGATTATCTCTACCAACTCAAAGGTGGTATTAATGGGTTGTTTTTGCCGCTGTTCAACAATAAAACGCGCTATTCTCTTGGCCCACTTTTCTTCACCGTAGTCACGGATTATACCGAACAGTTCATCTTCCGAAAAACTGTTAACCAGGTCCTTTGCTGTGAAGGATTGGTCAGGATTCATGCGCATATCTAAGGTGGCATCATGCATATAGGAGAACCCCCTTGCGGGGTTATCCAGCTGGGGTGAAGAAACTCCCAGGTCAAACAGTATGCCGTCCACCTGGGTCACATTTAGTTCTTGGAGTACCCTCTGCAGGTCGGAAAAATTTGCCCTGACGGTGGTCACCCGGCGGCCAAATTCCAACAACCGTTTATTTGCCGCTTTCAATGCCTCCGGGTCCTGGTCTAAACCAATCAGCCGGCCGTCGGGGGCAGTGCGCCTCAAAATTTCGCTGCTATGCCCCGCACCGCCTAAGGTGCAGTCCACATATACACCGCCGGGCTTTAGTTTTAGCCCCTCCATCACTTCTTCCAACATCACAGGCTCATGGTAGAAATCCAATTGCAAGACTCACCTTTCAAAGTAGTTTATGTCCTTAGTTATTCCCTTTAAGCTGCTAAAGCAAATCTACAATTTTTTCAGCTATTTGCTCAAAGGATTGGCCTGCAGCGGTGTTGTATTCATCCCACCGCTCCTTAGACCAGATTTCCACCCGTGATGATACCCCTAAAACCACCACATCTTTAGACAACTGGGCATACTCACGCAAATTAGAAGGCAATAATACCCTCCCTTGTTTATCCAGATTGCTCTCGGTGGCACCGGAAAAGAAAAATCTAACGAAGGCCCGAGCATCTGCCCGTGTAAAGGGCAGCGACTTAAGTTTTTGTTCCAAGGCAGCCCATTCAGGCTGTGGGTATACAAAAAGGCAGTTATCGAGTCCTTTGGTCACAACAAACTTGTCTCCCAGACCTTCGCGGAAGCGGGCAGGAATAATTAGCCTTCCTTTACTGTCAATTGTATGCGAGTATTCACCCATGAACATGCCCAGTCACCCCACTGACGGGTTATTATCCACCACTTTCCTCCACTTCACTCCACTTTTATTCAACAATTGGTGTTAAAAATCCTTCCACCGCTGGAAGAAAAAGAAAAAATAGGACCTTTGTCCTATTAAGATAGGATGGCCCTATATTTCTATGTATCGCCTTTTTCTATTTTTAAAAACTGTGATCTTGGTGTAGCCCACCGATTTAATTAAGTTAATGGCCAAGTCAAGTCCTTCACCCACCTGCTCCGGTTTGTGGGCATCGGAACCGGTGGTCACAGGCACACCATACCGATAAAGCATTTGCAGTAATTCTATGCAGGGGTAACATTCCCCGGCAGGCACCCTCAAGCCCGCCGTATTCACCTCCACACAGACGCCACACTCCCTGAAGGTAGAGGCAAGCTTTCGGTAAATGGGTTTTAGGTCCATGTTGGGGCGGTAACCGAATTTTTTTATTAAGTCGGTGTGGGCAATGATGTCAAAAAGGCCGCTGGCTGCCGCTTGACGAACAAGTTCAAAATATTTGTGGTAGAGTTCTGTTAAATCCCACTTCTTATATTCCCCAATAAGATCAGGATTATCAAAACCCCAACCTTCAACGTAGTGTACCGAGCCCAGCACATAATCCAATGGCAACGATTTTATCAATTGCCGGGCGGTATGCAGGTGGCCGGGAATATAGTCTACCTCCAAGCCCAATTTAATGTTCAATTGGGGGTAGATTTCTTGTAAGTTGTTCACCTCTACCACATAAGCCGGCAACTCTTCACTGGCCATGGCTAAACCCCCATCCCTTTGCTCCGGGGGCAGCCAGTAAATGGGAATATGGTCTGCAAAACCTACTTCAGTTATACCTTTGTCCACTGCAACCTTTAGATATTCTTCCATGGTTCCACTGGCATGACCGCAGCGGGCGGTATGCAGGTGATAGTCCACGGGCATTTGAAATCACCCCACTAGCTAGATCTAAATAATTTCTCTATCTCCGGCAGCATCTCTCTGGCCGTTTTTTCGCCCTGGGCTATGGCAAAGGGTATGCGGTGAAAGTCCATGGGACTGATCTTTGATAAGGGAGGTCTTAATACCAGATCTGCGTATTGACTCAACTCCCGCTTAATGGCATCGGCCCGAATAATATCCAGTGTTTGTAATAACACATGGAATATACTGTTGACCCGGGTATAGGGGTCACCGTCATAACCCACATCAACTGCCAACACAACATCAGCCCCTAGTTTATGCAGCACTTCAGCAGGCACCTGTTCCCTTAAACCGCCGTCAATCAGTTGGTAATTGCCTATTGTTTTAGGCTCAAACAAGCCCGGCACGGCTGTGCTGGCCCTTACCGCATCTGCCACCCGACCTTTGCGTAAATATACCTCATCCAGAGCGGCGCTGATGCGCACCGGTTCATGGACAAATATAACCTTGGTACCACAATTTACATCCACCGCAGTTATGGCTAAGAGCATTTGCAAATCTTTAAATTCCTGGTCTTGCAAGTTGTTATCTAAAAATTTTTGCAGCCTTTTTCCCTTCATTAAACCCAGGGGCCTTTTAAAGGGCCAGGGTAGTTTAAATATGCCGGTAATGCTGCCGGCAGCTATCAACCCTATATTTACCAGTGTTGACAAATCATCATCGTACACTTCTTTGGCACTTAATGATAAAGCCATATCTTCAATGCGATCAACGGACCAGCCCGCCGCATACAGTGAAGCCACTATGCTCCCGGCACTGGTTCCGGCCACCATGTCAGGCTTAAAACCCTCCTTTTCCAGCACGCGCAGCACACCGATATGGGCTGCTCCACGAAGAAAGCCTCCCCCCAGGGCCAGGCCGATTTTTTTGTTGCTTCTCACTCTATACCACCTCTCTATATTTTATGGTGGTAGGTGTGAGTTTGCTACAAATATACAAATTCACACCGCTGCGGTGTGAATTTGTATATTTACGCTAATCTACTTTTTATTACAATCACAACAGTAGCCAAAAATCTTCAACTCGTGATTGGTAATTTTAAAATTGTGGTCATTAATAACCTGATTTTCCAGCTCATCCAGCAGATCTTCATTTATTTCTATAATTTGGCCGCATTTTAAGCAAATGGCGTGGTGATGATGGTGACCCTCTTGATGGTGGCCAAATTCATATCTCTTTTTACCGTCACCAAAATTAACACTGCGAATGATATCATTTTCGGAAAAAAGCTCCAAGGTGCGGTAAACAGTGGCCAAACCAACATCCGGCGCCTTTTTCTTCACCAGCGTAAATATATCCTCTGCGCTTAAATGCTGATCTCTGTTTTCTAACAACACCTTTAATATCAGCTTCCGTTGGGGTGTTAACTTATATTCCCTAGAACGAAGCTTGGCCCCCACATCGTTTATAACTTCTTTCAATTTTCAACACCACCAAGACTTTTTATCAGTATATGTGGTAGTTTCTGTAATGTCAACAATTATCTGATACGCCTGAATTTTAGTCTTTTTAGTTTCATAAACAAGTACAAAACTGTTACCATTAGCAGAGTAGTTGTGGTCATTATACCTACCCAAAACCACCAATAGGTGCTTAGGGGGCGTTTAACCTCTTTTGACGCCAACACTTCCACCTCTGTAAGGTAATGATCACCCTCGTACAGCAGCAAGCTTCCCAACACCTGGCCTGAATCCAAGGACGCCTCCGGTTCATCATAAAGTTCTAACTCCTGTACCAAATTGGGTTGATATCCAACAGGAAAGTTGTAATAAAGATGGTCAGCGGCCACCAAATCAATCTCTTCTTTGCTATAGTTAACCTTCACCCGGTCTACAACCTCACCCATGTCAATTAACTTATGGGGTTGGAAATTGTTAAAACCATATTCCAGCAAGGTGATGGCATCCGACCAAATGTTTACACCTTTTGTTTTCAACACCACCGCAATTAGCTCCCTGCCGTCCTTTTCCGCTGCAGCAACTATGCACTGCTGAGCTACCCTGGTGTATCCGGTTTTTATACCCACCGCATGTTCATAACGGCTCAGTAAACTGTTGTGATTGTATAAATCGGTCCATGCCTCGGGGTCATCCCTAGAAATTATTTTTGATTTAGCACCGGCTATTTTCATAAACTCTGTATTTTTCATGGCATGTCGTGCGATAACCGCTAAATCATAGGCAGTGGTATAATGGTTTTCGTCAGGTAGCCCGTGGGGATTGGTAAAGTGTGTATTGCGAGCCCCCATTAGCCTTGCCGTGTCATTCATTATATGGCAAAACTGTTCCACAGTGCCGGCAAGGTGCTCAGCAATGGCCTCTGCCGCATCGTTGGCCGAAACAAGCATCAATGCATACAAGAGGTGCTCCAGCGTCAGTTTTTCACCCGTTTGCAGCCCTATGGCAGAACCGGCGGTGTTCACTGCATTGCTGCTTGCGGTAACCTCATCTTCTAAGTTACCCCTCTCCAAGGCCACCAAGGCAGTGAGCATTTTGGTGGTACTTGCCGGGTACATTTTTTTGTCGGGATTCTTCTGGTACAGTACTTGACCGGTTTTTGCATCCATAAGTACCGCTGATTCTCCAACCACCTGGGGTTCTGCACAGGCTCCATCGGCCATGAAAAATTGTAAGGTTAATAGCACACAAATAAATACTGCATTAGCCCTTTTCATCCAGTTCACCTTATTTATTGATTTGTTTACATTTTTGAAAAGCGATCATTTAGCCAGCTGAGCCTCATCACTAGCACTAAAATGAGCAGAGTTAGACCGGCTAACATTGGCATTACTGCAGCTCCTTCAATACTGCCAAGTAAAGCAATGGTTTTTGCTACAATTCCGCCTATAATAAAGGCCAGGGCAAAAATAATCAGCCAAATGGCAGCACCTTGCTTCCAACCCCGCTCTTTAAATATTATCATAGCTGTGGCCAAACAAGGAACAAAAAATGTTAATGTTGTTAGAGCAATAAACTTTTGTATATCACTCATGGGAAAAGTAAATAAACCGGCGGTACCAAATTCCCGGCGAATAAAGCCCATTATAAAACTACCGGCCACCTCCTTAGGTAAACCCAACCAGGTAACGGTGAGCGGTACCAAGCTGTTTTCAATGGCTTCTAAACCCCCGGTTACATCCAAGGCTCCCAGGACCAGTGCACTGCCTGCAAAGAGCGGCGCCGCCTCTCTTATAAATTCTGAAGACTTAACCCAGGTTTTTCTCAATACATTACTAAGCCGCGGCAACCTCAAGGGCGGCAAATCTATCCACAAGAGACTGGAAGTTCCCGGCAGCACACGGGCCAGCACGGCCCCGGCACTGACCATTGCTGTAAAGATAATTAGCATATAGGCCAACATATAAAAGAAACCCAAGCCGGCCAACATACCGGTTATAATAGCCAACTGTGCAGAACATGGCACTGCAAAGGCCAGTAGGAAAATGGTAATTAGTCTTTCCCGGTCTGTACCCAACATTCTGGTGGTAATGGTGGCCATTGTCACACAGCCAAAACCAAGTATTAAGGGAATTACAGCCTGTCCGTTTAATCCCATTCCCATTAACACCCTATCTAACAGAGCGGCAATGCGTGAAAGATAACCGCTGTCTTCAAGGGCCGATAATACCAAATGTAAACCGACTATCAAGGGCAAAAGCAGTCCAAATAACAGCGTCACAGCCATTGTAAGGACACCAAACCTACCCACCAGCAATACCCATAAAGGGTTATCTTCTGCCACCACCATGCCTATAAGGTGGCGCACCAAGGGTTCATAATACTCTTCCATCAATACCCCTTCGGTATAATCAACCACCGTTTGCGCCACAAAAACACCAATAATTAAATACATTAAGGCCAAGGTGATTAACAAGAGCGGAATGCCCGTCAGTGGGCGCAACATCAGCCCACCTATTATTTCACCGGTTGTGGACGCCACCTTAATTTGCCTCATTGTTTTGGCAATCACCTGATTAATGCGCTCTCGACGCCTGCCATATATGGTATCGCGATGTGTTCCGGGGGCAACATTATATCTTGCTGCCACCTCCCTATCACCTTCGGCCACCATTAAGGCTGCGGCCGTGGGCAAATCACCGCTTCCCAGCAAAGTTTGTAGCTGGGGGGTAGCCTTCCCCACCCTGGCCAGGGATATTTTATTAAATAGACGGCCCAGCCCTTCCCCGTCCATAGCCACCGCCGGTAATACCGGCACACCCAGTTCCTCTTCCAGTACATCGGTTTTTATGTAGATTCCCCTGGCCTTGGCCTCATCCATCATGTTCAATACCACTATAATAGGAGTGCCTGTATCTATCAACTGCTGGGTAAGAAAAAGATCTCTCTCCAAATGTACTGCATCAACCACGTTAATAACAAGATCTGAGCGCAAAATAATATCCCGGGCCAGCCTTTCTTCATCACTGATGTCAGACAGGCCATAAATCCCGGGGGTATCAGTAAAAATATATCTACCTTGCCGTCCACAAATAACATCCATGGTTGTTCCAGGGTAATTTGAAACGTCAACGTATTTTCCTGTAAGATAATTAAAAACAACCGATTTTCCCACATTGGGATTACCGATTATGGCAATGTTCACATCTTTCACTTTGCTACCTCTGGTGTAATATTTTTATACAAGCTCAACATCAATACCGCGGGCAATATCACGGCCGATGGCAATTTCTTGCTGTGCACGCCTTACCACCACCGGACCTGCCGGAACCACTTCCTGACAAGTAACCACCGCTCCCTCTGTTAAACCAAAGCGGACTGCTTGCAAGCGGGCCAGTTCATTTTGAATGCTGCGGATTACAATTTGCTGCCCTCTTTTTACCTTATCAAGAGTCATTTCGCACCTCCGGCTGACACTGATTATCATCGTTAAAGAGAATTATTTTCACTATCAATTATATACGCCCCGCTAACCCTTTGCAATAACTAATTAACTAAAATAGTGGCAAAACAAAGCTTATTCTATTAACAAGAGCCCTGCATAGGGCATTAGCCAGGCCCGATAGCTTGGGCCGTGTTTTTCCTTTAAGTATTCTAGGGCCCTGGCTAGGTTAGGCTTATAGTTAAAGTACAGTAATTCTGTTTCCTTTTGTGACAAATCTGATACCAATACCACTTCCACATCATTCACTAACTTTGCCAACACATAGGCCTTGTGGCCCCCCAGCACAAACTGCCGTCTAAACCTTTCGATCATATCACCGGCCTCATTCGATTCCTTTAACCAACGACTAAAAATTTTATCGCCATAACCTTCCTGACAGCGGGCACATACCACTATGGTTCCACCTTTGGCGGTTACCTTGGCAGCGTTAACCATCGGTTTTATGGCCTGATACACGTTTAAATCCCGCGGGTAACCCCCACAGCTGATGATGGCCGCTTCACACCTGTGGGGCACATCCACCTTATTTAACTCCAGACAGTGTTTAACCCCGGTTTGCCAAGCCTGCACCACGTCGCCGGCCACCGCATATGCCAATTGGTCTTCAATATCTGTTACTACATTGAGAATAAAATTTAAACCAACCATTCTGGCAGCCTCATCCATTTGTTTTCGAACCGGGTTATTTTGCCAATTGCCCGTTTTTGCCTGGGGATGATTGAGCTTGGCATGGTTATATTCAATGGTTTTTCTGCCGGCTATTCCGGGCAAGATGGATTTGGATCCCCCGGAAAAACCGGCCATTTTGTGCGGAATGATAGTGCCCAGGGCTATTTTCAAACGGGCCTCAGCCACAGTTTTATTTATCAGTAAGGGGGTACCGTCACTTAAACTGCCTACCTTAACTAAGTGGCTGTCACAGCAATGATTAATTATTTTATAGCCATTGGCCACCTCCCTGCCAAGCATTTCCGCCGTTTCTTCCCGGCTGTTAGGGCGATGACAGCCCGTAGCTATTACAATTGTTATCTTGTCCCTGGTTATGCCTGCCCGGTGTAATTGAGAAAATATCTGCGGTAACAATTGGCGGTAAGGAAGGGGTCTGGTTATATCACTGACAATGATGGCAGTGCTGCAGGGTGCCATTTCCCTGGCCATTTGCAACAACGAAGGGCTGCCAATGGGATTGGACAGGGCAGTGGCTATAATCTCATGGGCGGGCTTTCTATTATTAACTGTCTTCGGCAGCAAGACACCTGCAAGATTGGCATCCTCAATTTCTGCATTTATAAAGCCTTTACCATAGGGAAGTTTTATTCTCATGGGCTTATTTTTTCCGCTTATGAAAAAAATAAACACCGCCCTAGGGGCGGTGTTGCGTCAATGATTTTACCTGCTGTCTGCCGGGCGCTCCTCAACAATCAGCTTAACCTGAGCCCTTTTACCGTCTCTGATTATTTCCACCTCCAGCGGGTCTCCCACCTGCTTGGCCCGCACAATATCGGTGAGCTTATCAGTATTCTCTACCCGCTCACCGTCCAAGGCTACAATCACGTCACCGGTTTTGAGGCCGGACTTTTCCGCAGGGCTGCCTCTGAGTACCATGGTTATGACCACTCCCCAGTCCTGATTAAGTCTGAAATACTGAGCCAAGTCAGGGGTTACCGTTTGTATCTGCACACCCATCCAAGGGCGCACCACACGTCCTTCTTCTATTAAATCGTCCAACACTTCTTTAACCGTACTGGTGGGAATGGCAAATCCGATGCCCTGGGCCTGGGCATTTACCGCCGTATTTATCCCCACAACTTCTCCTTGTAAATTCAACAGGGGGCCGCCGCTATTGCCTGGGTTAATGGATGCATCGGTCTGCAGCAGGTGTTTATAGTGGCGGTCCTGCACACTAACCGGACGTTCCTTGGCACTTATTACCCCCACTGTCACTGTGTCTTCCAGGCCGTAGGGACTGCCAATGGCTATCACCCAATTGCCCACCCGAATTTGCTCTGAACTGCCCATCTTTAGAGTAGGCAAATCCTTAGAGCCCGGTATTTTTAACACAGCTAAGTCCAAATCAAAGTCCGCACCTATAACCTTGGCCGGCACAGGTTTATCCCTGCCCTTAATCCTCACCTGTATTTCCTTGGCACCGTCCACCACATGCTCATTGGTTAAAATATAGCCCTCCTGGGATATTATAAACCCCGACCCAAGGCCTGTACGTTCTTGATATTGGGGCTGTTGGGGTACACCGAAGAATTGTCTAAAAAAGGGATCATTAAGAAAGGGATTTTGGGTCTCTTCTATGACCACCGTTTCAATTTTAACCACAGCGGGACTGGCTGCTTCAACTATTTCAGCAATGGTATTTGGCCCCACCCCCGGCAGTGACATTTCAACGCCTTCACTGATGGGCGGTTGGCTGTTCTTGTTTTCGGACTGTTCATTATTACCTTCCTTGGTGCAACCGGCAGCAAACACAAGTAATATAACCAATAAGACGGTAAAGATGATAGAAAACTTGCTTTTTGAAGTCTTAGGCATTTTATCACCTCTTTTTTATAGTATCAATAAACTAAAATTATATATTCAATGAATAAAAACAAAAAACCTTCATGCTAGGAAGGTTTTTGCTCGCCTTATGAAGTTGCTCTTTTCAAAGCCGCTATTTCATCGTCCTCCAACAATCGCTTAATAGTTATATTAACTACCTCACTTAAATTTATATAAACCTTCTCGGTTATGGGGTTTCCCTCTGCATCATAAAGCAATTTTACCTTAGGGCGTAAAGACATTCCCACCGGGGTTTCCACCACCACGGCATGTTCTCCTGTATTTAGCAGCACCAGGGTACCTGCCGGGTATGCAGCCACGTGATCTAAAAAGGCTTCAACAATATCATATCTAAAGAGATAGTCGCCGGAAGCAGCTATCAATTCAAAGGCCTCGTGGGCCGGGAATGCCTTTCTATATACCCGATTAGATGCCACTGCATCATACATATCCACCAAACCAATGATTTGAGCCAGTTCATGAATTTGATCACCCACCAAACCCTGGGGGTAACCTTGACCGTTATAACGCTCATGATGTTGATATACGGCAGCACAGGATATAATACTTACATTGGCCTTATTTCTTAAAATTTCATAACCCCATTCTGAATGCTTTTTAACAACCTCAAATTCTTCCCTTGTCAATTTCCCTGGCTTATTCAATATTTCCTTGGGTACCCACATTTTACCAATGTCGTGCAATATGGCCCCCACCGCCAAATCTATTAATTTCTTCCGTGGAAAACCCATTGCTATACCGGTGATCAAGGCCAAGACACAAACATTTACAGAATGACCAAAAACGTAGTCATCGTTGCTGCGAATATCTGTTAAGTTTACCATTATATTTTTATTGTTTAACAAATCATCCAGTATATCATTAATAGAATCTAAAACAGCCTCCGGTATAATAATGTTTTTAGACATTTTACAATTGGACGCTTTATTCATTATGTTCTTAACGGTAGTGATGGCCTTAACCCTGGTTTCTTCAGCAATTATATCATCCACTTCCAGCTCGGGAAGTAAACCATCATCAATATAAAGAGCCGGTATATTTAACTCTTTAAGTTTAGAGATGTATTTTTTATTTAGTAGCACGCCGGCATTTAACAACACCTGGCCGTT
The DNA here is from genome assembly GCF_000711975.1 of Desulfofalx alkaliphila DSM 12257. Lineage (NCBI taxonomy): Bacteria > Bacillati > Bacillota > Clostridia > Eubacteriales > Peptococcaceae > Desulfofalx > Desulfofalx alkaliphila. The sequence continues at coordinate 223,048 of NZ_JONT01000001.1, read as the reverse complement.
GTTATTGTAAACCGGTCGAGCTACCTTCATGCCTTCTTTTAAAAATTCAATGCCTATTTTTCTCAAAACAAATTCCTCCGAAAACACTAACCAGTGCAAATAATAAATATACTGTAAAGAATGATTTCTACATATATTTACAATTTCCTCTAATAAAATGATTTGTTTTTTATAGATTTACCAACCGTGCCCGGAAGAACAAACCGGATAAAATGCTTAGTCCCTTGAGTGATTTATAGGGCCCATAGGGGTATAATTACGGGACCCAATGGCAAGGCACCCTGTGACTTACACAGGGTGCCTTTTTTAGAAGTCCTTCTTTTAAAAGTCCTTCATTGGGTTTGGACCCAGCTCATCTAGATCTTCAGCAAACTGGTCTAATAATTTTGGTACTTCCAGGAAGTCCATGATATTCACTTCAGCGGTGCGAACACGCTCAGATTCTAAGCCCAGACGGTCCAGTGTTTCTGACACCTTGGACAGACGAATCTCTGCCAGTTCGCTACCCTTCATGAAGTGGCACTGGTAATCTTCACCATGCCTGCAACCCATCAGCAGTACGCCGTCAAATCCGTTACTCATTGCGTCGGCAATCCATACCAGGTTCAGTGAGCCCAGACATCTGACAGGTACTATACGAACCCATGGATTGTACTTGGCACGGTTGATACCGGCCATATCCAAGGCCGGAATGGCGTCGTTTTCACAGGCAAATACCAGAATTCTTGGTTTTTCTTCATCTTCTTCCGGTATTTCAATGGCTTTAATCATATTGCCGATCATCGGTACTGAGTAGTTCTTGAAGGAGATAATCCGTTCCGGACATGCACCCATGCAGGTACCACATCTTCTGCAGCGGGTGGGGTTCGGTAGCGGGTTTGTTTTCTCATCTTCGTTAATAGCTCCGAATGGGCACTCTTCTGTACACCGTTTACACTGGGTGCAGCGATTTAAGTTAAAATCTGGGTAAGACAAATCACCGCTCCTTGGGTGTACTGCCGCACCCACGGCGGTAGCTTCAACGCATTGGATAGCCTTCAATGCAGCACCGGTGGCATCGGTTATTGCCTTAGCCATGTCCATCGGGGCACGTACGGTACCGCAGGCGTATATTCCGGTCCGCCGTGTTTCATATGGGAAGCAAATAAAGTGTGAATCCGGGAACCCATACTTGAGGGTAGGCAATTCAGGACCCTGTCTGTATCCCAAATTCAGAATATCCGAAGCTATAATGGTATCCGGTGTTGCCTTTTCTTCTTCTTCCTCTTTGGCAGCCGCAGCTTCATCCTCTGCTTCTGTTTCAATCACAACTTCTTTACCAAAGGCTGTTGTGGGCACCATACCGGTGGCCAAGACCACCAGGTCAACCCCTTCAAGGCTGGCCTTTCCACCCAAGAGCACATCTTCTGATTCCAGATTAAGGGTTCCGTCCCCGGCCTCACTCATGCCGGTGATATCGCCCTTAATAAATACTGCACCGGTTCCTTGCACCTTCTCATAGAAATGTTCGTAGGTACCGGAAGCACGAATATCTTTATAGAAGATATAAGCAATGGCATCGCTGTTTAATTCACTTAGATAGGTCGCTTGTTTTAAGGTTTCAACACAGCAGGCGGCAGAACAGTATGGTAAGCGATCTTTATCCCTGGAACCGGCACACTGGATAAAGGCAACTTTTTTGGCCTCTTGCCCATCTGATGGGCGCACAATCTTACCGTTCTTTGCCATTTCCTCAAATTCGGCATGGGTAATAACGTTCTTGTACTGGCCATAACCCAAGTAATCCAATTTAGCATTGTCTACGGGCACAGCGCCGGAAGCCAGCACAATGGCACCCACCCTTTCAGCCACTTCACTGCCGTTGGCTGCAATGGTGGCATCAAACATACCCGGGGCGCCTTCAATCTTAACAATTTTAGCAGAGGTGTATATGGTAACGTTGGGGTTATCCTCCAGTTCCTTAACCCTGGCTTCAACGTTGGGATCCTCTATGTCAGTATAGGGGGCGCCCAAGGGGGTTACCTTATACAGTTTGTTTAGCCAGCCACCTAAGGTAGCCTCTTTTTCCACCAGCACAGTTTTGTAACCGGCCTTGGCAGATTCCAGGGCAGCGGTGATACCTGCCATACCGCCACCGACCACTAATATGGCCTTAGAAACATTTTCAACAACATAAGGGTCCGGTAATTCAACTGCTTTGGCCTTTACACATGCCATACGAATTACGTCTTCACCCAACATGGTGGTATCTTCATCATCCGCCTCGTGAACCCAGGCAACCTGCTCTCTTAAATTGGCACGCTCTACAATTTTGTCGCTGCCGAAATTAAACACATCATTGTTAACCCGGTTCGAGCATGCAGCAATAACGATGGTATTAATACCTTCGCCTTCGATATCGGCTTTAATTAAATCAACGCCTTCGGAACCACAGAGGAAGGAATCTGTTTTACAAACTGGAACCTTATATTCTTTAGTGGCTACTTTGGCTAGGGCGTCTACATCAACAGCTTCCCCGATACCACAGCCAGTACAGATATAAACTCCAATCTTTTTGTCCATCATCTTACCTCCTCACCGTAGATTGTATAGCCTTCAGCGCTGCAGCGGTGGCATCCTGTACTGAAGATGCTACATCGCCAGGCTTCCGTGTGCAGCCGGCGCCGTAAATGCCAGGTGTTGGAGGTCCGGCAATGAGAAAACCGTCTACATCATAATTTAACTCTGCAGGCACCTTGTCTTCAGCAGTTGCCGGGGCCATTCCGGTGGCCAGTACAACCATATCATATTCCAGAGTGGTAATTTCCTGAGTAAACTGATCTTCAGACAGTACAATTAGGTTCTTATTGTCTGGGTTTTCTTTGATTTCACTGGGCTTACCTTTTATCAGCTTAACCTCTTTCTCCATTACCTTTTGGTAGTAGTCTTCATGCTTACCCATGGCCCTTATATCCATGAAGTAAATGGTAATGTCGGCATCAGGATTTTGTTCCCGCACATAGTTAACCTGTTTTAGGGTAGCCATACAGCATACCGATGAGCAAGCCTTTTGATAATTCTGATCCCGGGAACCGGCACATTGAACAAAGGCTATTTTCTTGGGCTCAGCATTGTCTGAAGGGCGTATAATTTTACCTCCGGTGGGGCCGGTCAGTGAAGCCATACGCTCCATCATGATATTAGATATCATATTCTCATAGCGACCGCCGCCGTAGTTGCTGATTTTGGCCATATCATAGGAATTCCAGCCGGTAGCCCAAATGATGGCACCGACATTAACAGTCATTGTTTTAGCTTCCATGTTTAAATCTATGGCCTTATATTCACATGCTTCAACACACTTACCACAGGAAGCACCCTCACAGGCCTTGGCATCTATAACATACTTCATGGGGAAAGCAAAGGGATGAGCCAAGTAAATGGCCTTGGTTTTGTCTAAGCCAAAGTTAAAGTCGTTGGCACGCTCGACAGGACACACTTCGGTGCATTTGTTGCAGCCTGTGCAGTTACCGTTTACAAAACGGGGGTTTAACTTAATGTTAACATCAAAATTGCCCTCTGAACCCGAAATGCTTTCCACCTCTGCAAGCGTTAGCACCTTAATTCTGGGGTTCTTTTTAATGCGCTGGAAGTTAATTTCCAAGCCGCAGTTAGGAGGGCACATTTTGGGGAAGTACTGGTTAATTTGCGATACCTTGCCGCCCAGGTAGGAATTCTTTTCCACTAAAAAGACTTCACAACCGGCCTCTGCTGCCTCGGTGGCGGCAGTAATCCCACTGATACCTCCACCTACCACTAATATAGTTTTATTCTCCATTTTCTCACTCCCTAGTCCAGTGTAGTTGGATAGGCACTTCTTTTATTAACAAGCTTAGGGCTATTCACAGAAAATAAAATTCCAGGTGCCGTAAGGCCACCTGGAGTCAAAAGGCCTCACATCGACACAGGCCAAACGCTCTATGCTTATTTTAATGGCCCGTGGCCAGCGCGGCCACGGGCCATCTTAAATTTAACTATCTAGTTATTTAAACTGTATTAGTCGAGCAGTCTGATGATGTCGCGCTTGAATACTTCAAATTCACCTTTTTCTGCGTCGTACTTACAGTTTACAAAGCACAGCCAGTTTTCTTCGTCCAGTTTCGGTAAGTCAGCACGGAAGTAGTAGCCTGGGAAACGGGTCTCTTCACGGAACAGTACACTGCGAATGTGTGATTCAGCCTGTAGTGTTCTGTGGATGTTTTCCCATGCTCTCATCAGTTCGTTGAGATCGCGGGCTACCAGTTTTTCAGAGTCTTCTTTCAGCATCAACAGATACTCAAGACCCTTTTCCAGTAAGGTCTTACTGGTGGAGAAGTTAGCTGAGCAACCGCCCACATACTCGTCCATCAGCTTTTGCAGACGGAACATGTATTGCTTCGGCACAATGTACTCAGGGTTCACATCTGGGTCAGTGGTGAAGCCGCTCTTCTCTTCAAAGAGAACCATGGGCTTGAGAATCTTAGCCTTCAGTTCTTCTACCTTGGCTGGGTCAACGTTCGGCATTTCTGGGTTTTCAACGCAGAACTTAACCATAGCCTTAGCAGCAATACGTCCTTCAGCGTGTGAGCCGGAGGAGAATTTGTGGCTGGATGCACCGGAAGCGTCACCGGCTGCAAACAGACCCTTAACGGTGGTCATGTTAGCATAGCCCCACTTGTACTCTGCAGGAGCAATGTCTTCCGGACCGCTTACCCAAGCACCTGATCCACCGGAGTGTGAACCGATGAAGTAAGGCTCAGCAGCAGCAATTTCAGAAGCTTTTTCTTCCGGAGCAATGTTGCAAGCTGCCCACAGAATAGCCTGTGATACAGTCATGTCGAGGAAGTCTTCCCAAGCTTCGCTTTCTAATTGCTTCATCTTCTTCTTGAAGGCCTTAGGATCGTCTTTATAGTCTTTAGCTAAGTTAGCAATAGCTTCAGCAGTCTGCATGTATAGAGGTCCTTTACCGTCGTTTACATCCAGCATGCCGAGGTAGTTACGTAAGTTAGCAGGAATTGGCTTAACCTTACCATATGGTCCCCAGTTTTCTAACTCACTGCGACGGGTTACCATGTACTCTTCGCCAAATCCGTTGGTTGCTTTGGATTTAAAGAGCAAGAACCAGGCGCCAACAGGGCCATAGGCGTCTTTAAAGCGCACCGGAATGAAACGAACTTCTTGACAAGTCATTTCAGCACCGGCAACCATGGTAAAGTATGCGGATGAACCAGAGCTGAATGGTGGGTACCAGGAACGGCCTAAACCTTCACCGGTGGAGCGAGGCTTAAATACGCCAACGGCACCGCCCATGGCAGCCAATACAGCTTTAGCTTTGAATACATAAATTTTTTCTTCACGGGTACTGAAGCCAATGGCACCGGCAATTCTGTCGCCGTCCATGATGGGGTCTACAATGTAAACACGCTCATAGATGTTGTCTACACCAAGGGCGTTCTTAGCAGCTTCAGCTACGATTACCTTGTAGGATTCACCGTTTAACATGATTTGCCAACGGCCACCGCGCACGTAGTTACCTTCGTCGTTCTTCCAGATGGGGAGACCCCACTTTTCGAACAGGTGAACGGAAGAGTCAACGTGACGGGCAATGTTGTAAACCAAGTCATCACGTGCAATACCCATTAAGTCGTTCTTAACATAGTGAACGTAATCTTCTACAGTGTTCTCGCCCTTTGCCAGGCCCAGATACTGGTTAATAGCAGACAGACCCATGGCAACAGCACCAGAACGATCAATAGCAGCTTTATCAACCAGGGTTACTTTTAACCCATGCTTTTGTGCCCAATAAGCAGCCTCTACAGCAGCACCACATGCAGCCATACCGCCGCCGAGAAGAAGAATATCAGTTGTAACTTCTACAGTTTCAAAGTTAACCGGCATTATATTAACCTCCTTCTAACTTTCTAATATTTATTTTATAAGACAAGTACGATACTTACGAGATTACTTTAAAGTAGGAACTGCATCCAAGCCTAAGGAAGCAGGCTCTGTAAACAGAGTTTCGTCGTTTAAGTCATTTTGATCTGCTGGATATCCACCGGCAGGCTCAGCTTTACCTTCTTCAGTGGTTCTGATGGGGAACTTGAAGCGCTTCATCATTCCGTTACGGAACTTAACAGTCCACATAATACTGTCGGAACTTCTCAAAGGTACACAGCTGGCACCCATCGGAACAAAGTCAGCGTAGCCACGAACGTCAATAGCTTGCTGCGGGCAAATCTTTACACAGCAGTAGCATTCCCAACACATTGAAACATCACGGTTGTAAGCTTTCATTTTTTCTCTGTCAAGCACCATTAAGTCGTTTGGGCAGATGTACATGCAAGCAGTTTTATCCTGCCCCTTGCAGCCATCGCACTTCTCTTGGATTACAAAACTAGGCATAATTTAACCTCCTATTCCTATAGTTTATTTTATTTTGAGGTGACCGGACGGAAAGAAGGTTATTAATCTTTAACACGAACCTTTTCCCTCCGCACCTCTATTAACCACTCGTAATGCTATTACCAGTGAATTAGGCAACTCACCTACCGGACTTCAACCACCTCCTTAATTTTGGTAGTTGTAAATAACCGGCTTCGTTCGTTGCAATATATTACTTCTCCAAACTCTGGTAGTATTGGGTAAGAATTTCAAGAACTTCCTTACGGCCGAACTCTAAGGGTGGCAGTTCGCCGGCAGCAAACATTGCACGCACCTTGGTACCACTGATAGCGATGCGATCTTCCGGACCGTGCGGGCAAGACTTTTCTGTAGCCATACCCATACACTTCTTACAGTAGTAAGCAGCGGTAACTTTAATGGGCTGACAAAGAATTTCGCCAGGCTTAAATAAATCAAAGATTTCTTGAGCTTGATAAGGAGTGTAGTAGCTACCAACGCCGGCATGGTCACGGCCAATTAGGATATGGCTGCAGCCAAAGTTTTGACGGAAAATAGCATGGAGTAATGCCTCACTGGGACCGGCATAACGCATTTCCATGGGATATACTCTCATGGCCACGGTAGCTGGGTTAAAGTAGTTTTCCAAGTGTGCTTGGTAGCACTTGAAGCGCACTTCTGCAGGGATATCCCCGGCCTTTAACTTACCAACGATTGGGTGTATGAATAAACCGTCGCATACCTCGTTACCGATTTTGCACAAGAATTCGTGTGAGCGGTGCAGTGGGTTACGGGTTTGGAAGGCAGCAACAGTTTTCCAACCTTTTGACTCAAACAGAGCACGGGTTTCATGGGGATGGGCATAGTAGCCGGCATACTTTTCGTCATAGCCCAGTTCACTAAAGGTCACCAGTGAACCACCGATGTTTACCTCACCCTGTGCCATAACCTTCTGAACACCGGCGTGCTCAGCATCGTCTGTAAAGAATACTTCTTTACATTCTTTGGTTTTGTCGTACTCATATTTGTCTTCAACGGTTACAATACCAACGTAGATGTCGGTTTCATCGTCAACCAGTGCAACTTCCTGACCAATGGCCAAATCATTGGCTTGTTCCTTAGTTACTGATAGGGTAATGGGGATGGGCCAGGCCAATCCGTTTGCCAGGTGCTTGGTGTTAACAACTGACTCATAGTCTTCCTTGTTCATGAAGCCAGTCAGCGGGCTGAATGCTCCCATACCAATCATCAAGCAGTCGGATGTTTCCCGAGAGCTCATACGTATAACCGGTAGTGTTTTAGCCTTGGCTTCCAATTCGGCGCGCTGTTCTGCCGGAGCTAAAACCGGGGTCAGCTTTCCGCCATGAGGTGCAACTAATGCCATAGTACTTCTAACCTCCTTAAATATTAGAATTATAATTGTCCATTGTGCTATTTGTGCAATTGTGATGGTTCTTTCAGTCGCAATCGCCGCTACAACGGACTAAAGGGGTTTTTAATTAATGTGCTTTGGTTATCAAGTAACCCCTTCTTTATAAATCTCAGGTGTAGTATGTCACTTGCTCTGCTACACCTAAAAAAGATTCTAGCTTGTAACTTCTTGTACAAACTATTCAATATTGACCATGGAAAGTCCTGCTTTTCCCAAGTATTTTTTTAATTTTATAAGCAGGAGTTCAGCTTGATTAAGCCCAGTTAGCCAGTTTTTGATAGGGCGATACTATACAGTACTCCAAGCAGGCCTGTTTTTTATCCATGCCCATGGCCAAAGCCATCAGTTGGCTGAGGAATAGGACAGGCAGTGTATAATTGGCTTGAAACTGTTTGTTCGCTCTGGCTTGGTAGGCATCTAAGTTCATTTGACACAGGGGACAAGGGGTAACAACTATATCTGCTCCCGCCTTAGCAGCACCGTCTAAGATGGGGTGAACTGCCGTTATGGTAATTTCAGGGGCAGTAAGTGCCAGGGAGCCGGTACAGCACTTGTTGCTGTTTTCAAAGGCCACCGGTTGTCCTCCCAGGGCAGTGATAATATTATCCAGGGCAGTGGGATACTCCGGATCATCATATTCCCCCCTGAGAGCTTTTACACTTTGGCAACCAACATAACCAGCCACTTTCAAACCGTTTAAAGGCTTTTTAACTGCGGCTGCAATTTTATCTACCCCAACATCATTTACTAATACATCTAAGATGAATCTTACCCGTAAGCTTCCGTCATACTGTAAGCCATCTTCTTTTAAAGCAATATTGGCCTTTTCTTTATATTTACTGTCAGCAAACTTTTTGTTCGCCAAACCCAAAATGGCATAGCAAGAGCTGCAAGTAGCTAGAACATCAAGCTGTTGCTTTTCAGCAAGGGCCAGATTGCGTGCCGCCAAAACCTGCGCAGCGAACTCTCCGATAACGCTGGATGTTACAGTGGCACCACAGCAATTCCAATCTTCTATTTCCTTTAGTTCAATACCCAACTTTTCGGCAACAGCTTTGGTGGTTTTATAGTAGGCTATTGCATTTCCCTCACTGGCACATCCGGGATAAAAACTATACTTCATTAATTAGCCCTCCTCCTTTGCCAAAGCTGCAGCTTTGTCCAACATTTTACGCAGGTTAGCTGGATTCTTTACGCTGGGCGGCGGAAATATAGGTAAACGCTTGTGTTTCATCATTTGCATTACAACATCCTGCATTTCTAAACCGAGCTTCATGGCATTGAAGATGCCCAGTTTTAAACCATACTTTATGGTAAGCCCGCCTTCCCAAACACGCCCACGCTTGGCTACATCACCATAGTAAACCTTTGACATATGGGAACTATTGTTGACATAGCCTGCCTCCTCTGCCAAACGACGCAAGTCATGCATAACATCCATCATCGGCACACCACGCGGACATCGGCAAGCACATGTATAACAAGAGGTACACAGCCACATGGTATTACTCTTTAGTACTTCATCCTTCGCTCCAGAACGAATAAGCTGAATAATCCTTCTGGGCGATAGATCCATTTGTCCCCGCAGGGTACAAGTTGTGGGACATATACCACACTGCATGCACATCTTGACCCAATGCCCGTTTTCCATTTTATAAACTTCCTTAGTAAACTCTGGGTCGTATTTTCTAGTTGCTCCGGCTTCAGCCATTAGCATCCTTCCCCTCCCTTCACATACGGTTAAACAAATATATTAAAATTAGTTAACCCTTGTGATTGTGAAGTCGCGAACACTCTGTGTTAAAAATTTTTATGTAATATAAAAAAACTGGCTTACTTAATAGGAATGGGCACATTCTCAGCGGTAATTAGCCTTGTATTTCACTTGTGTCCAAGCATTTGGTCAGTTATTCAGTTAGCTTGTGTAAATAATAACATGTTTTATCGGCTTTTACAAGTATAATTATTGTGGGAATATTTTTTTGGCGCAGCTAACTTTATTTTTTTGTTAATAATTAGTAAAACTATTTTATTTAGAAGTATATATTCGCTACCCGGTAAAATAATCCTGCTTGTTTGATTTAAAATTTATAAAATATCCAAAAAATTCTCTATACTTATTTTCAGCGGACAAGATATGCATAAAAGCCTTCGAAATTGTAGGAATTTAACAAGTTTTTACGAATAATTCAATAATAGTATTTTTTAAACATGGATTGGTATAAATGTACAAGCGCATTTTGGTGCCGGTTGACGGCTCAGAACCTTCTTTATAATGCTGCCAGGAACGGCCGGTTTAGCAGAAAAGGTGGATGCTGATATAACATTACTGCACGTTACGCTGCCACTGCCGTCCAGTGTGGCCAGGTACATAGAAAGAGATTGTAATTGTCCGGATGAAGGCCCCGACCCGGTTAAAAATAAACTAATGGATGAAACAGTAAGGGAGGGCGAGAAGCTACTTACCAAATTAAAGTGGGACTTGGTAAGAAGAGAATAAAAATTAACACCGAGGTGCTCATAGGTGATCCGGCAGATTCAATATGTCGGTTCAGTAAAGGCGGCTACGAGCTAATTGTTATGGGCAGTAGAGCTTTGGGGGAACTAAAGGGCTTTTTTATGGGCAGCGTAAGCAAGAGGGTGGTAAGACCTGCCAGGTGCCCGGTTTTAATTTATCGCTAATTCTATTTTAATGTATAAATTAATTTTGAAGTCAATCTGGGCGCCGCCTTTTTAACGATTAGCTATTGACTGTTTAAAATAACTTTGCTATAATAACACTTGTCGCGCAATGGGCGATTAGCTCAGTTGGGAGAGCGCCTGCCTTACAAGCAGGATGTCGGCGGTTCAAGCCCGTCATCGCCCACCATATGCCGGCCACGATAGCTCAGTTGGTAGAGCAGCGGACTGAAAATCCGCGTGTCGCTGGTTCGATTCCGGCTCGTGGCACCATTAAAAGCCTTCGGTATACTCGAGGGCTTTTTTCTTTTTGGCTTGTTTTTATTATTAACGGAAGGATAAGCACCCTAAAACGGGAATTAATTATAAAAGTGATTTTTAAAAAAAGAGGTGGGATATGTACGCTTATATTTTAGCGCTTATTGCCCTTGGTTATCTAGTTCTGGCCTACCTGCCCTTTTCACGGTTAATGTTTTTGCAAACTTATCAAACCTTATTGGATATTAATCAAGCCTTTTATCAGTTAATCTATTTTACACTGCCCCTAATACTGTTGGGGGCCATACTGCTCTTAGTTTCAATTAAGGCCATCAGATCAAATACTAAAGACCACAAGGGAGCTGCCGGCAAGGCCTTTTCCGCAGCCGCCTTTTGTTCCCTGGCCGGGATAATATCATCTTTATTGGCGCTGACATTCTCTGCAGCCTATTGTTTTGGCCTGTTGAATTACTTTGCCGCCCCTGCCCCTTGGACAGCGGACGAGCTGGATAAGTTAGCCGTTCATGAGGCCGGCCATGCTGTAATGAGGGAAATTGAATTCCCTAATTCCACCGTTCAAGCTGAGATAATCGAAACCCATGTTATTAGTAACTCCCAGGGCTGGTTTTTACAGCCGCTACCCGGCGGCTATGTGATGGGGTCAAGGGAGTCGCGCTTTTTGACAAAAGAAGATATTGAAAAAAGTATCCGCATATATTTGGCAGGTCTGGTCTCAGAGAAAATGATCTATGCTGAAGAAGGGTTATCCACCGGGGCCCAAGACGATTTAGAAAGGGTTCAACAATTGATAATAAATATGTGTAACAACGGACTTTCTCCCCTGGGGCCGGTTCCCTGGGAAGTTCTCACCGAGGCAGAGCGCTCAGCCCTCTATCAAGAGCTTGTTCAACAGCAGGCAGTATTAGTGGAAGAAAAATTGCAGGCCAATAAGCAATCGGTTATTGCAGTGGCCAAAGAGTTGGCGGAAAATAAATTTTTAACCGGTGATGAAATTAGAACAATTATTGCCAATACAGAAGACTCCCGGAATTAACCGGGAGTCTTCTATGTTTTAATCATCTTCTTCAATGGTGCGCAACACCTTTTTAAGAGTTTTGCCCGCTGCGTTTTTAGGCAGTGCCTTGCTAAATTTAAAGTATTTGGGGATTTTATAAGATGCGATTTTGCCCTTGCAAAAATTCCTCAGTTCCTTAACATCTATCTCTTCTCCTGTGCGGGTGACAATAAAGGCTTTGATTTCTTCTCCGTGTAAGCTGTCAGCAACACCTATTACCGCCACATCTAAAACGTCGGGGTGAGTGAGCAGCAGCTCTTCAATTTCCCGGGGATAGATGTTTAGCCCAGCCCTTATTATTAAGTCTTTCTTGCGGTCCACAATATAAATATAACCGTCTTCATCCTTATAGCCTAAGTCACCGGTATGAAACCAACCGTCCCTTAAGACCGCACGGGTTTCGGTCTCTTTGTTATAATAACCCTTCATGACGTTGGGACCCTTTACAACAATTTCTCCCACCTGTCCATGGGCCAGCTCTTTCTTTCTCTCATCAACTATCTGTACTTCAACCCCCGGAATGGGCAGACCAACCGAACCTATCTTTTTTAACCCAAAGGGAGGCGTCAGGGACACCACCGGCGATGTTTCTGACAGGCCATAGCCTTCGGTAATCTCTACCCCAAAGGATTCCTTAAATTTGTTGAAGATAACTTCAGGGAGAGAGGATGCACCGCTCAGGCAGATTCTCAAGGAGCCGGTATCATAATCAGCCCTCTGCGAGTAGTTACATAATATGGTATAAAAAATAGGCGGGCCAAAAAAGATGGTTATTTTTTGATCCTCAAAATCCTTTAAGACCGTTTTGGGTCCGGGCCACCGTTTGTGTATCACCAAGGTGGCCCCGGCACACACAGCATGGTTCATACAAGCCGTTTGGGCTGCCGCATGATAGGCAGGGGCAACCAGCATCACCCTATCCTTTTCATTGGTTTTCATTAATTGGGTAATGGTGCTGGCATTGCTATATAGGTTTTTGTGTGTTAACATGGCCCCCTTAGGCACACCGGTGGTGCCGGAGGTGTAAAGTAATTCTATGGTTTCATCTTCCTTATAGAAAAAGCTTTCATTGCCGGCATCATTGCGGTTTATTAAATCATCAAATGCTATTGCGCCGGCAATGGCTTCATCTGCATCTACCACCACCAGCTTTCGTTGATGTGGCTGTCGGTCTTCTAATTGCCTAAACAGACTTAGGCCTTTGGCAGAAGTAATTACCACCGCCGGCTGACAATCATTGACGATCACCCTCAATTCCCCTAAGGTGTAATCGGGGTTAAGCGGTACCACAACGGCATTCATGGTTAGTGATGCATAGTAGCTAATAACGAACTCCGGGCAGTTGGCAAGGGAAATGATAATTCGGTCACCGGCTTTTACCCCCATTGACAAAAGGCCGGCCACAAGTTTATCTACCATGTTAGAAAGCTGTTTATAACTTATACGCTGCCCTCTATATATAATAGCCTGGTGGTCAGGTAAGAGGTCACCAAGTTCCTTCAAACGCAGCGGCAGGTTCATATTACCCATTGCGGGCACCTCCCTTAATTGGCCCCATGGGCCTTTATATATATTCTAACATCAAGACAAATATTTTGAATACGAATTTTATGTATACCGAAGAAGAAGTTTGTAAATATTAACATTATGACTAATTTGGAAAAAGTCTTTAGAGGTGTAACAAGAGGCATGCAAAAATTTAAACGTTTACCTAAGCATGTGGGAATAATACCCGACGGTAATAGAAGATGGGCCCAGCGGCAAGGATTACCTAAAGAATCAGGCTATGATAAGGGCATTGATCCGGGCTTTGCCTTATATGAAACATGCCTAGAATTGGGCATCCCGGAGGTTACCTTTTACGGTTTTACCCAAGATAACACAAAGCGTCCCGCTGTTCAAAAAAAAGCTTTTCAAAAGGCCTGCGTTGACGCCGTAAAAAGGTTGGCTAACCATGACGCTTCGCTGCTGGTAATTGGCAACACAGATTCACCGCAATTTCCTGAAGAACTACTACCCTTTACCACCCGCCGGCATTTTGGCCGGGGATTAATTAAAATTAACTTTCTTGTTAATTACGGTTGGAAGTGGGATTTAGACCAGGGCATCGCCAACAGCGCCAACAATAAAAACCTGCATCAGGCCATAGCATCCTCCGACATTTCAAGAATTGATTTAATTGTTCGGTGGGGCGGCAGAAGAAGATTAAGCGGTTTTTTACCGGTACAATCAATATATGCTGATTTCTATGTGGTAGACCACCTTTGGCCGGATTTTCAACGGGATCACTTTTATGAGGCTTTAAAATGGTACCAAGAGCAGGATATTACACTGGGTGGATGAATTTGGCATTTACGCTGTTAAAAGAGGGTGACCCAAGTAATTTTAAACCCGTCAGGTCACCCTCCTTTCGATCATGGCCGGCGCGGGACACCTAAGAGTAATAATGCCGGGCCTGGCAAAGGGGGTAAATATTTTATTTTTTAAAGATCAATCTGCCGCAATTGTCGCACTTTACTATTTTATTCTTTTTCAGTTCTTTTAACTTATCAAAGGTAACCGTCATATGGCATCCGCCGCACACACCGTCCTCAACCTTAGCCACCGGTTTTTTTAGCTTTTCTTGCATTTTATAAAATAGCTGCATTACTTCACCGTCAATGCCCTGGGATAGTTTTTCTTTGCTCTGGATAATTTGGGATAGCTCATCTTGGTTTTTCTTTTGCATTTGGTAATAGCGCTCCCTGAGCAGATAAAATTCTTCCCTTTGCTCTTTCAGTATTTCACTTAATTTTAAGAGCTTATTTTTTAATATCTCCTGCTCCTCCAGCAACATGATACCGGCATTTTCAGTCTCATTTACCTGCCTCTTCAGGGCAGCTATTCTCTTTTCTGCACCTGCTATTTCTTTCTTATTCAGCATTTCGCCGCCAAAGAGCTTGCCATTTAGTTCTGTTATTTGTTTTTTGAGTTCACCCACTTGATAATCCTCTTGATCTATTTCTCTTTCCAGGGCCCTATACCTTTCTTTCATAGACTTAAATTCCCGCTGACCGGCCTCAATGTTCCGCTTAATCCGCCTTAATTCTAGGACGATATCATTTTGTTTGAGCATCCTTTCGATTTTGCCTTGCCTTGCTTCCAGTTGTTGCATATCCCAAAGTTTCTGCAAGTTGATCATAAAACAACCCCCTTTATTAGTTTTTAACAGTGATTGTGCCCACCGGATGGCCTGTGAATATAAAAAGGATGAGGCAATAAACCTCATCCTAAAAGTATACAAAGGGATCCTTTTGCGATTTTGATATAATGAATTCAATTTCTAAATTGTTTTCAGCACAGCGGGAAGTCAGGTAATTATATAATTTTTCAATTACCGGAAATTCAGTATGAAAATGACCGGCATCAATAAAACACAAGCCCGCTGCGATAATGTCTTGGGCAGTATGATATTTAATATCGCCTGATATAAACACATCGGCCCCCTTGGCGGCAGCTTTAGGCCACAGTTCACCGGCTGAGCCGCCACACAACGCCACAGTTTTTATTGTTTTATCTGACGGACCGCCGGCTTTAATTACCTCCAAGCCTAATAACTCTTTAACATGCCGGGCAAATTCACC
Source organism: Desulfofalx alkaliphila DSM 12257 (assembly GCF_000711975.1). Classification (NCBI taxonomy): domain Bacteria; kingdom Bacillati; phylum Bacillota; class Clostridia; order Eubacteriales; family Peptococcaceae; genus Desulfofalx; species Desulfofalx alkaliphila. The sequence continues at coordinate 207,564 of NZ_JONT01000001.1, read as the reverse complement.
GAAGTTCTGTTCCCGGCTTAAAGTACCTATTCTGCCTAAACCATAGGCCGGCCCCCGGTTTTGTAAAGGATATAAGTCATAGGCCACCTCCTCGTAAGGATGGGCGGCAATCATTGCTTTAATCACCGGCAGAATCTTTTCTTGGGGCACTATTGTTTCTATTTTCACTTCTTCTACAAATTCTAACTTGGACTGCTCACCGATATGGGGGTTTGTGCCCTCCCCGGGGCGAAAGGTGCCCACACCGGCGGTTCTAAAGCTACAGTCGCTGTAGTTACCAATCCAGCCGGCACCGGCGCCGCTAAGGGCGGCAGCCACCTGCTCCACATCCTCTGCCGGCACAAAAACCGCCAGTTTAATATATTTTTCGGTGCCGGTTACATGCAGCACATGGATATCCTGCAGGCCCAGCTTTTCTGCCAGCACACTGTTTACACCGCCTGCTGCACTGTCTAAATTAGTATGTGCAGCATAGACCGTAATGCCTTTACTTAACAACCGCGCTATTAAGCCACCCTTTGGGGTGTCCACATTAATATTTTTTATTGCCTTGATTAACAGGGGATGATGGGTGATAATCAGCTGTGCCCGGTGGTACTCGGCCTCTTGCACCACCTCTTCATCTATATCCAGGGCTAAAAGCACACGCTGCACCTCATTGGCAGCACTTCCTATTTGCAGGCCCACATTGTCCCACTCTTCGGCCAGGTGCTTAGGTGCCAGCTCTTCTATCATTTTAAATATTTGTTTGTTCTTTATCGACATGATTTGCCACCTCACCAATCTGTCGTATTCTTTCCTTTATATAGTGAGCTTTCTCTTTAGCCTGGGGTTTATTGCTTTTTTCCAACCCATCAAGTATTTTATTGTACTTAATTATATGTCTATCCAACAAAGCAGGCAATAGGGGATGTCTTTTTTCAATTAACCGCGGGCCAATTTCCAGTTCCACATCGCTATATTGCCGCTCATTTCCCTGCCGGCAGACAATAAAGGTATACAATCGCCCCTCTTCATAGGCCAAGGTCTCGTCTACCAAGCTCCAATTATTGGTCACCAGCCATCGCCTTAGGCTTTCTTCATCTGCCATGGGCTGCAGTATCAGCCCCTCTAAAGAATCCAATACGGCAGGCGCCTCTTGTAAGATCTTTTTCATGGTGTTACCGCCCATACCGGCAATAATCACCACTTGCACCTCGCCGGGTTGGACCACCTGTAGCCCGTCTCCCCGGCGCAGTTCTATTTTGCTGTCTAATCCATTGGCAGTTATATTTTTAGCTGCCACTTCCAAGGGCTTTTTATTTACATCACAGGCAATGGCCTTGGGGCATTTCCCCGATTTTACCAAGGCTATGGGCAGGTAGCCATGGTCAGTGCCGATATCCGCTATAATTTTTCCCTGCTCCACATAGCCGGCTAAAATTGATAAACGTTTACTTAATCCAGGATAGTTCATAATAGTATCATTTCTCCGGCGATTGCCAATATCCCTTTTTCTTGCTCCCTTTTATTCATGGGGGCTAGCATTATTATTGCCATTATATGTAACAACAACTCCCTCCCTCCCATAATATGTTATAGATTCCAAACTAAAGGAGGTATTCTAATGACCACAACTAAGCCTCGCCCCGGTGTAGCAAACAGACCAGGGCCTGGTTCTGGGTGGGGGCCGGACTATTGGTATGGACCGGGATACGGTTACGGACCCGGCGGCTGTCCTGGCTTTGGTAGCAGACCCCGCTGGCCCTGGCCATGGCCCGGAGCAAGCCCCGGATTCGGACCCTGGCCCTTTGACATCGCCGGTCCCAATTCCTTTGATCAAAATCAATTTAGGGGTCCCGGATTCGGATTTCCATTTAGACGTCGTTTCCCCTTTTTCTTTTTTCCACCGTTTTTCTTCCCGCCATTCTTCTTCCCACCGTTTCGACGCCGCCCCTTCTTTTGGTAGGCGTAAACTAATTAAGGTGGTGCCTTTTTGCACCACCTTAATCAATTGCTAAAATATAGTTCTTGAATAAATTCTTCATTATTACTATACTGATAGCCTAATTTGCGCCAAAAACCGTCTGCAGAATTATATGCACTGAAGACTATATATTTAAAACCGTACTTATTTGCAAGGTCTTCCAGCCAGTTAACACAATAGGTACCTAAACCCTTTCCCTGCAGCCTTACGGGAAATCTAATAAACTTTAAAAATATACCCCCGTTATTTTTGCCGCAGGTGCGAAATTGGAACTCAGCCCTCCAGTTATCAGTCTCCCTAGGGTGGGCGTCCAATAATACCACCTTAACATACTTAGAATTTTTTTTGAAAACAAGTTTAAAATCTAAGCCATAGGTGACAGACACTGCCTGCATAAAGGCCTTTATATCATTTATTGCCTGGTTTTCCCATAGCAATTCATTGTGTTTACCTGTGGAAATAATTTTATAGTACATCATTGGACTCCATTAATTAGGGATATTTAAAGCCAAAAAGGCCGGGCAGGGCATCCCTGCCGGTTTGTAATGTAAAAAACCCTAGGCTGCATTTCTTGCAACTTAGGGTTCTGTGGTGGGCGATGACGGGCTTGAACCGCCGACATCCTGCTTGTAAGGCAGGCGCTCTCCCAACTGAGCTAATCGCCCTTATGGTGACCCCTACGGGATTCGAACCCGTGTTACCGCCGTGAAAGGGCGGTGTCTTAAACCACTTGACCAAGGGGCCTTTTTAAATCTTGAATTATTAATTCATGATTATAATTTTGGTGGGCCCACTAGGATTCGAACCTAGAACCGACCGGTTATGAGCCGGGAGCTCTAACCGTTGAGCTATGGGCCCTTGTTTATTGGCTCCTCGAGTAGGATTCGAACCTACAACCTACCGGTTAACAGCCGGGTGCTCTACCGTTGAGCTATCGAGGAGCGCCATCGACAAAAACTATTATACTTAATTTTCATTGTAAGGTCAAGGGTTTTGTTGTGTAAAATTATTCTAGTCTAAATAATCCTTCAGCTTTTTACTGCGGCTGGGATGACGCAACTTGCGCAGGGTCTTGGCTTCAATTTGGCGAATTCTCTCCCTTGTGACACCGAACTTTTGTCCCACTTCCTCTAATGTACGGGCACGGCCGTCATCCAAACCAAACCGCAGCCTTAATACCTTCTGCTCCCTGTCTGTTAAGGTGTGTAACACATCATCCAATTGCTCCCTTAGCAGCGTATACGATGCCTCTTCAGCCGGCGCCTTGGCATCTTGGTCTTCTATAAAGTCCCCTAAATGAGAGTCTTCCTCTTCACCGATGGGGGTTTCCAATGAAACCGGCTCCTGGGCAATTTTCATAATCTCACGGACCTTTTCTTCGGTGATATCCATTTCTTTTGCAATTTCTTCCGGTGTAGGCTCCCTTCCCAGTTCCTGTAGCAGCTGGCGAGAAACACGAATTAACTTATTGATGGTTTCCACCATGTGTACCGGAATACGAATGGTACGGGCCTGGTCTGCAATGGCCCTGGTTATGGCCTGTCTAATCCACCATGTGGCATAGGTACTAAACTTATAACCCTTGCGGTAATCAAATTTTTCTACCGCCTTAATCAGGCCTAGGTTGCCTTCTTGAATTAAATCTAAAAACAACATGCCGCGGCCCACATAGCGTTTAGCTATGCTCACCACCAGGCGCAGGTTTGCCTCGGCCAGCCTTCTCTTAGCCTCCTCGTCGCCCTCCTCCATTCGCTTGGCCAGCGCAACTTCTTCCTCGGGCGTTAATAAAGGGACACGGCCAATTTCCTTGAGATACATGCGAACCGGGTCATCTATACCGACCCCCTCAGGAACGGATAGGTCCACATCCACCTCTTCTGTTACATTCTCATCGGTACTATCTGTCTCCATACTTTCTGCAGGATTAAGTGTTTCTATATCAGAGGCTTCCGGTACAACTTCTATTCCTTTACTGGCTAATTTTTCATAAATGTCATCAATTTGCTCAGGAGTTAAGTCAGCCCCCTGCAGTGTATCCATTATTTCTTTATAGGTAAGAGCACCACGCTTTTTACCCTTTTCCAACAATTCCTTAAAATAATCTGGTTTCTGTTCGTCCCTCATGCTTCTTCCCCCCTCTAGGGCAAATCTGAATTCATTGTTTGATGGAGTTGCTGCAACTCCTGCAACAACGTGTTAATGCGTTGTTGGTCTCCAACCTGTTCAGCATCTTTTAATTGGTTTAGAACTTCGTGATATCGCTGCTTACTGGATACGTTTTTTAAGGTGTTGATACAGTCATGCAATATTTCAACCGGATTTTCCCCGGGTATTTCCTCAATCAACAATCTACCCAACAGCCTTTGCTCCCGCTCTTCCAACTGGTGCATCATTTTGGCAGGCTCATTAATATAAGTGTCATCTCCGTTTGTTAACAGAGCATATATCTTCCTTAATTGATCGTCTTGTAAATCATTTATAGATAATTTATCCTTAGCTATTGAAAAAAGATTGTAATCTGATAATATTAAGCCAAGAACGGTGTACTCGGCTTTTTGCCGGGCACTTTTCGCACCATGGTCAGAATTATCCATTGGCTTTATATTATGTTTCCTTTTAGTAAATTTATCCGTATTTGACCACTTTTTTCCCTGTTTTGCAATAAATCTCTTTAATTCACCCTTTATTGCCTCCCAGCTTACGTTTAAATTGGAAGCGGCCAGCTTCATGTTCTCTTCTTGCTCCACAGGATTTTTTATGGCGGCCAGGTTAGGAAGAACCTCTTCCAATACTGACATTTTTTCTGCAACAGATACCGGAGTACCCTTAGCAACAGATGCTTTCAATTTGTATTCAATTAAATTGTACGCAGAATTTATTAAGTTGTGCCATCCTTCTACACCTTTATCCCTTATATACTCATCAGGGTCCTTTCCCTGGGGAATACTAATTACCTTTACCCGGCAGCCCTCTTGTTGAATTAAATCCAGGCTTCGTAATGTGGCTTGCAGTCCGGCTGCATCAGCGTCATAGCAGACAAGCAGTTCATCGGTATACCTCTTCATTAGGTTTACCTGCTCGCCGGTCAGCGCTGTGCCCAGTGATGCCACAGCGTTTTTGATACCATATTGGTGGGCGGTGACCACATCCAGGTATCCTTCCATTACCACCGCAAAACCCTTTTCTATAATTGCCGGACGAGACAGGTGTAGGCCGTAAACAATATGGCGCTTATTAAAATAGGATGTTTCCGGCGTGTTTAGGTATTTAGGCTTGCTGTCGTCCAGGGCCCTGCCCCCAAAACCCACTGCCCTGCCTGCAGCATCCTGTATAGGGAAGACCACTCGGTTTCTAAACCTGTCAAAGTATTTTGTTCCCTGTTGACTTTTTATGGCTAAACCAAGCTCAACCAACTCTTTTTCCCTGCACCCTTTTGATGTTAAAAAATCTATTAAACTGCTCCAATGGTCGGGTGCATAGCCTATTTGAAATGTTTCTATCACTTGATCGGTTAAGCCGCGTTTTTTTAGATAATTTAAAGCCTTTCGGCCCTGTGGTTGTTGTAGCTGAAAGCGGTAAAAATCAACCGCCGCTGCTATTATTTTGTAGGCCCGCTGTCTTTGCTGTTGTTCACGGGAATTTTTCGGCTTTTGTTCAGGAATATTAACCCCTGCCCGGTCAGCCATCTTGCGAATTGCTTCCGCATAAGTTAAACCTTCGCTTAAAGCCACAAATTTAAATACATTACCCCCGGTATTACAACCAAAACAGTAAAAAATTTGCTTTTCTGGAGTTACTGAAAAGGACGGCGTGTCTTCTTGATGAAAAGGGCAGCGACCAAAATAGTATTTGCCGCGCTTTGTTAATTTAATATGTTCGGATATCACTTGTAAAATATCGGTCTTTTGTAAAACCTCTTCTACCACTTCTTCAGGAATATAACCCACAATCACCACCCCAGAGTAATACATTTGAACCCATAATAGGAATGCCCTATTACATAGGGGTGGACTACCTTTGTCCACCCACATGATGTAAATTATTTGTGACCAAAATCCTTCATAAAATAGCATTCGATAAATTGTAGGTTATTCCTGCTTTTTAATCCATAAGTAATTTAAATTTAAACGGTGTGTATATTCGTTGGTAGTATAAGAATTCGCTATTGCTTTATATTTTCCTGCACCCTTTTCGACAATTTTTATGTTTGTCAATAGCATTAGTATTGCCATTTTTTAGAATAAGTTAAACATTTCTTCTTTGTCTACCCAGGGGCTTGGTAAAAATATCTTTTGATATACGCGAATGGCATAGCGGTCTGTCATACCGGCTATATAATCCACCACATTTTGCTTTGTTTCATCGTCATATTGTTTAAATTCACGGGGTAAATGCATGGGATGCCGGCAGAAATAGTTATACAGATACTGAACCACCTGTTTAGCCTTTGCCTCTTCCCGTTTGGCTTCAGAGCCTATGTACACATGATCAAACATGTATTGCCTCAGTTGTTTCATGGCCAGTTTTATTTCATCACTCATTACTACACTGTCTTTGCCAATGCTGGTTTGCACCACATCGCACACCATGGTATTAATTCGTTCGCTGTGCTTGCGGCCCAGGATCTGCAAACACTCTTGGGGAAGTTGCTCAATGTTTAGCAATCCCCCCCTTATTGCATCATCAATATCGTGATTGATATAGGCAATACGATCAGCCAGTCTAACCACTTGACCTTCCAGGGTAGACGGAATACCCGGCCCGGTATGGTTTAATATGCCATCCCGCACTTCCCATGTAAGGTTTAGCCCCCGGTCACCCTCCAGGTAATCTACCACGCGCAAACTCTGTTTATTGTGCTTAAAGCCTCCGGGATGTATCTCGTCTAAAGCCTCTTCTCCGGCATGACCAAAGGGGGTATGACCCAAATCATGGCCTAAAGCTATTGCCTCCGTTAGGTCTTCATTTAAACGCAATGCTCTGGCTATGGTGCGGGCAATTTGGGATACCTCTAAGGTATGGGTTAGCCTGGTGCGATAATGGTCACCCTCCGGTATAATAAACACCTGGGTTTTTTGTTTTAACCGGCGAAAACCCTTGGAATGAATGATTCGATCCCTGTCCCTTTGAAAGGCAGTGCGCAATGAGCATTGGGGCTCCGATCTTAATCGACCCCGGCTTTCTTTGCTGCGAACAGCAAAGGGCGAAAGCAACTTCTCTTCCATATCCTCTGTTATGTAGCGACTGATCAATAATCCCACTTCCCCGTCACTGTCATCTTGCTAATCAACCCTATCCGCCTGCCATATTTATTTGTTACGATTATTAGCACGCATCTCAGCTGTGGCCCTTGCCAGGTCTACCACCCGTTTTGCCAAAATTCGGGTTCTTTTAATTCCTTCTTGGTCTTGGGAAACAGGCCTTTGTGCGCATGCCGCCTGGTGACCGGCATCATCAGCGTAGTAACCGTCGCCCACCACAGTCATTCCGTGGGTAAGCATAATTTCATGCATTGCCCGGGCTGCACTTTCCTGGCCGCCAAAACGAGATGAGCCACTGGTTATAGAGGCACCCACCACATCTATCAAGGCCTTATCTTTGCGCAGGGCGCGGGTTTTATCCCAAAAGGCTTTCATCTGTGCAGATGCTGTGCCAAAATAAACGGGACTGCCGCAAATAATGCCGTCTGCCTGCCTCAGGTCATTAAACATTTGCTCTAACATGGTACCTTTATAGCATACCCCACTGCAGGGCGTTGAACAGCAGATACAAAAGGGGTGCTTAGCATCGGCCACCGCCTCAGCCAAGTTAAATATCTTTGTTTCTGCACCCTGAGACCGGATAACTTCCATTGCCTCCTGTAATAAAAAAGCGGTGTTACCATTTTTGTTTGGGCTGCCGTTTAAAGCAATTATCAGCATGTTAACACTCCCTTAATTATATTAGTGCATTTCTTCAATCTATGCCTTAAAACTGCACATTATAACCTTATTACGGGCATAACTTGCATATTCCTTCGGTATCCGCTCGACCTATCATTCGACGTGGAAAAGTATTCTCCTCCCACACTTAAAGAAAAATTATATGCAGCCACTTACTCATGCTATACTTACCCATGCTATAATAGGATGTTAAACTGCAAAATTTTTATATTATAAATTTAAACCGCTGTATTGTAATGTTACATATTCTATGTTAGTATTTTGTTGTGTAACATTCCTGCAGTATTTTGGAGAAATAGAGGGGTTAATGTGGAATACGTCCATCCCATTAAAGATATCCAATGTATTGATGCCATTAAGGGCGTTTTAGGGCGACAATCCCAGAGAAACCTCTTGCTTTTTGTATTAGGTATTAATACGGGATTGCGGGTCAGTGATTTGTTGGCGTTAAAAGTCGGTGATGTGTGGGAAGGTAATAAAAGTAAAGAATTCATATACGTATATAATGATAGAAGTGGGAAAGAAAAGGCTTTCTATATAAATAGTAAAGTGCGGGCAGAATTAGAAAAATATATGTCCCTTTCCCAGTTAACGGAAAGGGACTATCTCTTTAAATCACAAAAGAACAATCAACCTATCACACGGCAGCAAGCTTACCGGATTATCAACAATGCTGCAAAACAGGTTGGCATTAATGGAAAAATCGGCACCCATACCTTAAGGAAAACCTTTGGCTACCATGCCTACCGTAAAGGTATTGCCATCTCAATTTTAATGGAGATTTTTAATCATAGCACCCCGGCCGAAACACTAAGGTACATTGGCATTGACAGCCTTGAAAACCGGTTAATAAAAGTGGATGTGAACTTATAAACTGTTATTAATGGCTGTCCCGGTCATTGAACACTTGAACTCTCATCGAAATCCACACTGACTAACTCTTTTACAATATCTTCTGCCACGGCAACCTGTAAAGTTTCTTTATCTTTCATAAATTTAAAGATGCCGTTATTAAAGTCTGTGCCAATTTCCTTAAAAAAGATACCTTCGTATACAACTTCTTTTGTGTGTTTAAAAACCAGCCGGTAGTATCCATCTTCCTTTACAAGGTACGCCCGTACGCCTTTTTCGAAGTTTCCTTCATGATTCTTGAGAAACCGCGCAACTGAGACAATGTGGAGATCCACAAAGGGAATTTCACGTAATAAAGAGTTGATAATAGAACCCTTAGCAATTTGTTCCCAGCGGCTTTGGGCTGTTTGGCCAATAATTATTTGCGTGATCCCCTTTTCCCGGGCCACCTCTGCAATCACCTTATAAACCGGGCGTTTTTCATTGTCCTTGAGTATAAAGGCTTCGGCCTTATGTTCTTCCGCCAACTGTTTCCATTTGGTGATATAGTTAGATTTTTCAGCATCCAATTCATCAAATGGTTTTGGGTCAACGGTTAAAATATAAAGGGGGCAGTTAAGCATATCCGCAATTTTACAACCCCGTCGTATTAGCCGTGCACCGTTTGGCCCATAATAGACACAAACAAGGATGCTTTCATCCATGCGTTCTTTTTTAATTGTCAATTTGACATGCACCTCTTATGGCTTGTTATATAGTTATCATAAAATTCATGTATGACACTATAACTTAAATTCTATTCACAGTCAATACATTTGCCATTCATTATTAAATTAAGTCTTGGTCTGCAAGGGGGATTTTGATGTCTTTGTTTCACTTGATAATTCTTTTTCCATTCCTATACGCCGTAGTAGTTCCTTTTCTATATAGAAAATTCCTGCCCAAAATCCATACCGGTTGGTTTGTCCTTTTGGCCCCTCTGGCTATTTTTGCTTTTCTGTTATCCTATATGCCTCTTGTCTCCTCCGGGAAAACAATTCAAATGACAGCCCCATGGATTCCTGCCTATGACATTAATTTTACTGCATATATTGACGGGCTATCCCTGTTGTTTGGATTGATAATAACCGGAATCGGTGTGCTTGTAGTTCTTTATTCCATCTATTATATGTCCAAAAAGCGGGAGGCCTTACACAATTTCTATATATATTTACTCTTATTTATGGGGGCCATGCTCGGACTGGTTTTTTCCGATAACATTTTTACTTTGTATGTCTTCTGGGAAATAACCAGCATTTCTTCCTTCCTGTTAATTGCCTATTGGTTTCAAAGGGATAAGTCCAGATATGGCGCCTTGAAGTCCATGCTGATCACTATTTTCGGTGGACTGTCAATGTTAGCAGGTCTAATCCTGCTTTCAATAATCACAGACACCTACAGCATACAGGTAATGATGAGCAAGGCAGATATCATCCAGACCCATCCATTACTTGTTCCTGCAATAGTACTGATTCTGCTGGGAGCATTTACAAAATCCGCACAATTTCCCTTTAGTATCTGGCTGCCGGATGCCATGGAAGCTCCTACTCCCGTCAGTGCATACCTACACTCGGCCACAATGGTGAAAGCCGGCATATACTTGGTGGCCCGTTTTACCCCTGCCTTTGGTGGCATTCCCGAATGGTTCTGGTTTGTCTCCATCATCGGTTTGTTCACTCTCTTGTATGGCTCCTTTAATGCTGTAAAACAGACCGACTTAAAGGCATTGCTGGCTTTTTCAACCGTTAGCCAATTGGGACTAATAATGAGTTTGTTAGGATTAGGGTCTGCTGCCTTATATTTTGATATTGGGCCCAGCGGCACGGTGTACACAATAGCTGTTTTTGCAGCCCTTTTCCATTTAATGAACCACTCCACCTTTAAAGGCTGTTTGTTCATGGTTGTGGGCATTATTGACCTTCAAACCGGTACCCGAGATATCAGAAGGTTAGGCGGCTTAATGCACCTGATGCCCATTTCCTTTACTCTGGCTGTGATAGGCAGTTTTGCAATGGCCGGTTTACCTCCCTTTAACGGGTTTTTAAGTAAAGAATTATTCTTTACCGCCACTTTAAAGGCCTCAGACATGTCCTTTTTCCATATGGACTCATTTGGGACTATAGTGCCGGTGGTTGCCTGGATTGCCAGTGTTTTTACCTTTATATACTGTATGATAATTATTTTTAAAACCTTCACGGGAAAACAGAAATTTAATCAGGCCGATAAACAAATACGCGAGGCTCCCTTTGGTATGTTAATTTCCCCGCTAATACTGGCGGCTACGGTAGTGGTCATATTCTTATTTCCCAATTACTTCTCCCAGTATTTATTACAGCCGGCCTGGGCCGCTGTTTTACCGACCTTTGCCCAAAGGGATTTGTTAGACATCAATATCAGTGCCTGGCACGGTTTTAACACCGAATTATTTATGACCATTGGCATAGTGGCTGTGGGAACTTTAATGTATAAATACTTAAAGAAATGGTACGGTATCTATCGTTTCTACCCGAAAGCCTTAACCTTAAACCATCTGTATGCACTGGCCTTGGAAAAAACCGAAGCCCTGTCCTTGTCCATAACCAAAGGCTATATGACCGGTTTTGTACGTGATTATCTGGTGTATATTTTTACCTTCATTATTGTAATTATCGGAGGGGCCTTATATTTACTGGGCGACCTATCTATGGACACCGGCAATGATGCATTGGTCAACGCTTACGAATTTGCACTGATCATTGGCACGGTTATTTTGGCAGCATTGGTTCTTGTGGCAAGGTCAAGGTTAACAGCTATTATTGCCGTTGGGGCCTTGGGCTTTCTTGTGGTTTTCTTCTTTGTTATTTTCAGGGCACCGGACCTGGCTCTCACCCAGCTGGTTGTGGAGACCATAACAACAGTTTTATTTCTACTGTGTTTTTACCATTTGCCTAAACTTAAGAAAGAAAACAGCCCCATCCAATTTAAGGCGGCAAATGCATTGGTTTCCCTTGGTGTGGGCATTGTTATAACAATTGTGGCTTTGTCGGCAAACGGCAACCGATTATTTGAATCCATTTCAAGTTATTATGAGGATGCCTATGAACTGGCAGGGGCTAAGAATATTGTAAACGCCATTTTGGTTGATTTTCGGGGCTTTGATACAATGCTGGAAATCTTAGTGTTAACTATGGCAGGGTTAGGAGTATATGCATTGGTCAAGCTGCGTCTGACAGGGAGTGAAAAGAGTGAGGGAGCCGAATAATGTAATTTTGCGTACTGTTACCAGAGTAACAGTGGTGATCATACTTACATTCGCCATAAATTTATTTATCTCCGGTCATCATAACCCCGGTGGAGGATTTATTGGTGGCCTGACCTTTGTGGCGGCTATTACCCTACTGTTTATTATCCACGGCATTGATAAGGTTAGAAAAAATATCCCCTTAGATTTTAAGGTGGTTGCGGCAATAGGAATATTAATCTCTGTTTTTACAGGTGTAATGGGCATGATCACCGGTGACCCCTTTTTAACGCAAACAAGTAATTATGTTAATCTGCCCATTTTCGGGAAGACAGAGGTGGCCACAGCCGTTTTATTTGATGTTGGGGTAGCCTTAGCAGTGATCGGAACATCCTTAACCATTATTATGACCATAGGGGATGATCGTTAGTTATGGAAACATACATGTCAATAATGATTGGGGTTTTATTTGCCATAGGAACTTATTTAATATTAACTAAAAGATTATTAAGGATTGCCTTAGGCACATCTATTATCGGTCATGGTGTCAATTTGCTCCTCCTTACAGCGGGAGGCTTAAAAAAGGGAGCTCCTCCCCTCCTTGGGTTAAAGGAGCAGTCTTTTACTGATCCCTTGCCCCAGGCCCTTATATTAACGGCCATAGTAATTAACTTTGCCACAACTGCTTTATTTATAGTTTTATGTTACCGAGCTTACAAAGTATCGGGAACAGATGACATCGAACAATTGAGAGGTCATGGAAATGAATAATTTAGTTATACTGCCCATAATTTTGCCAATAATAGGCGGAATGCTGATGGTTATTTTAAGAGAATATCTATGGTTTCATCGGTTATTAACTCTGGCAGTGACATTAGCCATTGGAGCAGTATCTATTTTATTAATGGAGCAAATAAAAATAGATGGTATTCAAACCCTGCAATTGGGTGGATGGGCGGCCCCCTTTGGTATTAGTCTGGTGGCAGATATGTTTGCCATATTGCTTGTTTTAGTCACCGCCATTGTAACTTTTTGTTGTGTTTTATATGCTTTTTCATCCATTGGAATCGAGAGGGAAAGACATTACTTTTATCCCCTATGTTTATTCCTTATTGCCGGCGTAAACGGTTCCTTTTTAACCGGTGATATATTTAACTTATTTGTTTGCTTTGAGGTAATGCTGGTTGCCTCATATGTGCTTATTTCCTTAGGTGGAGAAAAGATACAACTGAATGAATCCATTAAGTATGTGTTAATCAATATGATTTCTTCATTTCTCTTTCTGGTGGCCATCGCATCACTATATGCCATAACCGGTACCATAAATTTGGCTCACCTATCTGTACGCATAGCAGAAGTGGGGCAAGGCGGCCTGATAACCACAGTTGCCTTTTTATTTTTAATTGTTTTTAGTTTAAAGGCCGGTTTATTTCTCTACTACTGGCTTCCGGGGTCTTACAGTGCTCCGCCGGCCGCCATCTCGGCTATATTTGCCGCCCTATTGACCAAGGTGGGAATATATGCCATTATTCGCACATTTTCCCTGATATTCTACCATCAACCGGAGGTAACCCACCTATTTATAGGAGTTTTGGCCGCAGCGACCATGGTTTTAGGGGCAATTGGAGCGGTGGCCTACTGGGATATTAAAAAAATCATTACCTATACTGTGGTGGTGGGAGTGGGCTTCATTCTGGCGGGATTTGCCTCTTTTACCATGGCAGGAATGACCGGGGCCTTGTATTACTTAATTCATGATATGATTGTTAAAGCGCTGCTTTTCCTTTCTGCCGGCGCAACTATTCATTTGAGCGGCACCAGTAAGATCAGGGAAATGAGTGGCTTCATCCGCTTGCATCCCCGGTTGGGGTGGATGTTTTTTATCGCCGCCCTGTCTTTATCAGGCATACCACCATTAAGCGGTTTTCTCGGCAAAGTTTTTATCACAGAAGGAACATTCCAGGCTGATTACTTTTGGCTGGGCGCAATTGGGCTTTTCACCAGCCTTATGGTGCTGTACGCTGTGATGAAAATCTTTATGAACGTTTTTTGGGGATATACAAACTATACTGCCGAAACATTAAAGGGAACAGCAAAAGGATTATTACTGCCCATCGGCATTCTCACCGGCTTAACTATTGCCCTTGGATTAGGTGCAGAGGGGATTCATGAATACGTGGATCTGGCTGTAACAGGGCTGATGGAACAAAATATGTATATAGAAGCTGTTTTAGGAGAAAATCGCCGCTAGTGGCTTAGCAAGAAAGAGGTGTGGTTCCAATGCCCATACAGGTATTAATCAATTTGTTTATTGGTTTTTTATGGATGTTTTTTCAGGATAGTTGGAGCGCCTTAACCTTTTTAGGTGGCTATACTTTTGGTTTGCTTGTTATATTTATTCTGCGCCGGTTCTTCCCTACAAAATTTTATCTGTTTACCTTATATGCTGCGCTAAGACTGTTTCTTATCTTTATGTATGAGCTGTTTATGTCCAGTATTTTAGTGATCCGAAAAATTATTACCCCAAAAATTAACATTAAACCCGGAATTTTTTCATTTAAGACCACCTTGGAAAGTGATATTGAAGTTACACTGCTAGCTCTCCTTATTACTTTAACTCCGGGTTCAGTTGTAATGGAAATCTCTTCGGATAATAAAATACTTTATGTTCATACCATGGATATGCCGGAACTCAGTATTGCAGTTATACAATCAATGGACAGATTTGAAGAAGCAATTAAGAAGGTGACAAGAAATGATTAAATGGATACTCTTTTGCTCACTGTTTTTTTTATTGTTAACGGTGACTGCCATAATGTATCGGCTGGTGAAGGGCCCCACCGCCCCCGAACGGGTTCAGGCATTGGATGCCTTAAGCACTAACATTATTGCCGGGGTGGCAATCTTTTCTGTGCTGTTGAGAAACACTGCCTTTTTTGAATTAATACTCTTGATTGGCATTTTGTCCTTCATTGGAACCATCGCATTTGGCAAGTTTATTGAGCGAGGTGTTATCATTGAGCGGAAATGATTTAATTGAGTTAGGTATTGCCATAATCATTTTAATAGGGACAATCTTTGGTTTCCTTAGTGCCGTTGGCTTTATTCGTCTACCCGATATTTATAACCGTGCCCATGCCATTTCGAAAACTTCCACCTTAAGTGTTTTATTTGTTCTCATTGGCACTTTTCTTTATTTCCTAATTCTGGAAAGATATTTTAGCATTAAACTGTTCTTAGGGATATTCTTTGTTTTTTTAACTTCACCGGTTTCTGCCCATGTAATCTTGCGGGCTGCCTATTACTCAAATGTAGAACTTGCTGAGGAGAACGTTCAAGATGATTTAAAAGACTATGTCATGTCCGCAGCAAATGAACAAAAATGATTCTCAGGTCTTCACAAGTCTAGTTTTCTCGGGTGGATCTCGTCCAAATATATATAGATACAAGGACAGCAATTATTAAAAGGATTATTCTGGCAAAAAGATTGCTTACTACAAATACAATAGAAAATCCTATGGTTAACCAAATCAAAAAGATTGCTTTCTTCTTGGCCTTGAGCGGTATGCCCTTGCCGGAAATATAATCTTTCACATAGGGAGCAAGATATTTATTGTTAAGAATAAAATAATATATTTTTTCACTGCTTCGCACATAGCAATAAAGGGACAGCAATAAAAATGGGGTTGTAGGAAGTATGGGCAGAATGATACCAATGATCCCCAATATTAAGCTAAGAGTACCTATAAGAGTCAGTAGGATCTTTTTCATTCCCGTCACCTGTCTTTGGCACACTTTCCTCCTTATCTAATAATATAATTTAGATATTATTAGATAAGGAGGAATTTTCTTGTTAACAAGGGAAAAATTTATTCAGATTTCTTTAGAAACCAATCTTTTTTTTCAAAGAATAATGAAAGAGCACTTGTTTTTTATTGAAACCAACTTACAACCGGTTGAAGCCAGTTTAATAAATGAAGCCAATAGTTTAAAAAAGAGTTTTGAACAGCTCTTACATGAAACGGTGGTCTATGCCGACGGCCTTATATCGGAGAGTGCCATTAGGTCAAATGAATTTGTAACCCCCTATACCCTAAGGGCCGAAAAAGTAACCTCAAGGTTAACCGGAGCAGGCCTTAATACAATGATCACCAAAGCTGAGCTTGAACTGGCCAGCAATCCAAAATGCGTTGATGGAGAACAGCTTGAGAGCATAGTATATGCAATAAATGCCAGATCTATTAATCTGCTGAAAGAAGTTATTGCTTTTCAAAGAAAAATATTGGACCTGGCATTGGGGTGTAAAATATTTGTCACCTTATATCCTGAAATATTAGAACATGTTACATGGGAAGCAATATACTACTTAGAAATGCTAAAATGCCTGCAGAACAGAAAGTTGCCGAAAAAAGCAGTCTGTGAAGAACTCGATTTCTGGAATAATATTATGGGGGAACATGGCCAGTTTATAGACGGGATGTTAGATCCAAGCGAAGAAGTTCTCAAGGGAACTGCCGAAGGCTTTGCGGAACAATTTGAAAAGTTAGTGGAAGACTGCATTAAGGAAGCCGAAAAGCAAATAATTCATAGAAGCTTGGTCACCACAGAAGAAATTAGAGACTTTAAAGAGGCGGCCACGGAAGGTTTATTGGAATGTGAAATTAAATCCATTATTCCCCTACTCCTTGCAGATCATGTGCTTCGTGAGGCCAATCATTACCTACGATTGCTGCGTATGATGAAAGGATGCAGGTAAGAAATAAAAACAGGGTACTGTCTGCTAACCATTGTTAAGAGACAATACCCTGCTTGCCTTTCTTTCCCGCCTTTTGTCCCAAGGAAACTTAACGGGGATCGTATCCTACCACCGACCAGATACCTGTCTCATCCTGCCGAACCAGTCGCTTTAGATAGACCCGCTCGATTGGCCCATGCCCCACTTCCACAACCGCTTCAGCAGAATTGTTTGCCACCACTTTATAGGACGACATGGGTATTTCTGGCTCCCCTTGAATTCCTTCCGGTGTTACCTTTAAATTTACAAAAGTAAGAGATACCTGCAAAGGATCAAGCTGCCAAGGGCTGCTTCCCCTATCCACCTGTTTTTGGTCAGCTTCAACAAGCTCTTTATCTACCGAAACTTTAACCTGGGCCTTACTTACCAGGTCTTGATTGGAATTGGGAACGGTGAGATCAGGTGCAATCTGACCGGCCAGCTCCAGCCGTTGAACCCCTTCCACTTGAATTTCAAGGCCATTTTGCCTCCACCGCAGTCTATCCCACCATACCTCAAGGGGGCCGCCGGCGGCAACACCTAAGGAGGCATTGGCTGCCGGTTCAAAATCTCCCTTAGGCATTGTTTCTGTAATGGTGGTATCGCCATAATCAAAGATAATTCTATCTTGAAAGGCTAGGATGCGGATCGGTGCCTTCTCCGGCAACAAAGGTGTTACTCCGCTGATGGCGGCTGCCTCTTCAACGGTGGCTACCAATTGTCCCGGCTCGTTTTCTACCACCCGGTATCCCTGGGGTACCTGATAGGTAAATATTTGAGGATCAATTTCAGTATTGGGTTTAAAACTTACAAAGGTATATGTGGTCTGCAGTGCATTTTGCATGGCTGTTTGCAGTTGAATGGGTAAATTGGTCTCGATATCGACCCATAGATAATACTCCATTCCTCCCGGCGGGGAAATTGCAAGTTTTGTTGCTTGCCGACCGGCAATCAACTCAGAGCCAACAATAGTGTGAGGGTATTGTTTTGCCCGTTTGGCCTCATCACGCAGGTCAAAATTGTTCCGGGTGTGATCTGGCAGCAGCGGCAGCAAGGCTACTTCCCTATCATTATGACTGATCTGCCACTTTTGCCGGCCGTTATTAATAATCAGAGTACCATCATCTTGCCTGATGGCATATTTATCATCTTCGGCCCAAAGCTCCACCTGACGTACCAACCATTCCTCCCCCACGGCATTCTTTGTACGCATTTCCAGGATACCATGATAATTTGACAATTGGGTAACTGCCTTCTCCATGGCATAAACCACATCCTGATTAAATGGACCCAACCAGTTTACTAATACAAATATCAGCAAACCGGCAGCCAAGGCTGCCATAGCCGGTAAAATTCCTTTAACAGACTTTGGTTTGGATTTAGCCGCTTGTCCGTTTTGTCTTGCTTTTTGGACCTCACCGGCCACGGTCCGGGCTAATTTCTGTGGATACCCATCCTCAGGCATGACAGGCTCTCTCAAAGAACGGACCAGCCGAGCCGTTGCCAGCAGCTTTTCCAGCTCCGGGTCATTGGCGGTATCCGCTGTTTCTGAATGTTGTTCATTATTTAAGGCATCTATATAATTAGAAAGCTTTTCTTCCGCACTGTTTTTACTCAACATGATCCCTCCCCTTTTTGGTCTTGCAGCTCTTTATCATCCAGCAACCGGGATAAGGCCTGCAAGGCTCGATGCTGTGCTGTGCGGACTGCCCCTTCCGTTTTCCCCAGCAGCTTTGCAGTTTCAGCCACCGAATAGCCCTTTATAATTCGCAGTTCAAGAATGGTTTGCTGTTCCTGACTCAGCTTGGCCATTGCACCTTCCAACAGTAAGCGCTGTGCTATGGCATTTTGCTGATCACCGGCGGCTGTTTCTGCCGGATTTATTTGTTGGAAATTCACTAACACCCCTCCCCGTTTCTCTTTACGCCACCGATCCCGGATTATATTTAGAGAAACAGTTTTCATAAAGCCCAAAAAATTTTCTTGGGGAGCCTTGTTTTTCTGCATGTAACTTAGTGTTTTAACATATGTTTCCTGGGTAACATCCTCTGCATCCTCTCGGTTTTGTACTTTATAGTAAATAAAGCGGTAAAGGGGTTCCCAAGTGGCCACACATATTTTTTCTATGGCTTTGGGGTCACCCTCCGCAGCCTTTTTATATACATCAGCAGCTATCACAAGTTTTACACCTTCTTTTCGGCCGGTTGTTTGTATTCATAAATATAAACGATATTGATATCCTATATGTTACATAAAATTTTTTCCATGCTTATTCCACAAGAAAAACTATCGACAAAAAATCGATAGTTTTTTCTGGGTATATTTTGTTGTGGCCACTACAAAGGCACCCTACGTCAAAATCCGTAAGGTGCCCTGCAGATTACCTAAATAGTTCTGGCGATTTCGTTTGCCCCCCATATGGCCGGCAAGATTTTTGCCGGTTCTTTGGCATCGCCTACAAGGTAATAGTCATAGCCAAGCCTCTTCACCGTATCCACAATGGATGTGTTGCTCTTGGAGCCAACGGCTATAACTACCGCCCCACAAGGTATTTCTTGCCGCCTTCCTTCTTTCTCAACAATGATAGAATCATCCTTAATTTCAACACATTTAGTATTGGTATGAACGGCCACGGACTTTTCTTCAATAATACCAAAAACATAAGGCTTTATATACATCTCCAGGTCTTTACCAACCTGGTCCGTCATTTCAATAACTACAACCTCTTTACCTTGCTGGCTGAGAATTTCCATTGCTTCCAATCCAATTAGCCCGCCACCTATAACAGCCACCTTATGGGCACTGATGTATTGGTCTGATACTATAACCTTCCTTGCCTCAAACACATTGGGGCGGTCAATACCCGGGATATCCGGTATTATCGGTTCAGCCCCGGTGGCTACTATGATTACATCAGGATTGATCTCCCTTATTCTTTCTTCATTTGCAGGAGTATAAACCCTGATATCCACACCTGCCTTAAATGCCCGGTAGCCCATATGGATGGCTGCCTTAGAGAAAATATCCTTATGGGGTGCACGGCCGGCTTCAAGGAATTGCCCACCCAGGGCAACATCCTTTTCCAGAAGAATAACTTCATGCCCTCGAATTTGTGCTACCCTGGCTGCTTCTAATCCTGCCGGTCCTCCCCCGATAACCAGTATCTTTTTCTTTTGTTGGGCAGGTTTGATCACCACTTCCCTTTCATGGCCGGTGGCAGGATTAAAGATACAGCTATTGCCTAAACCTTTGAACATTCTTCCAACACAACCCTGATTGCAGGCAATGCAGCGAACAATATCGTCGGTCTTACCTTCCATGGTTTTTTTCACAAAATCAGGGTCCGCCAGCTGTGGCCTCCCTAACCCTATAAAATCGGCCATACCTTCCCGCAGTACTTCTTCTGCCTGTTCCGGATTGTTAATTCTTCCGGCTACAATAACGGGAACACCGGTATGTTTTTTTATTTGGTAGGCGTTGTAAACATTAACCTTTTCAGGGTAATAATAGGGCGGGACGGTATAGGCCAAGGCATCATAACATCCCTGTGAAACATCCAGGGCATCAAGCCCGGCTTGAACATAAAGTTTAGCCGCCTCAATGGCATCTTCTAACTCAATACCGTCTTTTACATGCTCAATGGCGCTCATTCGTAAAATAATTGGGAAATCGCTGCCAACCTTTGACCGGACATCCTCAATCACTTCGCAACCAAAGCGGGCCCTGTTCTCAAGACTGCCCCCATATTGGTCAGTTCTTTTGTTTGTATAAGGGTTGAGAAATTGATCAATAAGGTAGCCGTGGGCCCCATGGATTTCAACCGCATCAAAGCCGGCCTTTTTGGCCCTCACTGCAGCGTCGCCTTAGCTTGAGATTATCTCCTGCACTTCTTCAAGTGTCAGAGCCCTGGGTTCTTCCCCAATAAATGCATTGGTAACCACAGAGGGAGCAACGGGCTGGCCCCCGAAAGGTTTCCCTGAGGTCTGTCTGCCCCCATGCCACAGCTGAATGCAGGCAATACCGCCGGCGTCTTTAATTGCTTTTGCCAATTCCGCAAGGCCCGGAATAAACTTGTCATCATATATCCCCAAAACGGTGGGGGATTTCGTTGTATAGTGAACGGTGGCAATTTCTACAATATTCATGGCACAGCCACCGAGCACCCTCCGCACATGATAATCGATTAATTGCTGCTTAGGGTATTCGTTGTCCACATATCCGGAGCCCATTGGCGGGAAAACCGAACGATTCTTCAGCGTTAAATTGCCTATTTTGCCAGGCGAAAGAAAATTTTCAAACATAGCTACATCTCCCATTTGTAAAATTCTGTGTTATAGTTTGTACCTCTTGCTATTATTTATGTGCCCTATGATTAAAATTGATTCAGTAAAGGTGATTCGATATTATTTTATTAATAAAGTCGAGTATCATTAATAAAGCTTTGGTATCATGTAGATATGAAAAGGAGGGGGCCATGTTAAAAGAATTAAACGGTGTCATTGACTATATTGAAGAGCATTTAACAGACCATCTATCCCTTGAAAGAATTTCTGAATATGCCGGGGTGTCAGACTATCACCTTAGAAAGATATTTTTTTATCTTTCAGGAATGACCCTTAGTGAATATATAAAAAACAGAAGATTGTCGGAAGCAAATAAGGATTTATTAAATGGAGAAAAAGTAACGGACGTTGCTTTTAAATATGGTTACCAGTCATTGGACGGTTTTACCAGGGCATTTAAAAGGTGGAGTGGTTTTTTGCCTTCAGATGTAAGTAAAAAAGGCATAAGTAAAGTGTTTCCCAAGCTTTCATTTGTAATAACAATCAAAGGAGGAAGTACCATGGAGTTTAGAATTGAAGACAAGCCCGCATTTAATTTAGTCGGCGTAAGCAGGCGTGTTCCTATGCAGTTTGAAGGGGTTAATATGGAGATTGTAAAGCTTGCCCAAAGCATAACGGACCAACAAAGGGCAGAAATGCATTCTCTTCAAAATATGGAGCCCTATGAAATTGTAAATGCTTCTTATGATGCAGACGCTAATTTTTTAAAAGAAGAAGGCTACTTAACTCACTTGATCGGTGTATTAACCACTGAAGAACAAGTAAGTGATTTATTAGAAAAAGTGCCGGTGCCAGCCTGTACTTGGGCAATATTTCCCAATGAAGGGCCATTTCCTGATACTTTACAAACAACAATGGCAAGAATATATTCAGAATGGCTCCCCTCCTCAAATTACGAAGTGATCAAGGTCCCCACTTTTTCTTTTACTAAAATGAATGAACATAAAAAGGGTTACGCCTATAGTGAAGTTTGGATCCCTGTTCGAAAAAAACACTGATTTGTCCTTCTTTGTAGTTTCAAGAAAATCCCCGTTGGTGTTAACGGGGATTTTAAATTCAGGTTATTTTTTTTACTCACTGAGGGAATTTGAAGGCCTGCTATCATGTGGCGCTTGTTTGCCCAGACAAACATAATTTAATTTTTCCTCCCTAAGCCCCCGGTTTTTAACCCAAAGGTAAGGGCGATGATTGCTGCCGATACCCCTGCCAAAGCAATAAATGAAATCAAGAAATTACCACCTGTTTGATCTAGCATTGAGCCTAAAACAGGGGGGCCTACCGTTGTACCTAAGTTCGAGGCAACTGTTAGCATCCCCATCCCCATACCTATCTCGTGGGGTTTAACTGTCTCAGGAAGAAGGGTAAAAACGAAGACAGGTATCGGAGCAAAGCCGACCCCCAAAGCAACAGCCCATAAGGGGAGACCAAAGAAATTCGCAGCTAAGAAGGCAAAAGAAATTAAGATGATAAGATTCCCCATTAGGAAAAAAGGTTTTTTACGACCCGTTTTATCAAAAAGCAACCCCATGATCGGTGCTAAAAAGATTGATGCAAGCATAATCAAGCTGGTTAAAAATCCTGCACGCTCCCCTAAACCGATAGACTGATAAAACTGAGGGCCGAAAGTGACATAAGCTAAAAGCTGAGCATTGGCAAGTGTCCAAATGGCAACCAGAAACCATAAACTCATACTGCCTTTGAACTTCGGCCTTGAATCTCCACTTGACCCATTAGAGTCGTTACTTTTAGGCAGCGAAAGGGCTATTATCACAAATAGCAGCACCAGCCCTAAAAAACCTGCAACACCCTGTAACATAACCCTCCAGCCAAATACTTGTCCCAAAAGACCGGAAAAATTGGCTGCTAAGACAGTACCCAACGGCACGGCCATATTAAAGATCCCCATGCCAATTCCCATTCTGTTTCGATCAAAAAACATAGTAATTAAGAGAGGAGCGAGTACCACTAACACAGTCGCTCCCACCCCTGCCATTAGTCTAAATAAAATAAAAAGTGGAAAAGATCCCACAAAAGAAAAGGCTGTTAATCCGCCAATCATAATAAGTAAAGCCACAATAATCAATTTTTTTATATCGAAACGAATAGCCAGATAGGCAACTAAGAAAGGGAGAAAAATCCCGGGAATAGCGTAAGCCCCCATTAAGATTCCTGCCTGGGAGTTCGAGAAAGACACTTCTTTCATTATTTGCTCAAAAAGTGGCGGCAACACTTGTAAGGATAAAGCAAAGCACATCATCATAAGAAAAGAAATACTTAGGACCACCCATTTATATGAATCTTGTACCCGGTGATTCACCAAATTTATCGCCTCCTTTAGCATTATAAATATACTTAATTGAGTGAATACTCCAAACACAGTCCACACCAATTGCCAGTGCTGGGGCTGCAGCTACCATAGAAGACCATTAACTTTATTACTATAGCTAGAAACTAGGCATACCCCATTGAATAAGAATTATTGGGGGAGGCGTATCCATGTAAATCAGCCATCCCGTGAGCTTATAATCGCCGATCAATTGTTATAAAAAAAGCTTTGGACTCCTCAATTCTCATTGAATCCCATTGAGCTATGGTAAATACCGGAGAGGAATATCCAGCCCTGGCCTGTCCATAAAGGATGCCGCCGCAACCATATAGCCTAGTAGATTTTTTCTGTCGGCGTCACACCAAATAAGTTCTGCTTGATCTGAAACCCATTGCTTTTATAAAATTAAACAAGCCAGCGGATAAAGCACAAAAACTAAAAGTAAAGTAGATACTATGCTAAAAGCCACACCACTCTTTGCAAATTGACCCATTGAAATTCTACCCGTGGAAAATGGTATCACGTGAACGGGTGTACTGACAGGCACGGCATAAGTAGTTCCCACCGCTGCCATACCCACCGCCAGCACTGCTGCCAAAGGGTTTCCCCCAATAGCATCTATTAAACTGGCCGTTATGGGTATAAACAAGGCTATCAGTGGCATTTGTAAGCCCAATTGACTTAAAAGACTTACTAAGCAAGCCAATATAAACACCACTAAAATCGGAAACATTTCACCCACAAGATCTTGCAACACAATAGTTACATAATCCAACAGCCCTGTTTCCATAAATGCGGCGGGCAAAGTCATTGTTACTGCAATAAATAGAAACAAACCCAGGTCCAGTGATTCGCCGGCTTCTTTCCAAGATAAAACATATTCTCGGTTTTTCCAGTCAATGGGGATAATTAATAGCACTATGGCTGCAAAAAGTGCTACTTTTTCCATGCTTAGGTAGGTGTTAAATAGTTTCGCCAAAGAATGTTCTTGCCCTAAACTAATCGTAACAAGACCTGGAACCATAAACAGAAAAATGGCTAAACATAAGACATAAAGTGAAAAGGATTCTCTTTTTGACATTTGGCCCAAAGCACTATATTCCTCAACAATAGATCCTTTTATTTCCCTTATGCTTTTTAAACCAGGAAGATCAGTGCTGTAACAGAACTTAAAAATTAGCAACATAGCTACGACTTGTATGGCGGCTATAGGTAAACATGCAATGACCCAGCTACTAAAGGGTATGGTAACTCCAAGAACGTCTTGAGTAATACTAATTATTAAAAAATTAGGTGTTGTGGCACCAATTGGGGTTACAATACCGCCTATCACCGCAGGGAAAGCTATACACAGTAATAAAAGGGCCGTTAAATCGCTTCTAAATGGTGCCCCCAATTGATTAAGCAATGTTAAAACAAAACCCATCATTAAAATAGTAACAGGAATGTTAGGCAATATAGAACTTAAAACCATAGTTACCAGCGACATAAGAGCAATCATCCAAAATTGCCTTGTTTTAATTGCCTTACCTATGGTAAACCCCTTGATATTGCGCTTTTTAGGAACCCCTCCCGCTGTTGTTTTATTCGGTAAATTCGGCCTATCCTCTGGGCTGCCTTTTAATAGTAGCGCTGAGAGCAAAATAAGAGGTAAGGTTATAAAACCAAGAACTTGATAAGAAGTTCGCCAGCCAAACTCCAGGATCATCCAACCGGTAAAGGGTGCAAATACTAAACCACCTATCCCCATTCCGGCTTGGACTACCCCGGAAACAGTCCCTCGTTTTTTATCAAACCATCTTGCGATGGTAGTCATAATGGGAACAGTGACAGTGCTAAGCCCAATGCCACATATAACCGCATAAACAAGCTGGTATTGCCAAAGAAAAGCCACCTTTGAAAGCAATAGATAGGACAAGGCGATTAAAGAACCAAATACACCCACCACTAGCCGCGGCCCAAACTTATCTGTTAACCTCCCCATGCCCAGTGCACAGATGGCCTGCACAATACATGAAACTGAATAGGCCAGCGTAATATCTGCCCTCAGCCAGCCAAAATCTTCAATTAGCGGTTTTAAGAAGATACTAAAGGTGGTAAAGGTTCCCCAGGCCGCAAACCAGAACATAAAAGACGCTGCCGCAACCACATACCCGTAGTAGATTTTCTTTATCTCTATCACACCCAATTAAGTTCTGTTCAAACTGAAACCGATTGCCTGCCTTTACATTTATAGAAGAGACAAGCCGGCGGAAAAATAAAAAATGAAATAAGATAAAGGAAGGGGTTGGTAAATAACCCAAGGATAAAGCCCAGAAAAATGCTTCCTGATTTCCACAAATATCTTTTATGTAGATCCAATTACCTCCAATCTTGCTTGTGATGTATATTACATGAACAAGTTGACTGTAATTATATGTCGTATTTCCTCTAAAGTCTGTATCACACGTTACATACTACTGCAATAGACACTCAATTTAGCCATTTTCTTCAGGCCTTTTTGCTTTAAACCCTTAAAATAAATGCTCCAGGGCATTTTTAATAGGTACTTATTTGCTTGTCTAAATGTTTTTTTTCACTTTTTATGCGGCGAATAGCTTATGGGATGTTATATAAAGATGTGGGTGCTTTAAATTAGTCCCCTGGTAATTTGCCATCTTTCAGGTCTACGGTTAGGTGAATAATTATCATATACTATTTACCTGAATAAGTCAGTTTTCTATATGACATTGCATAATAAATAACGAAAAAGGTCTTGCCAACTAAGTGACAACACCCCACGACTATCACCTTAGAAAGATAATTTTTCCTTTCGGGAATGATTTTAAATATGGCTATCATTTTGCCAGGGCATAAAAAACACTGATTTATCCCTTCCTTGTAAGATCAAGAAAATCCCCGTTGGTTTTAACGGGGATTTTAAACTTGGCTTATTTTTTCTCCAGATTTTTCAGTTCCCTTAAAATTTGATAGTATTCCCGGTCCAGGGCTGAGATATCATCTTCTTTAGATGGCATTGACAATCTTCCGATCACCTCTGATAGACGATTCTTCAGAAGAATTATTTGTTTTTCAATTTCTTCAGCCCCACTGTCTGAGCTTTTGTTTTTCTTTGCCAAATACTCGCTGAGGGGTCCGGAAAACATTCTAATTTGATAATTCTCGATGCTCATGATCTGATCGGCCACGTTTTCTACAAACCTTCGATCATGGGAAACAAATAAAAGAGTTCGGTCGTATTCCCTGAGGGCTTCCTCTACCACTTCCAGAGAATTAATATCTAAATAATTGGTGGGTTCATCTAATATTAGCATATTGTTATCCGCCAAAAGTATTTTAGCAAAAGAAACCTTTACCCTTTCGCCACCGCTTAGAACACTAATCTTTTTATAGACAGTATCCTCTCTAAAAAGCAGTCTGGCCAGAATAAGCCGGGCGAAATTTTCAGGGTAGATACTGCTTTCCATTACACTTTCAATAATACTTTGGTCTTCTCGAAGAATTTCCAACTCCTGGCTGAAGTAACCTATTTTTACTCCCTGGGCAGTTTTTATGGCCCCGTCACCGTCGATAATCATTTTAATTAAGGTGCTCTTGCCGCTACCGTTAGGGCCTATTAAAGCAACTTTGGAGCTATTATATATCTTAAAGGCTGCCTGTTTAAATATCACCTTTTCACCAAATGCTTTATTGAGATTTTCTCCTTCAACGATTATTTTGCTATGGAGTTTCCCGGAATCTAAAAGATCCATTTTAATAGCCGGTGGAATTTTGGGTTTTTCTTTAACCTCTAAGTGTTCAATTCTCTTTTTAACATTTTCAACTGCCCTCTCCAAGCCAGCCATTGCCCTTTGGGGACCCAGCCTATGGAGCCTGGCCTCGGAGTTACCCATCCTTTTGGGGGTTTTCCTCATGCCCTTGGCCTTTTGTTTGATCTTGATCATTACTGTTTTCAACCGCTTTTTCTCTTTAATATACTCCTCATATTCAAATTGAGCCCGCTCCCTTTCCCTCATCTTCTGAGCCCGATAATCACTATAATTACCCTTATAAATTTTTATTTTACTATTTTCTATCTCGATAATCTGGGTACATAACTTATCTAAAAGGCTCCGGTCGTGGGAAATGATTATTAGGGCCCCTTGATAGTCTGCAAATTTCCCCTCAACAAGTTCAATGCCTTCCATATCCACATTGACGGTAGGTTCATCGGCAAAAATCATCATATTTGGCTCTTCCAAAGCCTGTGCAAGTTTAAAGCGGGTTTTCTCACCCCCACTCATCTTCCCATTCCAAAGGGGTCTAATCCCAAATTTAGCGGCGGCTTCCTCACTTATATACTTTCTATCGGGCTCATCCAGCTGGGAGATAAACCCCGCCTTTCCGTATAGCCTAACCCAACCCTCATCAGGCTCCATCCTTTTACTTAATATATTAAGCAAGGTAGTTTTCCCTGCTCCATTAACCCCTACTATGCCGACTCGATCCTCTGAATAAATCTTTAAGTCATCTATATCCAGGATTAACCTATGGCCAAAGGACTTCTTAATCTTGCTGCACTCAATTAATAACAAAAAAACCCCTCCTTGAAAAATGGAGAGGATAGTATTCATTAAATCCTTACCCGGGAACATACCCAAAAGAAGAGGCTGCCCAGGAAAGACTTAATTTGCAAGGCTAACGTATCTAAAAGCAATGAATTAAAAGAAAATACTATCCACCCATATTAAAAAAATGTGCACCAATAAAACCTTTCTTGTTGTAGCGACAATCAAGGCTTATATCCATCACATTTTAAATTGAGAATAAGTGGATTAGTTGCGCATCGCTTATGGTACCTTACCCTTTCTTAAAATTTAATTTGATAATACCCATTTCAGTATATTATTCATTCCCTTTAGTGTCAACTTTTTGTAGGGCACTTCTATCCCAGACTTATTATGCTCAGTCTGCCATCCTACCCCCCACAGGCCACTTCAACTCTATTTTTACCCCCTTGTTTAGCCAAATAGAGCGCTTTATCTGCATGGAAGTAGTAATCCTCTAAATTTTGATTATTTATATCAGCCATTGAAGATACACCGAAGCTGGCAGTAACTTGTAATGTAATGGCCCCTACGGTAAATCTTTTTTCCATAATTAACTTTCTTAGCCTTTCAGCAAAGGCATACCCTTCCTCCACGGAAGTTTTGGGCATAAGGATAATAAATTCTTCTCCGCCAAACCTAGATACGGTATCTGATTCTCTAACATTGTTTATTAAAAGATTGGCCAGTTGCCTAAGTATATTGTCACCTACCGGATGACCGTAGGTATCATTAATGTTTTTAAAGTTATCAATATCTAATATTATTAAAACCGTTTCATGACCGCAACGCTGCATTGAAGAAAACTCTCGTTCCAGCAATTTCTCTAGATAACGCCTGTTAGGCAAATCAGTAAGGGGATCATAATATGCCATTTTCTCTAATTGTTTTTGTTGACTCTCAATGCACCGCTTTTGGGTAATATTGGTGAAATTATAATGCCACATAATAAGGCTAAGCAAGAAACCGATTCCTATGGCAGTAATTCCATTAACCCTGTTGGAAAGCAGTATCTGCTGGTTGGTTATGGTTAAGGCTATTAAATAATAATAGGCCGCATACGAAGTTATAAAAATCATAAAAGAAATCAATGGTCTAATTAAAAAAACAGAGCCGACTATAATGCAAATTAACAAAAAAGGCGTGATATTGGTGGTTACCAATTGATCAACAGTGACTACGGCAATGCCTGACGCCATAATAACAAGCACAACAATGTATTGTAATACAGACATGGCGGTATTTGGTTCTGTTCTGTTTTTTAGTTTATGGGCTGCTAAGAAGAAAGCAATCATAAAAAATAGCAATATAAGATGGGATGCAATAATTCCCTGACTCCAGGTCTTCAAAACCGGTGTGTCATAGGATTTCGAGAAAGTAAAGAGAGAAATATCAATAATACGCAATGGGATGGCAATAATTGATAAATAATAAATCCTCCGGATATTAATGGGTGCACACTCACCTAAAATGCTACTATTATCACGGAAGGTTTTTATAATTTTCCCCTTTAAGTATGCAAATGACCAGTATTTTTTTTGAATCTTATCTATTTATTTCACCACCACTCTAATATGCAATGGTTTATAATATACCATTTTGTTTTTTGCTATGCTGCCACTTTCTTTAGTTCTCTAAATACTATATTATCATAAACCCCTTGCCATGTCTTTCCTGGCTAACTAAAAATCTATTACCTTTGCGGTATTCAATGGGGGATAAATAAACAACTGCTAATGGAGGTCCCCATAGGTACATTAACCTTTAATAAAAAATATACCGCTTGAAAATCCAAGCGGAGTACCACCCTTGTTTACCGGCCATCTTCTAGTTTTTATTATTAATCCCGCCACCTATTAAACCCAAAAGAGCAAAAATTGTATAATATCCTGCACTGCTGATTTCCTTCCCGGTTATTTCAAAGATACCTTGAATAATAAGAATATCTCCACCAAAAAGTGAAACAAACCATCCAACAAACCAAAGACTAAGCCGGCTAAAAGCACTGCATTATCACCCCTAAGAAGTATTTAAGGTACAAAAGCTGTTTTCACTATTACATTATTACTATTATGCAACATGGTAGCAAGGAGGATTATAAGATGTTTTTCCCATACAAAGGCCTAAGCCCAAAAAAACAACAAGGGTATTACCTCTATAAATAAGTAACAATACCCTTGTTCTAAGCTCTTTTCCAATTGTTTTTCAAAAGTCTATGCTGATAACAGCAGCCTGGCGGCAGCCAGCCGGGCAATGGGCGCCCGGTAAGGAAGACAGTTAGCAAAGTCTAAACCAATAATATGACAGAAATCGCAAATACCGATTAATAAATCGGGCTTGGTTTTAGGGCGGAAATTCTACAAAAGCGGGTACAAGTTTTTTTCCTCTGCCTCTACTCTTTTTTTAATGGCATTAAAAACAGTGGCGGTGTCTTTTGCAAATTGGCTTGGATTCTTTTTAATATTGTTAGCTATCATATATGTTTTTTTATAGTTCGTAAAGTCGTTGGCTAGGTTTCCCATTTCATTTTTAAACCGCTTGGCTGTTTCTTGCACTTTAGAATGGGCATGGCTAACCAGGGCAGGGTAAAGATACTTATCCTCTGAACTTAAGTGGGTTAACAACTTTCCTGCCAATAGGCCAATTTTAAAGGACAAATTAAAACTTTCCTGCTCAATATCCTTTTGATTAATAATGGCTTCAATATCTTTTATCACCTGTGCAATTTCTTGGTGCTGCCTATTTAGATTGTCTAAATTACTCATCAAAACCCCTTCCTTTCCTGACATTATTGTAAGTTTTCTACATTATACCTGTATTGCCTGGCCTTTACTGTGACGTAAATCATATAATAAGGATTTTTCTTCCGCTTGGCTCCATTCAGAATTGCGGGAAGGGATTGCCTTTCATTATAGAATGTTCAGAAAGGATCACATTTCGGCTGGCAATTCTAGCCCCGCCCCGGCCACCGGGTCTCTGCCGAAGCCTGATAAATATAAGAACAGGGCCTTGCCAATTAAATGACAATACCCTGTTCTTATGATTTATTTCAGCTCTATTTCAATTAGTCCCTGTTGTTAACCGCAGCTTGGGCGGCAGCCAGCCGGGCAATGGGCACCCGGTAAGGGGAGCAGCTAACATAATCTAAGCCGATAATATGGCAGAACTCTACCGAACTGGGCTCACCGCCGTGTTCACCGCAAATACCGATTAATAAATCTGGCTTAACTTTGCGACCCTGTTCAACGGTAATCTGCATTAGTTTGCCCACACCTTTGCGATCTAGCACTATAAATGGATTGTCAGTTAGTATTTTACGCTCAAGGTAGTGGTGCATGAATTTACCTTCGGCATCATCCCTGGAAAAACCTAAGGTGGTTTGGGTAAGGTCGTTAGTGCCAAAGGAGAAAAAGTCTGCCTGGTTTGCTATTTCATCGGCCAGTAGCGCAGCCCGGGGCATTTCAATCATAGTGCCCACTGTGTAGTGAAAATCAATGCCGGTTTCTTCTTTAACCCGGTCAGCTGTTTCCACCACTACCTGTCTTAAGTAGGCCAGCTCTTTTTCTTCAATTACCAGTGGAATTTCTACCTCCGGAATTACGGTATAACCTTCGCTTACCAACTGTGCAGTGGCTTGGAAGATGGCCCGTGCTTGCATTTCATAAACTTCGGGATAGGTGATGCCCAAACGGCAACCCCGGTGTCCCAGCATGGGGTTAAATTCCGACAAGGTGCGCACTTGG
Source organism: Desulfofalx alkaliphila DSM 12257 (assembly GCF_000711975.1). Taxonomy (NCBI): domain Bacteria; kingdom Bacillati; phylum Bacillota; class Clostridia; order Eubacteriales; family Peptococcaceae; genus Desulfofalx; species Desulfofalx alkaliphila. Next base: position 175,773 of record NZ_JONT01000001.1, on the reverse strand, counting down.
CGCAACAAGTCTTCTTTTTCTAATAATTCTTCTGCGTTTTCACCGGAAAGTTTAAGTCTAGTTATTTCAACTGCCAGTTCTTCAGCGCTGGGTAAGAACTCGTGCAGGGGTGGATCCAGTAATCTAATACATACCGGCAGACCGTCCATTGCCTTTAATATGCCATAAAAGTCATTTTGCTGCATTGGCAATAGTTGATCCAGTGCTTGTTTTCTACCCTCTATATCGTCTGCCAATATCATTTTTTGTACCAGCGGTATACGATCAGGCGCCATGAACATATGCTCGGTACGGGTTAAGCCAATGCCTTGGGCACCAAACTCTCTGGCCTTGCGGGCATCCTCTGGGTTGTCGGCGTTGGCGCGCACGTCTAACCTACGAATGTCATCGGCCCACTGGAGGAGCTTTTGAAACTCCGGCGAAATCTCGGGATCAATCATGGGCACTTCGCCCATTATCACTTGGCCGGTGCTGCCATCAATTGAAATGACATCCCCTTCTTTTACTACCTTATCGCCCACCCGGAAGCTTTTGCTCGCATAGTCTATTTTAATGGCTTCACAACCGCATACACAGGGTTTACCCATACCCCGGGCTACCACCGCTGCGTGACTGGTCATGCCACCCCTGGAGGTTAACACACCTTGGGCAGCAACAATGCCGTGAATATCATCTGGGGTTGTTTCCAGTCTTACCAGCAATACTTTTTTGCCTTCTTGGGCTATTTTTTCTGCCAGATCAGAATCGAACACCACCGCGCCCACTGCAGACCCCGGTGAAGCAGGTAATCCTTTGGCCAAAACATCCAGTTTGGCGTCGGGGTCAATACGCCGGTGCAGCAGGTGATCCAATTGTGCCGGTTCTACACGGGTGATTGCTTCTTCTTTAGTAATTAACCCTTCTTCAACCATATCAACCGCTATTTTTATTGCAGACTGCACAGTGCGCTTACCGTTTCTTGTTTGCAGCATCCACAGCTTGCCCCGTTCAATGGTAAACTCGATATCCTGCATGTTGCGGTAATGCTTTTCCAGCAGTTCACATGTTTCTTTAAATTGCCTGTACACATCGGGCATTTCTTCCGCCAGTTTAGATATGGGCTGCGGGGTACGAATACCGGCCACCACATCTTCACCCTGGGCGTTAGTTAAGTACTCACCATACAGTGATTTTTCACCGGTTGAGGGATTACGGGTAAAAGCTACCCCTGTACCGCAGTCATCGCCCATGTTGCCGAATACCATGGCTTGAACGTTGACAGCGGTACCCAGATCATCAGGAATTCTATGTATTCTACGGTAAACCACCGCCCGGTCGGTATTCCAGGAGTTAAATACCGCATTAATGGCTAAAAACAGCTGCTCAATAGGCTGCTGGGGGAATTGTTTGCCTGTTTCTTTTTCAATAATCCGCTTATACTTTGCAATTATCTGTTGCCAATCTTCTGCTGTGAGTTGGTGATCAAAATACACATTTTTATCTACCTTTTGGCTTTCTAACACCACTTCAAAATAATGGTGATCGATACCCAGCACCACATCACCAAACATTTGCAAGAAACGGCGGTAGCAGTCATAGGCAAACCGTGGGTTATTGGTGGAGGCAGCCAATCCTTCTACCGTTTCGTCATTCAAGCCCAGGTTTAGTACGGTATCCATCATTCCGGGCATTGAAATTACCGCACCTGAACGCACCGAAACCAGCAGCGGTCTTTCGGGATCCCCAAATTTTTTGCCTGTGGTTTCTTCCAAAATCTTTACCTTTTCCAGCACCTGCTCTTCTAAGCCTTGGGGAAACTGCCTGTCGGCGTTATAGAAGTCAATGCAGGCTTCTGTGGTAATAATAAATCCCGGCGGTACCGGTAGTCCAATGTGTGTCATTTCAGCCAGGTTAGCACCTTTGCCCCCCAGCAAGCTTTTCATTTCTGCCTTACCCTCATGAAAAAGGTACACGTATTTGGCATTTGACATTTGTTTTCCCTCCTGACGATTTTTGTCAATTGATTGGCAAATCTAAATTATATTAAAGGTTGTCTTACGGGGCGGGCATGGAAACCAACCCTGCACTATTTAACAGACAACTTCGTTCACGGTTGTAAGGTGGTTTACCGGCTAACGGTTATTTCTCTTGCCCCGGTAATAAAGCTCCAGCACTTTACTGGCTGTTTCCTCCACTGCCTTGTTGGTTACATCTATTACGGTACAGCCGACCCGTTTCATTATGCCTTCGGCATATTCCAGTTCTTTTAAAATTCTTTCCATGCTGGCGTAATCGGCATGGGACGTTAAGCCCAGTGTGCGCAACCTTTCTTGCCGAATGACGTTTAGCTGTTGAGGACGAATGGTTAAGCCGATTACTTTGTTGGGCGACACGTGAAATATTTCATCCGGCGGGCAAACTTCCGGCACCAGTGGCACGTTGGCAACTTTGATGCGTTTGTGGGCCAAATACATGCTCAATGGTGTTTTTGAGGTGCGTGATACTCCCAACACTATCAAATCCGCCTTGGTAATACCTCTGGGGTCTTTTCCATCGTCATATTTCACTGCAAATTCAATGGCTTCCACCCGGCGAAAGTATTCCTCGTCCAGTCGCCTAACCAATCCTGGCTCGAATTTAGGTGATTTATGGGTTACGCTTTCAATTGCACTTAATATGGGGCCCATGATATCCACCAAGGGGATATTATAACGGGACGCCTCAAGCACCAAGGCGTCTCTCAGTTCAGGAATAACCAGTGTGTATGCAATAATACTGTTGGTGGCCGAAGCTTCCTCCACCACGTCGATTATGTCCCGTATATCGTTGACGTAGGGTATCCTTTTTATTTCAACCCCACCGTCATTAAATTGGCTTACCGCAGCTTTTACCACCAGTTCAGCAGTATCGCCAATGGAATCTGACAATATATAGGCTTTTGGTCTAGTATCCGCTATGCCATTAATGGTAAACGCCCCCCTATTTTATTCTTCCCCAAGTTCCACAAACAGTCGGGCAATATTAGTCTTGGTAAATCTACCAATTACTTCGTACCCCTCAGCCTCTGCTTGATCGGGCAAGCGGCGAACCACCGGAAGGCAATCTACCTCATGGGTAAGCAAACGACGCGCAGCCAACCACACCGAGTCTTCTGGTTGAGCACAGATAACATTGGGCATGCGGGTCATTATTACGCCCACCGGCAGTTTATGGATGTCTTGCCCACCTAAGGTGCTTTTTAAAAAGTCCTTACGCGATATTATGCCCTCTAGTTTGCCGGCATCGTTAACTACTATTAGGGTGCCCACGTCTTCTATAAACATTGTTACAACGGCATCATAAACCGAGCAATTTTCGTTTACCACGTGGGGTACCGATTTTACTTCGCCTACTTTTATTTTCTTTAACTTTTCAGCCACCATTCGCTCAGGTGATTTTCCACTGTAATAATACCCCACCCGCGGGCGAGCTTCTAACACACCGGACATTGTTAAAATTGCCAGGTCCGGTCTGAGGGTGGCCCGTGTTAAGTTTAGTTGTTCAGCGATCTGCTCACCAGTGATGGGGCCTTGTTTTTTCACAATCTCCAATATCTTTTCCTGTCGTTGGCTCAGTTCCATCCCATCACCCCTAAAATAAATGTGACATACTAATTATATTTGATAAAGCTAAAAAAATCCCTCCTTTTTCAAAAATATTTTTTGTGTATACATCATATTGTTATTTAGGCTACAATTTTAGAAAAATCCGCCACCTTTTTCATTTTATTAGCAATGTTAAACAATAAAGCTAAACGGTTATTTTTCACCTGTTCATCTTCCACCATCACCATCACTTGATCAAAAAACTTGTTAATGGGGTCCAACAGCAGGGCAATTTCTTGTAAAGCCCCTTGATAGTTTTTCTTGCTCATTTGACGACCCAAGGCATCGCTGAAGGAAATATATGCCTGGTAAAGGTCCTTTTCTGCCTCTTCTTGCAGCAGGTTTTCTTTTACGGCACCCCCTGCCGATTTCTTTGCCAGGTTGTTGGCCCGGTTGAAAGCAGTGAGTAGGTCGTTAAAGGCCGGTTGCTTGCGGAATTCCGCCAAGGCTTGGCCCCGCTGCCAGGTATCAGCAAAGTTGTCAAAGCCCGGCTCTAATACTGCATCAATGATATCGTAAGTAAGTCCGCCTTCTGTAAGGGCCCCCTTAATACGCACCTTAAAGAACTCTGTTACTTCCTTTGTTACTTGGTCTATACTTAATTTTATTTCTACGTCGCCTTGATAGCCATTATACGCCTGGACAATCATTTGTTTTAGAGACAAGGGCAGTGCATATTCCAATATAATATTGGTAACACCCAGTGCCTGTCTTCTAAGGGCATAGGGGTCTTGGGAGCCGGTGGGTTGAATGCCCACTGCAAAACAACCAACTATGCTGTCCATTTTATCCGCCAGGCTAATCACTTGACCGGGCAGTGCAGATGGCAGTTGGTCTCCGGCAAAACAGGGCAGGTAATGCTCAAAAATTGCCCGGCCCACCTCGGCTTCTTCACCGCTGCGCAGCGCATACTCGCGTCCGATAATACCCTGCAGTTCAGGAAATTCGTACACCATATTAGTTACCAAGTCAGCCTTGGCCAACAATGCCGCCCTGGCAGTATGCTCAATTTGTATTTTATCGGCATCTAATTCTTCTGCAAATGACAGTGCCAGCTTACCAATGCGCTCTACCTTTTCATAAACTGAGCCCAAACCCTCCAGCCATACCACTTTCTTTAACTTGTCTACCTTATCAGCTAAGGGCGTTTTCAAGTCTTCTTTAAAGAAAAATTCTGCATCTGCCAGCCGGGCAGACAGCACCTTTTCGTTGCCGGCCGTCACAATATCCAGGTGTTCTGAAGTACCGTTCCTCACAGTTATAAACTTGGGCATTAACTTACCCCGCTGATCAACAATGGGAAAGTACCGTTGATGCTCCCGCATAGGGGTAATTATTACCTCATCGGGCAAGTTTAAATAGTGTTCTGCAAAACTGCCCATTAGTGCAGTGGGATATTCCACAATGTTGGCAATTTCCTCCAACAGCTCATCATCTTGTTGAACTGTGCCACCCACCGACGCTGCCAGCTCCTGTACCTGCTGCCAAATAACCCGGCGGCGCTCATGGCCATCCACCATTACGTAACCGTCAATCATTGCCTTAAAGTATTGGTCAGGATCGGCCACTTCAATGGTTCCCCTGCTTAAAAACCGGTGACCGTAGGTATGACGGCCGGATTTTATCTCTGCCACCGTGAAGGGCACAAGTTCACTGCCGTACAGTGCCAACAGCCAGCGAATGGGTCTGGCAAAGCGGTAGTCCAGGCTGCCCCAGCGCATGGGCTTGGGAAAATGTAGCCCCGATATCAATTGAGGTGCAATTTGGGCCAGCACTTCATCTGTGGCCAGGCCATCCTCTTTTTTAATAGCATACATGTAGTCCACCTTGCCCAGGGGACGAACCACTAAATCCTCCACCTTTACCCCCTGGCTCCGGGCAAAGCCCAACACTGCCTTGGTGGGGTTGCCGTCAATGTCAAAGGCTGCCTTTTGGGCCGGGCCCTTTACCTCTTTTGTCAGGGACTGCTGCCGTTCGTTCAACTGTTTTACATGCAGCACCAAACGGCGGGGTGTACCAAAGGTTTTTACCTCTTGATACTCTAAACGTTGTTCTTTAAATGTTTTTTCTGTTAGCTCTTTTAATTGTTTCAGTGCCGGGGCCATGAAACGAGCCGGCATTTCCTCTATGCCAATTTCCAATAGAAAGTCCTTTGCCATCATTTACGCCTCCTTCTTAATCAACGGGTAGCCCATTTTTTCCCTCTGTTCCACGTAACCCTGCGCACATAGCCGGGCCAAATTGCGCACCCTGGCAATGTAGCCGGTCCGTTCCGTTACGCTGATGGCACCCCGGGCATCCAGTAAATTAAAGGTATGGGAACACTTCAACACATAGTCGTAGGCCGGAAGAACCAGGCCCTTTTCCATTATCCGCCGGGCCTCTGACTCATACATGTCAAAGAGGTCAAAAAGCATTTCTGTATCGGCCGCCTCAAAGTTGTAGACCGAGTGTTCTACCTCCCCCCGGTGATGAACGTCACCGTAAGTAATGCCATCTACCCACTCAATGTCAAATACACTGTCTACCCCCTGGATAAACATGGCCAGGCGCTCTAAACCATAGGTAAGCTCTGCAGAAACAGGCTTGCAGTCAATACCGCCACACTGCTGGAAATATGTAAACTGGGTTATTTCCATGCCGTCCAGCCATACTTCCCAACCCAAACCCCAGGCACCCAGTGTGGGGGATTCCCAGTTGTCTTCCACAAAACGAATGTCGTGCTCATTGGGATCTATACCAATAGCCCGCAAACTGTCTAAATATATTTCAATTACATCATCCGGCGAAGGTTTTAAGATCACCTGATACTGATAATAGTGTTGTAGGCGGTTGGGGTTTTCACCATAGCGGCCGTCGGTGGGCCGTCTGGAGGGTTCCACATAGGCCACCCGCCAAGGTTCCGGTCCCAAGGCCCTTAAAAAGGTAGCCGGGTTCATGGTGCCGGCACCCTTTTCTGTATCATAGGGTTGCTGGATAATGCATTTTTGTTCCGACCAAAACTCATTTAGTTTTAATATTAACTGCTGAAAGTTCATCTTTCATTCCTCCTTTTAACTTATGCGCAGCCCGTTATCAACCGGGCGCTCGGGCTGCAACAACACCACTTTGCCATCGTCGGCCACCGTACCTAAGACCAGCACATCTGACATAAAGCGGGCCACCTGCCGGGGAGGAAAGTTTACCACCGCCACCACCTGCCTGTTCAGCAGGTCTTCCTTGCTATACAAATCGGTAATTTGAGCGCTGGACTTTTTTACGCCCACCTCTTGGCCAAAATCAATCCATAATTTGTAGGCGGGTTTACGAGCTTCAGGAAAATCCTCCACCTTAATAACGGTGCCCACCCGCATATCAACCTTTAAAAAATCATCAAAGTTGATTTTTTCCATAATACATAGCCTCCTAATTCAAAATTTGTACCAAAAAAACCCCTCGCCCCAGACACAGGTCCAGGGACGAGAGGTTTCTCCCGCGGTTCCACCCTAGTTGACGGCGCACATGCACCGCCCACTTTATTAAGTGCAAGCTTTACTCACCGGTTATGTCAAACAGGCTTTCCTCTTGCGGCTTAGAAGCTCCCTTCACCCCAGGTGTTTTACCGGGCTTACACCGGCCCCGGCTCGCTGAAAAAACGGTTCCTTGGCTACTCTCTTCCTCATCGCCATATATTTATTTTTATACAGCAAGATTCTAGCAAATAAGGTGTCATATTGTCAATATGTTAATACATTCCATAACCAGGATAATCACAGTCCTTTACCGATTCAGCAGGGCGTTCAATTTCAATACTATAGTTATTGGCCAAGGCGGTAACGGTTCCCATCACACCAATTAAGGCCAATTCATTGTTATACAGGGCACCCAATAGCCCCAGCGCCCCGATGGTGGCAGGAAACTCGCACACCGTACGTCCTTCCTTCTTTATCTTGACTTTGGTTTTGTGCCCCTTATTAATAATACTGCGCAGTTGACCCATCACTTCCATGCCCTGGCCTTGTATTTTTTGACCAAGGTGCATATCCTTTTCTTCTAACTTAACCAAAGCCTCCACCACATCGCCACCGGCATTCTCAAGGGCATCTTTGGCCTGTTTATAGCTTACCCCCAGGCGGGCCCGTATTAAATCTATCTTTTCCAACTCGCTGGTCATAGCAAACACCTCCTGTAAGCTACTAATATTTACCCCAATTCCGGGGATTTTTATGCAAACTTTCCAGGAAGTCCAGTGACTTGGCCTTTTTCTCCAAGTTATGCCGGAGTAAGGCTTTATTAAGCTTTTTTACTTGGTTAAACACCGCCTCTTGGGGGGTTAATTTGGTCAGCCCGCCGGGGTTAGTGGCGATCAACTGCCTTAGCAGTTCAACCGTTTGTGGTTTAACCACAGTCCCCATGGGCCGGTATCCTTCACCAATACACTTTGGGCAAATCACTCCGCCCTCATGGGCACTGAAAAGAGTGTGACCGGTGATGTCACCCCCGCAATTAACACAGACGTTTAACTCCGGCAAATATCCCGTTAACCCCAGAGCCTTAATTTCAAAACCGGCCACCAGCCTTTCTGCCCCGGGCAAATCCACCTGTGGTTGATTTAGCCAACCCAGTGTGGTTAACAGCAATATAAAAAGGGGCTCGTTTTGATCCCCTTCACCGGTCAAAGCATCTACTAGCTCACAAATATACACTGCCAGGGCCAGTATTTCTAAATGATCACGCAAGCGCGTAAAAAAGGTGATGGCCTCACACTGGTTAACGGTGTCTATTTCTTTCCCCCGGTACAATAAAAGGCGGGAATGACAAAGGGGCTGCACCGCTCCCCGCTTGCGGCTGGAAGATTTGCCGGCCCCATGGGCCACTGCCCGCAATTTACCATACTCCCGGGTAAACATAATAATAATCTTATCTGCTCCGCGCATGGGTTTTTGATGTAAAACCACCGCTTCTACAGGGTATAGTTTCAAGTTAACACCTCATACAGTACTATAATTATTCATGTACTAAGTACACTTCTTTTATTGGCTAATATCTTCTTTGTCTGATTCCCTATATCCTGCATGCTGCCCAACCTCAGTAGCTGCCTTTATTTTATTCCCCCGGCCGGCCTTTTCCTCCTCCAGGGCAGCTATATAATCACTTAGGTTAAAGAAATATGTAGATCCCTCTCCCATGACATAAAAACGGTTAATATCATCCGGGTTTATGCTGTGCTTGTAGACAATAGGTTTACCGAGATCGTCAGCTATTCTAACCAAATCATCAATGGTTCTAACCCGGTGTTGTTCGTCAGAAAGGGTAATTTCACTGCTCAGTGCAACCAAGCGGCTGCCATGTCTTTTAAATATCCTGTCCAGCTGTTTGCGGAAGGGTTCCTTAACAGTGCCTCTTGTGGCAAAGAACAGATATATTAATGCAATCAGGGCAGCAGCCAGCAAAATACCATAAACAGTTACCAGTGTTTTGTTAACGGGCAGCCTTATTTCTTTAGTATCTTGAATTGTGCCGGGTTTTTTCATTTCACCCTTAGTGATACTAAAAAGATTGTTGTTCAGCGGAAAGGTAATAGAAGAAGATATGCTTTCCTCTATGGAACCTTTGTCTGTGTCCGCATTTAATTCCACCTTCATACTTGCTGTAAATCTGCTGTTAGTGCTTACCCGGGTAGTCTCCTTAACAGCATTGGCATAATTATCGTAGTCTACGGGTTTAAAAGTAATATCTTTACTTAAAGAGAAATTATCATCAGTGGCTTCAAAGTTTGTCTTGGGAATAAATACTACATCCTTAGTCCAGATAGTATTGGTTACCGTTGTGCCATCCGGCCCCAGTCGTTCCACATAGCCCTCAATGATGCCCACAACTTCATAAGTGCCTTGAACTTTGGCCGGGCCGTCACCTGTAAACTGATAATTAAAAGTAGCTTGGATATTATCTACAAGGGCAGAAATATACTCTTTCCCTTCCCCCAATACTGTATCTGGAAAAACAAAGGAGGGGGTCATATTAACTTTATAGTTAGCGGTGGCACTGTTTTGATAACTGTAGAGCGTTACTATTTCTTCCTTAGTTTCCTGCTTTGTAACTTCATAAAAAATTAAAATAGAGAAAATAACGGTTAACACAAACAAAAGACACATCAATGACATTCTAATACTTTTATTGAGCTTCTTCTTCATAGATCACCCATCCAAACATTTCTTTTTTAAGAAGTATTCTGTAATAATATTCCTTTCCCTTCTTTTTACATATGGATGTTTATGTGCTTTTTTGCCGGAAAAAATCGATTAATGCCAAGTCCTTTGCACTTAGGCAGAAGAGAAGAAAAAAAACAGGAGCCAGCATGTGCTGACTCCTGTTCATTAAGTTAAACTCTCTTGCCTTTTAGCGCTCAAACAAGTTGTATTGAATAAACTCAAACTCAATATCAAATTTAATTTCTTGATTTTGACCTGCATTGTTATCTAAACCCTCTACATCCCAATCACCGGGAATAATAAATTTCATTTCGGTGTATAGATTTTCCCCTGTGGCACTGCCAAACTGATTATTGGGCAGTAAGACTATACCAGTCATATACTCTTGTAGACTTTCTTCTAACTGTGCTAAGCTAACAGTCATTAGGTCTACACGTGGAGCCTTTTCCCCGGAATCATATTTGCCAAAGCCATACTCTACTTGTATAATTTCGGCTAACTCGGTATCAAATCCTACCTTATTGTCTAGCTTTATAGATTGTAGTACAACAGGGACACTGCCTGTATTTCTGGCTGATAAATTGGTTTCTACAGTGGTGCCCGGATATAAATTGCCAAATCCAAAACTCACTGTGTTGTTTTCAACCGTAGGGTAGTACCGTTTGTTATGTTCAGCCTTATTACCCTCATCATTTACCCTATATACATTATCATTTGCCCGCAGATCCCTATATGGGTGATTATACCCATTATATCCTTCACTAAACTGTACAGTATACGCTTCATCTGGTTTGTTGCAATCGCCCGCCAGTATAGCAACACTTAACTCACCGGTATTAATGGTGTTACTTACCTTGAAACCGTCAGTCCAAGCAGCATAACCGGCACCCATCAACATAACCGCCAAGGCAGTTACAAGAGCTAAATACTTAAATTTCTTCATCCCAGTCGCCTCCTCTTATTCATAATTAAAGGTAAAACCTCCAAGCCAGGATGTTTACCTTATCTGTCATTATAGTTATTGGCCTTAGAGCAGTAACCACTCTATGGTGTAGTTATCATTTAATAAATGGAGTATATTAGCTAGTCCCCAAGCATTATTTAACTACTACCTTCGTACCATTACGGCGGAAGGGTCAAAGAAGGATGCCTTTATATTAAACCCCCCTCACAAACCAAGAGCATTTGTGACATTAAATCTTGATTTGGAAATTAAAAGTGGCTGTTAATTTACACAACAGCCACTTACATAGGTCTTTAAATTATTGCTAGTCAACTAAGTTGTATTGTTTAAAGTTAAATTGAAGATCAAATGCAACAGATTCATCTTGAGTAATATTTCCGTTACCTTCGGGGAAAACAAATCCTATGTTGTAACGTAATTTATCGTTTTGACATAAATGACCGTTAAACTTATCAAGCTCATTATCCAAGTTTGCTAACTTAGTACGAACGGGCTCAACGGGTTCCTCGGGGTTGCCGGGATTATCTCCACCGCCGGGATTGCAATGTCCGGGGAATAACCAACACCAGAAACACCAAAATCTCATGGGTTGAATAGCGCCATCTCTGATAATTTGCGGCTCAACTATTACCTCTATTACTTCTGCTAAATCAATATCATTGGCAGTTGAATCGGTAATATTAAATTCTACATTTTCCAAAACAGCCGGCACTGTTCCGGTATTTGTAGCTTCTAAAGTAGTCCAAACAGTAGTGCCGGGATATAAGTTACCAAAGCCAAAGCTTACTGTATTGGTTTCATGATCAATTGCAACATCATGCAGAACACCATTTTCAACCTTAACATTTCTGTCAGCGGTTCTGTAAACATTGTCTTCAGCTACAAGAGCTGCATACTCATCATTTTTCATTGTTGTTACTTCATAGGATTCCTGTGCATTACTTAATTCAATTTTTAAATTGCCGGTTTCAAGGGTGGTGGTAGTTTTGAAACTATCAGTCCACGCGGCATAACCGGCGCCCATTAGCATAACTGCCAGGGCGATGGCCAGTGCTAGGAATTTAAATTTTTTCATTTACCCTTCTCTCCTTTGCGGATTTTTCTTTTGCTAATCTTTCTTTAGATAAAGATTGGCAAGCCGGCTTTGCAATCCTTATCAATACTTATACTCAAAGTATAACTTTTGCTTAAATATCAGTAACCACTCCAAGGAATAGTTATCAGTTCATTAATAGGGTTATTATTAGATGGTTCCCAAGCATTATCTAACTACTACTTAAGTACCATAAAGAGCAGGGTATTGTTGTTTATGAAATAACAAGCGGCATCAAGGGGTTAAATGCCCCTTGATGCCGCTCTATCCTTACAAGCATCTTTTCTATCAAAACTGAATATCCGTTAAATCTATGCTTTTATCACTTTTTATAAGCAATGTTGGCCAGCCAACCTTAGGAACCACCTTAATAATCTCACCTTTAATTTGTGGCGGTTCAACTAAATCTGAATCCGGAATAGAGTTATTGTCTCCCATTGTGCGAAAACTTTTGTTTCCATCTTCCTCGACTATATCTATAATACGATGGGAAATTAGTATTGAGCCCCTTTCAAATTGTATAACATCACCGACACTCAAATTATGTATATCACTCTCATCCCTTATCTTTTGCACTAGAATTACATCCCCGGGCTTTATCATCGGTTCCATGCTGCCGGTGGCTATTACAGAGGGGTAGATTGAGAATACACCCACTGCAAACCATACAATGAGTATTGAAGTTACTATGGTAACTATCCAACCAAAGGGGCTATCCTCGTCTTGAGCCTCTTTATTAAATAGTTTTGCTTCACTGGAATAAATACTGTGCATTATGCTTAATGAAAAAACGGGGACTAAAACCCCGATAAATGCCTTTGTAATCCATTGTAAATCAGGCAAAATGGGAGAAAGCCAGTGAACGGCCTTGATTGTGCCCATATAAATTATTGCCGGCAGTGCCCCCCCAAGAAAGGCTAAATAGGTTGCAAACAGCCCATGACAGAATTCCGGCGCAAAATAACGGGCAATATAGATAACAGCATCTTCATAACCCCTTAATTGAAAGAGATGCGGCAGAGGGATACCGGCAAAGGTCATCACAAGGGCCACCAAAATAAAGATACGGTACCTTTCATACCGTGCAAAACTGTTAACAAGATAATTTCTTACCAGTTCCATTGCTATTAAGGGGGAGCCCACAACCAAGATATTAATGGCAATACCGCTTAAAGAATGGCTATAAGGACTTTTACCGAACCCGTCCAGTAAGCCTGCTAAAAAGGTAATTGCTATGAATATAACAGCAAAATTTAATGCCCACCAGTTTAAGAACTCACCATGTCTAAGTTTTGCCTTGGGCCGAACCCGGGGAAAGCACCAAACTGTTAAGGCAATACCCAGCCATAAGAGGGGCTTAATAACATAAGTAAAGACAGGCCCACTTAGCAGGTGGGCCACAGGGGGAGTTTCTAAAAAGCACACACCGAGCACCAAGCCAATGAGCAAAAAACATCTTCTTTTTGAAGGTGTGGTTGGTTGATATTTTAACTGCATCACTTAGACCCCACTTTGTCCTTAACCGTTTAGGTTCAATTTTCACCACTTGAATCGGAAGAACCGGAGCCAGCGCCATCTGGCCCCGATTGCCCACCTGCTGAACTATCTGAGCCGGAAGTACTGCCTTCACTTGAAGGGGGAGAGCTATTACTAGCAGTGGAATCCCTTCCTGAAGAATCCTTTGCGGATTCTGTTCCACCGGAAGCTGGACCACCGTCAGTAGAATCCCCCTGGGCGCCGCCGGTACTTTCTAAGCCGGAAGAATTGTTTTCACCTGAAGAGTTGGGCCCACTGCTTGGTACTGTACCTGCAGCATCCCCACTGTTGCCCATATCTTTGTCATTGGAATTTTCATCTTCAGCCTTTATCTCTGAACCACTTCCACCGGCACCGGCCGAGCCTTCAACGGCTCTAATGATTCCATCAAGGTCGGAGGCCGCGCCCATGTTTTCTTCCTCAACTTCCGGGCTAATTACGCTTATATCAGTTTCTATGGTTAGTTTTTTCTCCCAAAAGGCATAGCCCCCCGATGCAAATATAAAAGCAGCTAATATACTTATTAAAATCACTGATATTTTTGCCTTCATAATTAAATCTCCCCTAACCTTATTTACACAATAACACTAATGCACCGAAGTATAGACCATGGCAAAAGCTTATAAAGGGTTATTTGTTCCACTGTGTATATGGCAGCTTAATTTCAGACTGAAAACCGCCCTCTTCTTTGGCCTCAATGGATATTTGGTTATTAATAGTTAACGGTTCCTCAGATGTAATTACTTTAGAATGGCTATTGTCTATCTCTAAATTAATTGCGTCACCATTTTTAAGAACCAGTGATTCTCCATCAAGTATTACCGGAAGGGTGCCTTCATTCTTAATACCATAATTTATAGTTGCACTATAATTAGGATATACCTTACCGCTTATAATAATTTTTTCGTCCTTAATATTGACATTTAAATATTCATAATCTCCGCAATGATTAAGTTCATAATGCTGACTAAACTTTGGATCAATGTAGCCGGTGGCAACTGTGTAATTATGGTTTAAGCCGTTATTCCAGCTGGCATAAGTTATTCCGGTAAAGTTTACAAGAGCTAAGGAACCAATTAATATTACCCGCAATCCCAAAGAAGACTTTTTACGCTTCCTTGTTTTCATTAGCAACCCACCCTTAAATCAATTTATATTAACTTAATAAGACAGCATGGGGGTCATGATTAGCCATCCCGCAAGATGCTGCAAAAACCGCCGCTTTAGTGCGGTCCTTTAGGCCTAACTTGGAAAGAATGTTGCTCACATGCTTTTTAACTGTGTTTTCGGAAACAAACAGCTTATCAGCAATTTCTTTGTTACTTAGCCCGTCAGTTATGGCTTTAAGCACCTCTGTTTCCCTTTCTGTAAGGTCCGACAAGAGCCTTTCCTGCTTATTTTGTTTTTGCACCATTAGCTCCATAACTAGGGGGTCGTAATAAGGTCTGCCACCATGAACCAGGCGCAGAGCGGTAATCATCTCCTGGGGTAAGGCTTCTTTTAAAATATAGCCATTCACACGGCATTCCATGGCTTGCTTAATATCCTGGTGATCCGCAAAGGTGGTTAAAATGATAAAACGGCATTTAGGAGCTAAGGGGCGCAGTTTTTTAATGATATTAATCCCGTATTCCCCGGGCAGGCGAAGATCCACCAAGGCCACGTCGGGTTGTATTTTACTAAGCATTTGCTCAGCCTGCCGCCCACTGTTAGCCCAACCCACCGCCTCCATGTCATCCTCATCCTTTAGTACAGACTTAATACCTTCCCAAACCAGTGGATGATCATCCACCACAAGCACTTTCATTATCTGAACCTCCCGTGGGTATAATTTCTAATTATCCGGGATAACACAGCTTATCCGGGTTCCTTCACCAAGGTTGCTTTTGATACTAAAACGTCCATTAAAAGATTTAATTAGACTGTTCATATTTGCTAATCCCAGTCCCGGCTTTGTCAGCTTGTCTACATCAAAACCACCGCCGTCATCGGCTATCTCTAATTTTACTTTGGATGGTTCCATTTGCAGATTAACCTTAATTGTACGGCACTTGCCATGTCTGATGGCGTTAGATGTTGCTTCACGCACCACACGATAAAGGGCTTTGCGCAAGGCAGGACTGATTGTATCTTCTAATCCCTCTGTTTGAAAATCTACCTTTACCTTATTTAATTGAGCCAGTCCCTCCAAATAAGAAGATAAGTTTGCTACAAATACCTGCTCACCCCGGCGGCGGGGACTGATGCGATAAATTGAACTCCTCAGTTCCCTTGCGGCTTTACTGGCGGTACTGCCAATTAGCTCAAGCTGTTCTTTAATTTCATCTTCTTGCAGTGAACCCTCCTTTTTGGCAAGACTGTGCAATGCATAGACAATACTAAATAGGTATTGGGATACCCCATCATGTATTTCGTTGGCAATTCTGTTTTGTTCCTCTATCACCATCAGACGGGCAGATAATTCATCTGCCTTCTGCCTTTCCATAACAATGGCCCCTAACTCCGCAAGAAAGATAATGGCTCTATTTAAGTCACCCTTGTTGATACCCCTTGGAACCACATAAGCTAAAAAGCCAAATCTTTCATCCAATGATTGTAAAGGAACACATACCAATTGCCCCTTTGTATCTCCGTCATCTAAAGGAAAGGTATATGTTTTTTCTTGGCCATAATTCAACCTATCCCAGATGATGTCAATTTGCCTACTGTTAATATGTTCCTCTAAAATATTATCAGGGTCTGATATTAGCCATTGGGGTCGATTACCGTTATTCATCAAACAGCACATGGTGGCTTGGGCACCACTGAGCTTTCGTGCATATGCTGCCAACACTTCTGCCAAATGACTGGGTTCTGAACCGGCAGATACTGACTCTAAGGCTTGGTATAAATTGGAGTTGTGTTTTAGTAACTGTTCAGATTGGTTGTATGCAGTGGATAATTGGTTATAGGCATCGGCCAAATGTTTGATTAATTGTGCAAAGAGATATGAAACTGTAATTAGTAATAAAAACACCAGTAGCAACCACTGATTTTCTTTCCACAGCTCAAATATACCGATGCCACTAAAGTAGATACTCGTCAGCGATGATGAAGCTAAAAAAATCACCACGGTAATCCAGTAGTATGCATTGGGCAGTAATAAGGCTGTCATGAAAATTGGATTTAAAGCATACCATATAAATGGACTGCTCAATCCGCCCGTTGGTATCAAAAACAAAGCGATACCCAGTGTTTCAATAACAACCAGCTGCATTTTATCAATGTCTGTATCTTTGTTATATTCATATAGGTAAGAAATGATTAACCCAAAGGCCAGTAAAGAGATTATTACCAGCAGTTTAATACTAAATAATGAATTGCCCGGATTGAACAGGTAAAAAACAGAGGTTAAAAACCATGAAATAAACCTAAAAATAACCATGGCCCTCCAGCCACCCATAATCTCCGGGGTACACCTTAGCCCATCAGATCTTTCTTGAATATCGGTTAAAGTACTCATTGGCTAATACACCTACATACAATCCAATTCTAAAAAAAGATAACCTGACTCCATAAGAGAATCAGGTCGGTTGCACCACTGACTCAACACACCTCAGGTGCCCAAATATAAGGTGTGTCTCATTGTCCCCTATTATTTTAAAATTTTAAATGGCTGACTACGTGCTAAATTATACATCAAAAGTACCAATTGATATGTAAAAATTTGTAACCAATTCATAGGAATCTTGTTACTTTATTATCAATATAATTATTTTTTGCTACAAAATACACAATGATTTTTTGAGGGCATAGGGATCCGGCTCAATAAACTTAAGCATTTCAACATTGACCTGGGGTAAAAAATAAAAAATCATGTCAAAATATTTTATTAGGCCTTCAATACAAAAAGACCCTGACATTTTGCCAGGGCCTTGTCTGTCAAACACAAACCAAATTAACTTAGTTTAAAAATTAATGCTACCGCCGATACCGCCCAATAGTATGGACGAAATAAGCATGAGCCTAAAAGCCTGCCAATAGTTGATTTCTTTAATGCCAAACACATCCGGCATGGTAATATTCCACAAATACACGAGCAAACCGGATAAAATGAGTAAGACCACAACGGCAACTACTAGAGTAATAAAAATACCGCCAATATTTACATCCAACAATCAAACACCCCCTCCGGTATATTTTACCATAAATACTATGCTAAAATATAAAATTAGGGTAAAATATACAGCAATGTTTATTTATCGCAGGTGATTATAATGACTGTATCTAAACCTAACCGCATAGTGGTAGCCATTACCGGAGCAAGCGGGGTGATATATGGGGTTACATTGCTGGAACAATTACAGCGCCTTGAGGTAGAAACTCACTTGATCATCAGCCAATGGGCCGCACGTACCATTGAGCTGGAAGTGGGTATCAGTCCCCATCAGGTTGCTGCCATGGCCGATAAATACTATCAGGAAAATGACCTGGCCGCAGCCATATCCAGCGGTTCATTTCTGCACCGGGGCATGGTTATTTGCCCCTGCAGCATGAAAACCCTTGCATCCATCGCCAACGGTAATGCAGACAATTTAATAACCAGGGCCGCTGACGTCACTCTTAAAGAACAGCGCCGCTTGATACTGGTAACCAGGGAAACGCCCCTGTCTGCCATTCACCTGGAAAACATGCTCAAACTGGCTCGTCTGGGTGTAACCATCATGCCCCCCCTGGTGGCCTTTTACCAGCAGCCCAATAGTCTGCAGCAGTCGGTGCTGCATTTTACCGGAAGGGTAATGGACCTGTTAAATATCCCCAACGATTTGGTAAATCGTTGGGGACAGGACCGGTAGAATGCGGCTTGGCTATGGCCATATCCGCAACTATTTATAGAATTGTGCAGGGGGAAACTGGGAATAGGTTCTAATACATTTGCCCCTGGAACCTTTAAATAGAACTTTATAAAACTGATCAAACTCATCTTTTTTCATACAGATGGGATACTGGGTGTTGGTGAGTACGTTATTGACTATCAGGTTAAAATGAATGTACAGTCTGGTTTCCATTACAATAACGAGGTTATATTCATCCAAGCCAATCACCACACTTTTAATATTGGTGTTTGTAGGTTATTTCTGTTTATTATGTATATGCTTTATACTAGCATAAGTTGCAATTTGTTGCTATGTATGTAAAGGGTATTATAACCACAAAACAACCGATAAACAGAACAGCCCTGCCTAAATGTGGCAGGGTTTATCTTTTACTCGTTATAATAACCAAAGTTCTTAAGGTGTTGGGGGCGATTGCGCCAATCCTTTTTTACCTTTACCCACAGTTGTAAATAAACCCGGGAGCCAAGCAGTTTTTCTATTTCTTGCCGGGCCTGCTGGCCCACCTTTTTCAACATACTACCCCCTTTACCTATTAAAATACCCTTTTGCGATTCACGTTCGGTGTATATGGTTGCTTGCACCGCCACCAGGTTATTAGGCCGTTCCTCCAGATGGTCAATGGCCACCGTCACCGAGTGGGGAATCTCTTCACTGGTTAAGTGTAGCACCTTTTCTCTAATTAATTCAGCCATGATAAAACTCTCCGGCCGGTCGGTAATTACTCCTTCGGGATAGTAGCGGGGGCCTTCGGGCAGGTACTTCAGCAAGACCTCAACCAGCAGGTCAGTGTTTTCTCCCTTTAGTGCCGATACCGGAATGACTTCAGTAAAGGGGTAGAGTCCCCTATACTGATCTATTGCCGGCAGCAGTTCGGCCTTACTAATTAAATCTATTTTGTTTAACACCAAAAATACCGGTGTTTTTAACCCCTCCATTTGTTTTAGGATATATTTATCACCGCTTCCCGGTACAGATGAGGCTTCGGTCATAAACAGCACCACGTCTACCTCTTTAAGAGTGCCCAAGGCCAGGTCTACCAGGTGCTCACCTAGCCGGTGTTTAGGTTTGTGGATGCCAGGCGTGTCTAGAAAAACCACCTGGGCATTTTCCCGGTGCAATACCGAATGAATTTTGTGTCTGGTGGTTTGGGCTTTATCGGACATAATTGCTATTTTTTGCCCAATTACCTGGTTCATCAAGGTCGATTTGCCCACGTTGGTGCGGCCCACCAGGGCAACAAAACCTGACTTAAATGTCAAAATATCCCCCCTAACCCTGCAACAGGTCTTTGTCAAACTGTGCCGGCAGTAATTCACCGGCTGTTGTCTTTATATAATGGCCATCCTTATTGACCATGTATACTTCCATATGCGGTGCAAATTCGATCATTACCTGCCGGCAAGCCCCGCAGGGACTGCAGGGCTGTTCGGTGTTGGCTATCACTGCCAAGGCCTTAAAATCTTTAAAACCGTCTGCCACCGCTTTAAAAATGGCCACCCGTTCGGCACAGCAGGTTAACCCATAGGAAACGTTCTCCACATTGCATCCGTTGTAAACATTGCCTTCCTTGGTAATAAGTGCCGCCCCAACCGGAAAGTTTGAATAGGGTGCATAGGCCCTGTTCATTGCTGCCCTGGCCACGTTAATCAACTTTTCCAGAGGATACACCGATCCCTGTACATCAATCATTTTTTCACCTGTTCCGGCCATCGGTCTCACTCCCACCTTTGGAATATATAAAACAACACCCAGCCCGCAGTTGTCTACTGCCTTAAATAAGGTAAAAACACCACCGCCGCCACTATTAACGAATTTATTGCTGCCACCAGCACCGCGCCTGCGGCCACATCCTTTGCCGCTTTGGCCAGGGGGTGGTATTCTGTGGTCTGTAAATCCACCACCGATTCAATGGCAGTGTTAATTAATTCTGTCACCCACACCAGGGCCACCGCAAAGCTGACGTACAGCCAATGATTTAAGGAAATATTAAACCAAATTCCCGCCGCAGCCACCCCCAGTGTGGCAAGCAGGTGAAATCGCATGTGCGGCTGAGTTTTCAAAGCATAAGCAATACCCTGCAGAGCCCAGCCCAGGCTGCCGGCAAACCGCTTCAACATATACAAATCTACCTTCTTTATAAATTCGGGCGGGTGTGAAAAAGACCTAGCTCTGCCAGTACCGCTTCTTCTTGCTCACGCATTTTTTTTGTGTCTTCTTCGCCTTGGTGGCTATAGCCCAGCAAATGCAATGTGCCGTGTATGGCTAAAAAGGCAATTTCCCGTTCGGGGCTGTGGTTGTACTCTTTGGCCTGGCGCAGGGCGGTATCCACCGAAATGAATATGTCACCCAGCACATGGGCCACCCCTTCTATCATCGGCATCTCTTCCCCTTCATCCATGGCAAAGGATAATACATCGGTGGGCTTGTCCACCTCCCGGTAACGGCTGTTTAACTGTTGAATGTATTGGTCATTTACAAACACCACACTCACTTCACTGCCGCTGCTTTGGTGTAATGCCAGCGCCTTATTTACAACCTTTTCCACTAACTCTCCCCAATCTTGCTGTACCTGAACATTTTCAGGATACTTACTTACGAGAACCGCCACGGCTTGATTTTCTCCTTTCCATTTCCTTCTGCATATCGGGGTATTCTATCCGGCTGTGGAAAATGCCGGACAAGACCCGCAGGAAAGCATTGGCTATGGTATCCAAGTCCTTTAAGGTCAAATCGCACTTATCCAGCTGACCGTCCATCAGTTTATCTTTAATTAATTTCCTCACTAAACCTTCCACTTGCCCGGAAGACGGGTCCTTCATGGCCCGCACTGCCGCCTCCACCGAGTCAGCCAACATTACAATGGCAGCCTCCCTGGACCGGGGTCTGGGGGCATCGTAGCGGAAATCCTCTTCATTGACCGTGTCGGGACGTTCCCCTTCCATGGCCTTGTGGTAAAAGAATTTCACCAAACCATTGCCGTGGTGCTGTTCTATGATATCTATTACCCTCTGGGGAAGCTTATGCTCCCTGGCTAAATCAGCACCGTCCTTCACATGGGAGGTTAAAATCAGGGTGGACAGTGTCGGTGCAATTTTATCGTGGGGGTTATCTGCTGCCATTTGGTTTTCTATAAAAAAGTAGGGCCTTTTAATCTTACCAATATCGTGATACAAGGCCCCCACCCGCACCAGCAGATGGTCGCCCCCCACCGCCTCAGTGGCCGCCTCTGCCAAGTTGCCCACCATTATACTGTGGTGGTAGGTGCCCGGCGCTTCCGTAAGCAGCTGCCGCAGCAGCGGGTTGCTGGGGTTGGCTAACTCCAGTAGTTTAACCGAAGAGGTGATGCCAAAGGTGGACTCTAAATATGGCAGTGCCCCGTTGGTCAACACCGAAGACAGCAAGCCGTTCAGCAAGCCCAATACTACACCGGACAGCAGCAACAACTGCCAATGGGTCTCATCCACCAGGCCGACAATAAATATTGACAGCATCACAGCCACACCGGTAATTAAACCTGCAGTGGCCAGTTCTCCCCGTTGGCTTAGTTTAGAAACACTGTAAACTCCGGTAATACCCCCCAAAAAGGCCACCAGGGTAAAGTTCAATTGCCCTCCGGTCATAATCCCGATAAACAAACTCATCACTGCCACCATCAGTACCGCCAGCCTGGATTCCAACAGTATCGCTATCAGCATTCCGGCAGCGGCAACAGGGGCCAGGTAGCCGAAAAGCTCGCCAAATTGCGGCCAACGGGCCACCTCTATTGCCACCAGCATTTTAGATACCGCCAGCACAATCACGGCCACTAAACCCAGCAGATATAAGTGGTTTATATTGTTGTAAATGTCGCGGTTTTGCTGGCGCAGGTAAAATAAGACTGAGGCCATCATGGCAGCAACTAACAAGGCCATACCCAATAGGGTTATCCACGGGTGCCTGGGTTGCAATAATCCCAAGGCCTGTAGTGCCAAGATTTGCTGCTGGGTTACAATATCTCCCGGAGCAACAATTCTTTGCTGGGCCTTAATCTCCACCTTAACAGGTTCCACTGCCTCAGCGGCCTGGGCTCGAATAGCCTCCGTTTGTAAAGCGTTATAAAACCTATTGGCCTCTGTGAAGTGCTGCACCAGACCCACCGCATATTGTTGATAACTGCGGCTAAAACCATAGCCCGGCACCCGGGCGGTAAGTTCAGCCTTCACATCATCCAACTGCTGCGGAGTGACACCCGACCGCATTCTATCAATAATCAGTGTGGTAATGCTTTCATGCACCAATCTTACATCACTGGGTGAACCGGTGGCCAAATCACCCAGGACCTGACTGTGCAGTTCAAAGGGTATTGCTGCCTGTAATTTGTTTACTTTATCATCTATAGTTAACTCATCATTAAGCTGAATTTGAGTTACTTGACCTGCCAAGTCGTCAATGTCACTCTCTACTGCCATAACCACTTGAGGGTCAACGGTGTAAACGTCATCCACCGCTTCCATGGCCTGTTGTTTTAACTCATCTGTTTTAACAGGATCCACATATTCAGCACTGCGGGGAGCCCTAATTTCGTATGGGGCCACATCTCCCGGATGCAGATTGACTTTGTTAGGAAAAAAGTCAACATAAAGCAATAAGGTAAAGATGGTTAGAAAAAATATAATGGCGCTTCCCCGGCGTATCCTGTGGTGCTTAACTATTAAAGTCAGCCCCTGCATCACAGTCTTACCAAACTTGCCCAAGGGAATCATCGTTTCACTCCCTATCAGCTTTCGCCTGCTCGGCCAGGTCATAAGCTTTAATAATCTCTTGCACTATAGGGTGCCTTACAATATCCGCACCCGCCATATGATGAAATACCAAACCTTTTACATCGCTCAGTTTTCTCTCAGCATCAATTAACCCCGAACGCTGACCTCTGGGCAGGTCTACCTGGGTAATGTCACCGGTAATTACCGCCTTAGAACCAAAACCCAGACGAGTAAGAAACATTTTCATCTGTTCCGGAGTGGTGTTTTGAGCCTCGTCTAAAATAATAAACGAATCGTCCAAGGTACGCCCCCGCATGTAAGCCAGGGGTGCTATTTCAATAATATTCCTTTCCAGGTACTTTTGCGTTACTTCCATGCCCAACACATCATATAACCCGTCGTATAAAGGGCGTAAGTAGGGATCTACCTTTTCTTGCAAATCCCCCGGCAGAAATCCGAGTTTTTCGCCGGCTTCCACAGCGGGCCGGGTTAAAATCAACCGTGAAACACTTTTATTTCTTAGGGCGGCAATGGCAAGGGCCACCGCCAGATAAGTTTTACCTGTGCCGGCAGGGCCAATGCCAAATACAATGTCATGTTTTCTTATGGCATCAATATATCGTTTTTGACCCTGGGTTTTAGGTTTAACCTGCTTGCCCCTGGAGGTGACCACCACCACATCCCGGGCCAAGTCATTTAAAGTCTCTTTGCTGCCCGAACGCACCGCCCGCACAGCATAATTAATTTCATGTAAGGTAATATGGTTGCCGGCGGCAGAGTAAGCCTCCAATTGCTTAATTACCTGCTCGGCTTCACGAACTGAATGGTGAGAACCAATAATAACCAACTGCCCGCCCCTGGCCACTACCTTGACGTCCAACAAATTTTCTATATGTACCAAATTCTCATCATGTCGGCCAAATATCTCAGCAGTGGATCTAAGGTCATTAAGTGTAATTCTAGCTTCCGAATTCTGTTCCAATATGGATATTTACCTCCCTGTGTTGGGTGTTAAGGCTGAAAGGGCCTACTTATCCCAATATCCTCCAGTGCCTCTACAAACACTCTTACCCGCACTAAATTCTCTTGCTGCCCTGTTTCAATGCGTTCCACCCGCTGTTCCATTACTCTGGCATGGTCCGGCAACTGTTCTTTTATTGCTGCCAAAGCATTTTGCTCAGCCAGCCGGTGGGCCTCTGCCCGGGTGCGCTCTTGGCGGTACTCCAGCATTTCCAAGTATTGTACTTTGTTAATTTCGACGGGCACCGAAATATTCCTCCAAGAAGGCATACTTAAAACTTCTTCTTGCATGTCATATTCAGTAAAGGGAATAGTCTTGGGGCCTTTTAAAATTATTTCCTTCCCTGCAATTTTCATACAAACCCGTTCCACTCGACGGCCGGAGGGCTTTACCCCAACCTCTAACATTTGTCCTTCACCATATCCTTCATACCACACCCTGGCCTTTACCATACCTTTAGCCTGTACATAGCGGGGCATTTCCATTGGCAGGGGGGCTTCATCTAAACCGAGGGGGGATGGCAAATCAGGGTTAACTTCAGGTAAAATTTCCCCTGATATAAGTATTTGGCCTTCCGCCACAGTATCTCCTTCCTCCACGGCAGCTTGGCCTTCCAACACCAATATATCTTTCACCAGCCCCGGTTTCTTAGCCACAAGGTGGGCAGGGCCGGCATCAGCACCTTCCGGCATTTTTTTCTCCACCACCTCTATTGTTGCCTTGGTGCCTTTAATATACACCCCTGTCCAGGCAACGGTGGGCAGTTGGTCTTTTATGGCCCGCTCTACCATGGCCGTATCCACATTCCACTTAATTACCCCCGGGGTCAAGCCCCCCTGCTTGGCAGCCAGCAACACTTCCTTTTTAGCTATCTTATCATTGCCGTCAACCTCTATAAACCACACAAAGGAAGACAGCATGTACAACACCAGCAGAAAAACAAATGCACCTAGCACCAGCATTTTACGTTTTTTCATGCGGTCTATTAAGAAAGGTATGCCTTCCCGGGATGTAATTTTAAACCTAGACTGGGTTTCCCGGGCAATGTGCCTCAGGGGCTTAACCCCAGAAAGCCTTACTTTAACCAACACCTTGTCGGCACTTATCCTGGTTATATCCCAAAGGTAAATGCCCCGGCTGGATGCCATATTAATGAATTTTTCCAGCATCTTACCGTTGACCACCAAAGAAACATGTCCGAACAAATAGGACATCAATCTAAAAAGAAACATTTTACACCCACCCCCCATCAAATAGCTAGTTGTTTAAATTTATATTCATTATTTTGCCTTCTACAATAATTTCGTCAGCCATTATGTTTCTAATGGTCAAATTCTTTCCGTTTATACAAATTTCACCTTCACCCACAATTACCCTCACCACTTCGGAAGTGTATTCTACAATACCGCGGTGGTTTTCAATAAAAACTTGCAAGTCTCCCACCAGTACAATCTTGGGCAAGTCCAGCATTACATCGCTGGGAATTTCCAAAAAGTCTGACACCTGCCTTTTGATGCGCTTCCTAAAGTCTTGCCAGGCCATAAAAAAATCCCCTCCTCGGCATAACACTATGCTTTAGGAAGGGAAAAAATTACTAATATTTGCTTTTATAATAGCGCCCATACCTGCCTTTACCAAGGCCGCCGGGAGGGCCCAACACCTCGGACATGATAAAGCCGTTTACAATTAACTCCGGGGTAATTTTGCCCCGCAGTATATCAATTTGCCTTTTGGGAGCTGCCACAGATACCCTTGGTATAGGTTTATGCTCCGGCTTTTCCTCTGTCTCATTTTGCTCCGGTGCCGATTGTCGCTCTATTACCGCCTCCCTTTGGGTTGGCGGCGGCACATTGGCAGTCTCTGGCTGCCCTGGTTTTGGCTCAACCTTCTCCAATAAAATATCCCAATCAAATCTTACGCTCAATTTATCACCTACTCACTTACGTCCGGTCCTAATCCCTTGGCCGGGTCATGGGGGTTACTCTTTTCTGAGCTGCTTTCTGTCATGCGGCCAAAACTGTCACGCATCTCTGTGTCAGCAATGATGTTCTTCATATGATAATAATCCATTACCCCAAGCTTTCCTTCGCGCAGTGCCTCAGACAGCGCCAGCGGTACCTGGGCCTCAGCTTCCACAACCTTAGCACGCATCTCTTCCACCAGGGCCACCATCTCTTGCTCTTTTGCCACCGCCATGGCCCGGCGTTCTTCAGCCTTTGCCTGGGCAATCTTTTTGTCGGCTTCAGCCTGGTCAGTTTGCAAGGTGGCACCGATATTACGGCCCACATCCACATCAGCTATATCAATGGATAATATTTCAAAGGCAGTACCTGCATCCAGCCCTTTATTAAGTACCGTATGGGAAATGGCATCGGGGTTTTCCAGCACTTCCTTGTGATTTGCCATTCCGCCCACTGTGGATACCACACCTTCACCCACACGGGCCAGCACGGTATCTTCCCCGGCACCGCCCACCAAACGATCAATATTGGCCCGCACGGTAACCCGGGCCACCACCTTTACTTCAATACCGTCCTTGGCCACCGCCGACACATTGGGGGTCTCTATTACCTTGGGGTTAACACTCATTTGCACCGCTTCAAACACGTCACGGCCTGCCAAATCAATGGCAGCGGCCCGTTCAAAGGGCAGGTCTATGTTGGCCCGCTCTGCGGCAATTAGTGCATTTACCACCCGGTCAACATTACCGCCGGCCAAGTAGTGGGCCTCTAACTGGTTTACCGTAACATCAAGGCCGGCCTTATAGGCTTTTACCAAGGGATTCATTATTTTAGCCGGCGGCACTCTTCTTAGGCGCATACCCACCAAGGTAATAAGGCCCACCCTAACCCCTGCAGCCAGTGCCGATATCCACAGGCCCACCGGAATAAAACTAAATATAATTGTGATGACAGTAAATATCAAGCCAAATACTATCAAGATAGCTAAAATTTCCACCAAAAAACTCCACCTCCTAGGGATCTCTTGTCTTATTATTCTGCCGGCGGTCTAACCGGCCTCACAATCACCCGCATGCCCTCCACCTTGGTTACCACCAATGGGGTGCCCTGTTCTACGAAACTGCCTTCGGTAACCACGTCTATTCGCTGGCCATCAATTTCTGCCGCCCCGGCCGGGCGCAATTTTGTAAGGGCTTTACCTTCCTTGCCCAGCAAATCTTTAAGCCCCTGCCTGGCAGAGGAGTATGACTGGTCTTGCCGATCCCCCAGGGCCAGTTTATGCCAAAACTTTCGTTTGTGGCCGAACCTGATAATCCACATTATTAGGGCTATGGTGATAAGTAAGCCAATGACCAGGCTCTGTACCGACTGTACTATATCAGTGGAGAGAAGTACCACACCCCAAACTAACAGCAGTACACCGGTCATGCCCGCCACACCGAAACCGGGAAATACCAATATCTCTACCAGCAGCGAAAGCACACCCAATATTAAAGCTAACACCGCCAACCAAACAAATAACTCGGGCAAAGTTATCTCCCCCTTGCACTAGCATTATTTTAATTGGTTTCCATATTTTTATACCTGATCTAAGGTATTTATGCTGCGCAAAAGCGCAGATGTGTGCACCGGTGAGCCTGTATAAACAAAAATGCCTGGCACCTTTTTATTATTGTGCCAGACATTTAGGCTTTTATATTAAATATTAAAATGAACGACGCCGCCTACGAGCTGCATTTTTACGGGCAGCTTCTGATTTTTTCTTGCGCCTGACACTGGGTTTTTCATAGGCTTCATGTTTGCGAGCTTCAGCTAAAACCCCAGCCTTTTGGCAGGTGCGCTTAAAGCGCCGGAGGGCGCTGTCCAGTGTTTCGTTTTTACCCACTCTAACTTCAGCCACTTCTCTTCCCTCCCTCCGACAATCCATCAAACAGAGAGTACCATTTATAAAACATAAAATCATCCTTTATTAAAGAACACTCGTACATTATACATAATTAGCTAGGCCAAGTCAACGTCAAATAAGCCCTTAACCGGGCGGCCAAGCAAAGTATCTGCCACCCACTAGGTGAAAATGGATGTGAAAAACCGTTTGTCCGCCATCATCTTTGCAGTTCGATACCAGCCGATAGCCATTTTCATCTAAACCCTGCTTAGCTGCCAATTCCTTAGCAGTGAGCACTATATGTCCCATCACCTCGGCATCTTCGGGTTGTAAATCGGCCAAGGTAGGAATATGTTTTTTAGGGATAATTAATATATGGGTAGGTGCCACCGGATTGATGTCCTTAAATGCCAGTACAAGTTCATCCTCGTATACAACATCAGCAGGGATTTCCTTGTTTATTATTTTACAAAAAAGGCAGTCTGACATATTGCACCTCCTCCCACGACCGTAAAATTGTTATATGATGGTTTGGGTAATTAGCTTGATTTTATTTAATACTATTTTTTTATTAAATGTTTTTCATTATACAGATATATTCAGGTATTCAACGAAATGTTGATAAATCCTGCTGCTATTGATTTATTTTGCCAAACAATCTTTGTTCATTTGTACCGGTTACCAGCACCTTTACCAGCCGACCTTTGATATTTCCGGGCGCAGAAAATTCCACCCGCAAGTAGGTATCAGTCAACCCTTCCCATTGATCCGGTTTGTCTTTGACCCTTTGTTCTGCCAACACCTCTACAGTTTTGCCCAGGGCTTTGGCCGCATAATTTTCGGCCAGCCGGCAGCCCAATTCAATTAATCTGTAACTGCGCCTTTCCTTATCCTTGGCGTCTACCTGGTTGGGAAAATCCGCCGCCGGGGTACCCCTGCGGGGCGAATACTTAAAGACGTGCATGCCGGAAAAAGCCATCTGCCGGCAGTATTGATAGGTATTTTCAAACATTTCATCGGTTTCGCCGGGAAAACCCACAATTACATCGGTGGTAATGGCTATATGAGGTATTTTCTCCCTAATTTTCCCTATTAATTGTGCAAATTGCCCGGTGTTATACCGGCGCCTCATTGATTTTAACACCTGATCATCCCCGCTTTGCAGGGGAATATGCAGGTGGTTACAAAAAACCTTTGACTGGACCATCACCCTTATCAATTCCGGAGTTATATCGTTAGGCTCCACCGAACTAAGACGCAGGCGAGCCAAGCCGGGCAACTGCACCAGCTCCTTTACCAGCGTTGATAGCTCAGTGCCGTCCTTAAAATCCAAACCATATGCACCGGTGTGAATACCGGTGAGCACTATTTCTTTAAAGCCCCTTTGTACCAGTTCTTTTGATTCTTGTACTATGCTTTCAATCTTACGACTTCTCAAGGGGCCCCTGGCATAGGGAATAATGCAATAGGCACAGTGGTTGTCGCAGCCTTCCTGCACCTTAATAAAGGCCCTGGTTTTACCGCTGTCGGTGGCTGTGGGCATTTC
The DNA here is from genome assembly GCF_000711975.1 of Desulfofalx alkaliphila DSM 12257. Lineage (NCBI taxonomy): Bacteria > Bacillati > Bacillota > Clostridia > Eubacteriales > Peptococcaceae > Desulfofalx > Desulfofalx alkaliphila. The sequence goes on along the minus strand of NZ_JONT01000001.1, from coordinate 146,334 downwards.
CTGAAACTTCTTCAGTTGAAATATGTCACCTACCACCTTGAGCGGTTGGGGTAATTTTTTTGCCGCCTCTTCCACCAATTGCACTATTTTATTTTTATCCGCCGTTCCCACCACTAAATCTACACCGGGTATTTCTATCACTTCCCCCGGTGATGTTTGGGCATAACAACCGGTTACCACCACCAGTCCGTCAGGGTTTGCTTTTACCGCCCGGCGGATTACTTGGCGGCTTTTGCGGTCGCTTAAATGGGTAACGGTACAGGTGTTGATAATATACACATGGGCCGGCTGATCAATTTCCGTCACTGTGTAGCCGCTGTCCTTAAACATTTGAGCAATGGCCGCTGATTCAGTTTGATTTACCTTGCATCCCAATGTATGTATTGCCACTGTCTTTTGAGACACCTAAATTCCCCCCAGATCACCGTACAGATACATAATCACGCCGGCCATTGTTAAGCCCACCGTTTCAGTGCGCAGTATGCGGGGTCCCAGGGACACTGTTTTGACACCATGCCGGCAGGCCAATTCCACCTCTTCCGGTGCAAAGCCCCCTTCAGGGCCAATGATTATGTAAACATTTTCATGTCCTTGCCGGCGGCTTAGTACTTCCTTTAAAGATGTGGTCCGTTCACCTTCATAGGGCATTAATAGCAGTGCATCCTTAGGTAAACCGGCAAGCATTTGCTGCCATGTGGTGGGCAAATCTACCTGGGGCACCTGTGCACGCCGGCATTGCTTAGCTGCCTCCAAGGCCACCCGTTGCCATCTTTTCCGGCGCTCTGCCCCCTTTTTATCGTCAAGCTTAACCACAGACCGGGTACATTTTAAGGGTATAAAGCGTTTAATGCCCAGCTCGGTACCCTTTTGAATAATGAGTTCGGTTTTATCCCCCTTGGGTAGACATTGCACCAGTGTTATGGCCACCGGCGGTTCGCCGCCGGCATCGGTTTTTTCTAATATTTCACAAATTACCTTGTCTTTAGTATTGACCGAAATGCGCGAAAGGTAACAGTTGCCAACACCGTCAAGGAGGGTAACTTCGTCGCCCTCTTTTAATCTCAACACCTTGTTAATGTGTTTGACATCCGGCCCCACAATAACACCCTGTCTGCCTTTAATGTTATCCGGTTCTACAAAAAACCGCGCCAATGCCCTTCCCCCTATTCCTTGCCCAGCAGGTAAGCCACCCACTCACCTTTATTGCTAATGGCCTGTACCTTAAAGCCGGTTTGTTGCAGCACAGATTGTACTTCCCCTGCCCGGTCTTTAATTATTCCCGAAGCGATAAAGTGCCCGCCGCCTTTTAAAGCTTGGTAGGCATCGGGGGCCAGTTGGATAATTACGTCGGCCACAATATTGGCGATAATTAAATCAGCCCTTTGGCGGTACACCTCTAACAAATTGCCCCTTTTAACCTGCACCTGGGCAGCCACGCCATTTAACTGCACATTTTTCTTGGCAACCTCCACCGCCACCTCATCCAGATCCACAGCCAGCACCGACGAAGCACCGGCCTTGGCAGCAGCAATGGCTAAAATACCGCTGCCGGTACCCACGTCGCACACCTCTTCGCCACCGACAATAAGATCTTCCAGGTATTCCAGGCACATGGCGGTGGTGGCATGACTGCCGCAACCAAAGGCCATACCCGGGTCCAGATCCAGTACAATGCGCTTGTGCCCATCCTCCACCTCTTCCCAGCTGGGCTTTACCAAAAACCGACGGCCGATGTATAAGGGTTTGTAAAAGGCCTTCCAGGCGTTGGCCCAATCTTCTTCATCTATCTCCCTGGTATATATTTTGGGGAAGGGTACAATGTCTAAGTTTTTTAGCCGTTGCTGCAATTGTTCCAGCATCATTTTGGTATCCTTCTGCGGCGGTAGATAGGCCTTTACCACCGCTTTGGCATTTTTGAGCTCATCCTCAGAAAAATCCCAGTGGTCCCAAACTCCCGATTCAATATATCTATAAATAATGGCGGGGTCTTCAATGGCTACCCCGCCTACACCCAATTCTTCAAATATTAATGAAACCAGTTCCACCGCATCTGAAGGGGTGTGCACTGAAACCTCAAGCCATTTCAAGGGAAATACCTCCAAAAATTTATTTGCGGCAATACCATCTCAGCTACCCCATGAATGCATCTTTAACTTTCCTGAAAAAACCCTTTTCGGCACCTTTAGGTATCTTTTCACCGGATAGGGCGGCAAATTCCTTCAGCAGTTCACGCTGGCGGTCGCTTAGTTTGGTTGGGGTTGTTACTTTAACCCGCACGTGCTGATCGCCGCGGCCGGCACCGTTAACATAGGGTATGCCCTTGCCCTTAAGGCGGAAAACAGCGCCGGTTTGGGTGCCTTCAGGCACCTTCATTTCCACATCCCCGTCCAGGGTGGGTACAGTTATTTCATCCCCCAGCGCAGCCTGGGCAAAAGTAATCGGTACTTCACAGAAGACCTCATTGCCATCACGTTTAAATATTTTGTGCGGACGGACTGAAATAAATACATATAAGTCCCCCGGAGGGCCACCCCTTAAACCGGGCTCCCCTTCACCGTTTAACCGCAGTCTGACCCCGTTATCTACCCCCGCAGGTATTTTGACATGAATACTGCGGGTGCGGCGCACAGTACCTGTTCCCCTGCAGGTGGGGCATGGTCTGTCTATTACCTGGCCGGTACCGTTGCAGTTGCCACAGGTGCGCGATTGTATCACACGGCCAAAGGGGGTGTTAGCCGCCTGCTGAATTTGCCCACTGCCGTGACAAACACCGCATTTTTTGGGCGAAGTGCCCGGTGCCGCCCCACTGCCGTTGCAGGTTTCGCAGTGCTCGGTGCGGGGCACCTGGATATCCCTTTCCACGCCAAAGGCAGCTTCTTTAAAGGATATCTCCATATTAATTCTTAAATCGTTGCCCTTTTGGGGACCGGTACGTTGACGCCGACCGCCCCCAAAGAAAATGTCAAAGATATCGTCCAAGCCGCCAAATCCGCCGGCGCCAAAACCATCAAAATCGAAACCCTGACCGTTGGCCCCTGCGTGTCCAAAGCGGTCATATTTCGAGCGCTTTTCAGGATCACTGAGCACTGCATAGGCTTCAGCAGCCTCTTTAAATTTTGCCTCCGCTTCCTTATCTCCGGGATTTACATCGGGGTGATATTGCCGGGCCAGCTTTCGATATGCCTTCTTTATGTCGTCGGCCGAGGCATCCCTTGAAAGCCCCAAGACCTCATAGTAATCTCTCTTGGACATGGGGTCACCACCTTAAAATAAAAATACGCAAAGCGCAGGGGAGGTAACCTCCCCTGCGGGACTTTACTGTTCGGTTCAAAATAAATATTTTGAACACTCAACATTATACTATATTATGTGCTATTTGTCTTTTTTGTCCTCTTCTTCTTTTACTTTATATTCAGCGTCCACCACATTTTCATCCTCAGCTTGAGATTGAGCACCGCAGGTGCCGCCCTGGCAGCCGCCTTGTTCACCGCCCTCTTGTTCTGCCTGCTGCTGATACATGGCAGTGGTCAATTCATACAGCGGTTTAGTTAAGTCTTCAGTCTTTTGTTTAATATCTTCAATGTTATCCGAGGCCATTGCGGTGCGCAATTCTTCAATGGCCTTGTTTACCTTGTCAATCATAGCCTTATCGGCCTTTTCAGCAAAATCTTTCACCGCTTTTTCAGCCTGATAAATCAAGCTATCGGCATTGTTGCGTACCTCAACTGCCTCTTGGCGCTTTTTGTCCTCTTCGGCATAGCGTTCAGCGTCTTTTACCATTTTTTCAATTTCTTCATCACTTAAACCGCCGCTGCTGGTAATGGTGATACTTTGTTCTTTATTGGTAGACATATCCTTAGCAGATACATTTACTATACCGTTAGCATCGATATCAAACTTAACTTCAATTTGCGGTACACCCCGGGGTGCCGGCGGAATACCGGTTAAGGAAAACCGACCCAGTGTCTTGTTGTCTGCCGCCATGGGACGCTCACCCTGCAGCACATGAATTTCCACTGTGGTTTGGTTGTCAGCGGCAGTGGAGAAGACCTGGCTCTTTGATGTGGGAATGGTGGTGTTGCGCTCAATTAAACGGGTAAATACCCCACCCAAGGTTTCAATTCCCAAGGAAAGCGGTGTCACATCCAGCAGTAAAACATCCTTCACTTCACCGGCCAACACCCCTGCCTGAATGGCAGCCCCCAATGCCACACACTCATCGGGGTTAATGCCCTTGTGAGGCTCTTTACCTAAATACTTCTTAATTGCTTCCTGTACCGCCGGAATACGGGTAGAACCACCCACCAACAATATTTTATCTATATCCTTAGGTTCCAGGCCGGAATCCGCCATTGCCTGTCTGGTTGGCCCCATGGTTTTTTCCACCAGGTCTGCGGTCAGTTCATCAAACTTAGCCCTGGATAAGTTTAAGTCTAAGTGTTTGGGTCCGTCTTCACCGGCTGTAATAAAGGGCAGGTTAATGTTTGAAGTCATTACGCCGGATAATTCAATTTTGGCCTTTTCAGCGGCTTCCCTTAAACGCTGCATTGCCATGCGGTCGTTTTTCAAATCAATGCCTGATTCTTTTTTAAATTCCGCTACCATCCAATCCACAATGCGCTGGTCAAAGTCGTCGCCACCTAAACGGTTGTTACCGCTGGTGGCCTTTACTTCAAATACGCCGTCGCCCAGCTCTAAAATGGATACGTCAAAGGTGCCACCGCCTAAGTCATAAACCAGTATCGTTTGGTCTTCACCTTTATCTAAACCGTAAGCCAATGCCGCTGCGGTGGGCTCGTTAATAATACGCAGCACCTCTAAGCCTGCAATTTTACCGGCATCTTTGGTGGCCTGACGCTGGGCATCGGAAAAATATGCCGGCACAGTAATTACCGCTTTAGTAACCTTGGTGCCCAAATAAGCCTCCGCATCAGCCTTCATTTTTTGCAATATCATTGCTGAAACTTCAGGGGGTGAATAGTCTTTACCCTCAATATTAACCTTATGGGTGGTACCCATATAACGCTTAATTGAACTAATGGTGCGGTCGGGATTACTCACAGCCTGCCTTTTGGCAATCTGACCCACCAACCGCTCACCGGTTTTAGAAAAACCTACCACCGAAGGAGTGGTCCGTGCCCCTTCAGCATTAGGAATAACCACCGCTTCGCCGCCTTCCATTACGGCTACGCAGGAGTTAGTAGTGCCAAGATCAATACCTATTACTTTGCCCATTTGCAATCAACCTCCAATTATTCCTATGTATCTTGTCTTAAGCTTATTTAGCAACTTTAACTAAACTGGGACGAATTACCTTGCCCTTTAGAGTGTATCCTTTGCGCAATTCTTCTACCACTGTGTTTTCACTATGTTCATCGCTTTCCACCTGCATCATAGCCTCATGCACCATGGGGTCAAACTCCTTCCCCTCGGCAGCAATTTCTTCTAAGCCTTCCTTGTTTAACACTTCCATCAGCTGGCGATGAATCATTTTTACACCGGCTGCAAAATCATCTCCGGGTGTGTCTGCAGCACCCAGGGCCCGGTCAAAGTTGTCCAGCACCGGGAGCAGTTCTATTATTAAACTCTCACTTGCATACTTAATCAGTTGTTCCCGCTCTTCTTTGGTGCGCCGCCGATAGTTATCAAAATCCGCTTGGGTTCTTAGCAGGCGGTTATAATTTTCCTCTGCCTCGGCTGTTTTGCTGTCTAGCAATTGCTGCATTTGCTCCAATGTTAATTCCACAGCGGCTTCCTTTTGGTCTTCAGAAGCTTCATTTAGCCCTTCCTTTTCTGTCTCCTGCACTTCTTCCTTTTCCGTCTCCTGCTGCAGCTTTTGCTTGTTTTCTTCCGTCAAAATTATCACCCCACAAACCTATTAAACATCTGAGTTCACATCACCGTCATCACCGGATTTACCGTCACGCATTTTAATAATGGTATCTATTCTTAAAATTGCCTCTGCAATTTCACCGGCAGCCTTAAGTGCGTATATTTTTACCAGGGCAGGGTCAACCACGCCCAATTCCAGCATATCAGCCACTTCACCGCTATCACAATCAAGGGCAATTGAAGCCTTGCCCTGCTCAATCTGTGCAACATAAACATCGCCCATCTTTTCCAGGGGATTAAAGCCGGCATTGGACACTATTTGGGCCATGGGGCGTTTTAAGGCTTCAACTACGCAGTCCACCCCAAAACCGGCCATGCCGCGGGTTTCTTCCCGGAGTTTTTCCACTTCCCGGGCCACTGCCAGTTCCAGCGAGCCCCCTCCGGGCACCACGCCGCCTTTAACTGCAGCCTGTACCGCTGCCGCAGCATCCTTGGCAATACGCTGACGTTCCCCCACCACCTCAGAGGTGGCAGCCCCCACCAGCACAGTGGCCATGGGCTTGCCGCTGCCCTCTAAAATCCAAACCTGTTCCAACTTTTCATCACTTTTTACCCTCTGGGCATAACCCAGATATTTAGCCAAATCGGGCTCCTTCTTTTTTAAGCCGGTGCGTTTAACCATGCGGGCACCGCAGTGCTCTGCCGCCTTGCTCAGCTCTTTATTGGGCACCCGCTGTAACACCATTATTCCGGCATCGGTAAGCATTTCTTCGGCAAGATCATTGACCCCCCGGTCCACCAGCACCAGGCCGACCCCTAGATCAATTATTTTTTGTAGATTGGTACGAAATTCATTTTGCAGTTCCAGGTAGCGTGCAAATCCACTTTCAGTACCGAGGGATTCTTCTTCAATTTCTTCCGGCTCCAGGGCATCATCAATGACCAAGACCTTTACTTGCTGTAAGTCTTTGGGCATTTGCTTGTTCATGCGCTCCTTGCCAATTATAACGCCCATAAAGACACCGTTTTCTGCCCCTTCCTCCGCCAGCACAGCGTCAGCCAGTTTAAAGGCAGTGTCCTCTAGCTTTTCTTGGCCAATTAACTTGGCAGCACTTACCACCAGGTCAGCAATATCCTCATGTTCCCGGCCGGCCACCAGGGCCACCTGCCGTATTGCCGGATCATCGAGACCGGTAACGGCCCTGGCCTGTTTCTCAATTTCCCCTTGGGCTCTCCTTAGGCCCGCCCTCAGACCTTCAATAACCCGGGCCACCGGCACCCCCCTGGCCACCTGGTCAACACCGGCGCTAACCAGGGCGCCGGCCATTACAGTGGCGGTGGTGGTGCCGTCCCCAATCTCCTCCTGCTGAGACTTAGCTATATTAATTACCATTTTTGCAGCGGGGTGGCTGGCCTCCATCATGCTGAGAATGGTAACACCGTCGTTTGTGATTACCACCTCGCCAAACCGATCCACCAGCATTGTATCAAGCCCTTTGGGACCAAGGGTGCCCTCCACCGCTGCAGAAATGGCACGCACTGCATTGGAGTTGGTTATTAATGCCGCCAGCCTTTCATCCACCTCAGAGCCCTGGCTGGCATGTTGCTTCAAACTCAATTATCTTCCTCCTCACCGTCAACTTACACGCGGTTAATTTTACTCATAGTCTGATTTAAAATATTTGCCAAATGCTCAACCACAGAAATTACTTTGGCATATTCCATTCTGGTTGGCCCCAGCACCCCCAGGGTACCTACCAAGCGGTCACCCATATGATAGGTGGCGGTAACCATAGTACAGTCCTTTATTTGATCATAGCTGTTCTCCACCCCAATACGTACAGAAACATCGCTGTCACTGCTGCTGTCGGTAAGGATTTCCTGCAGCAGTTGTTCTTTTTCCAACAGAGATAAAAGGGTCTTTAGTTTTTCAATATTATGGAATTCCGGTTGGTTAAGTATATTATATACCCCGCCCAAATAAATCTTATCCTTGGTTTCACCCCTAAGGTTTTCCAAGGGACCTAAAGCAACATCCAGAAAGTACCTGTACTTAGATAACTCGAAATATATTTCCTTCATGATGGTCATTTTAATGTGTTCGGGGTTAACCCCTGACAACTTTGCATTCAACACCGATGAAATTTGTTCTAAGTCTGCCTGGGTAATGTTTTCTGCCACCTCAATCATCTGGTGCTGCACCGCCCCGGTATCAAGCACAACAATCACCATGGCCTGGGTGGGCGACATAGAAACCAGCTGAACGTATTTTATTGTATAGTCAGCAACTTGAGGTGCCATTACCATGGAAGGATAGTTTGTCAGCCTGGTTAAAAGTTGGCCTGTTCGATAAATTATTCTGCCAATTTCCTGGGATTTACTGCTGTAACTTTCATTAATAAGCTGCTGTTGTCTTTCAGTAAGCTGCTCCTTTTCCATCAAATAATCCACATAATAACGGTAACCTAAATCTGAAGGTATCCGCCCAGCTGAAGTGTGGGGCTGTTCAATAAACCCTAGTTCTTCTAAATCTGCCATGTCGTTTCTAACAGTGGCCGGACTAACTCCAAGTTTGTATTTTTTGGAAATGGTCCTCGATCCCACCGGTTCAGCAGTGGAAATGTAATCGTGAATGATAGCCAGCAATATTTTTTTCTTCCGGTCATCCATTACCACAGGAACCACCTCCTTCTGTTAGCACTCTAGTTTGTTGAGTGCTAAAGTGCTCCCAAAATAAACATAGCACCACACCCGTTTTTTGTCAAGCGGGTAGTTTACCATAAGCACCCATATAAAACTTAAGCCAGGGCTTTATACAAACTTACTAAAAACCAGGTTCGCAAGGGGCAAACCCTTAGGTGTCAGCCTAAGGTGACTGTCTTTCAGCTCCACCAGCCCGTCGGCCCTAAGTTCTGCAACTTCCTGCTGCCAGACATCTGTTAAATGTAAACCAAAACGCTTGTAAAATTGTTTTAAGTTTATACCTTCCAGCAGCCTCAAACCCATAAAGGCGGTTTCTATCATGGAGTCCTGCCGGCTCAGTGGGTGACTCTCCGCCACCGGCGCCACCCCTTTTGCCAACTGACTGACATAGAGTTCAACATCTGCAGTATTGGCCCAACGCCGGGCATTAAGGTGTGAATGGGCAGCGGGCCCTAAACCTAAATAAGGGCCGTTATGCCAATAACAGAGGTTGTGCCGGGAATAATAGCCCGGTTTAGCAAAGCTAGAAATTTCGTAATGCCGGTACCCCTGGGCCGTTAAAAAAATAATTGCTTCATTATACATGTCCAATTCTTCTTCTTGGGAAACTGCCTTTAAGCGGCCCTTATCAAGGGCAGTTGTGAGCGGTGTACCCTCTTCCCATTGCAAACCATAGCAGGCCAGGTGGTTTGGATCAAGCCTTGTCAATAGCCGCAGGGATTGCCGCCAATGGTCAAGGGTTTGACCGGGAATACCAAAAATTAAATCCAGATTAATGTTATCAAACCCCACCTGCCTGGCATCTTCCACAGCCTGCACCACCTCTTGATACCCATGGGTCCGACCCAATAACTGCAGCAGATGCCGCTGGCAGGCCTGCACACCTAAACTGAGGCGGTTTACCCCTCCCCGGCGCAGCACAGTAAGTTTTGACAAATCCAAGGTATCGGGGTTAGCCTCCACTGTCACTTCAGCATCCTGCTGCCAGCCCAGGTGCCTTTGTAAACAGTCCAACAAGATGGACAAGAGCCTTTCTTCCAGCACAGTGGGGGTGCCCCCGCCGATAAAAAGGGTGTTTATTTTTAATTCAGGAAAAAGCCGGGCATAATATGCCGCCTCCAGTTCCAAAGCTTTAAGATAATCCTCTGCCAAAGGATAACTATATGGATAGGAAACAAAGTCACAATAGTGGCACTTTTGCAAACAAAAGGGCACGTGTACATATAAACCAAGGATCACAAAACATTTCCCCTCTACAGCACTAGTTTTCCCCAGTTAGTAAGAAAATAGACCAGGACAGCCGCCTGTGCCCATGGGGCATGGCTAACCAAAGAAAGAGTCAATTACGCCCGTCCATAAACTTTTTTAAATAAATAAAAATGGTGTGGAAAATTATTCCGGTGACGGTGCCCAGCAAAACACCGGCAAAAAGAGCGTAGCAAAAGTCCTCAAAAGAAAAGGGCCGGGGCAAATTCATAATTATAATAACGGAAAAAGCTATTACATTAACATATACAAATCTGTTATTGAGAAAGTGCAAGTTTAAACGGCACCCCCCTAATAAATTTAATAATTAAGGATTCGATTTCTCGAATCCTTAATTATGTAAAAACCTATTATAATTCATTACCTATCCTCTTCCCCGATATTCAACACCGCCATGAAGGCCTCTTGGGGTACTTCCACGCTGCCCACTTGTTTCATGCGCTTTTTACCTTCTTTTTGCTTTTCAAGCAGCTTGCGCTTTCTGGTAATGTCACCGCCGTAACACTTGGCCAGCACGTCTTTACGCAGGGCCCTTACCGTTTCTCGGGCAATAACTTTATTGCCAATGGCTGCCTGTACAGGTATCTCAAACTGATGCCTGGGTATTAACTTCCGTAATTTTTGCACCATTGCCCTGCCCCGGTGATAGGCCTTGTCCCGGTGAACAATAAATGAAAGGGCGTCTAAGGGCTCATTGTTCAGCATGATATCCATTTTCACCAGATTTGTTTCCCGATAGCCGCTCATTTCGTAATCCAAAGAGGCGTAGCCCCTGGTGCTGGATTTTAACTGGTCAAAGAAGTCATAAATAATTTCAGACAGGGGCAAATAATAGGTAAGCATTACCCGGGTGATGCCCATGTACTCCATGTTGCTAAATACACCCCGGCGCTCCTGGCACAATTCCATCACTGCACCGACAAAATCCTTTGGCACCATAATGGTTGCCTTGACAAAGGGCTCCTCTACCCGACCTATCTTTCCCTGTTCGGGCATTTTTGACGGGTTTTCAATTTCCAACATTTGGCCGTCGGTGGTGTAAACATGATATACCACGCTGGGTGCGGTGGTAATAATCTGCAGTTTGTACTCCCGTTCCAGCCGCTCTTGAATTATTTCCATGTGCAGCAGTCCTAAAAAACCGCAGCGAAAACCAAAGCCCAGGGCTTCGGAGGTTTCCGGCTCATAAATGAGAGAGGCATCGTTTAGGCTCAGCTTGTCCAGGGCATCCCGCAGGTCGGTGTAATCTACGGTATCCACCGGGTACAGGCCGCAAAATACCATGGGGGTGGCTTTGCGATAACCGGGCAGGGGTTGTTCCGCAGGCCTGTCGGCATCGGTAATTGTATCCCCCACCTGACAGTCCTTAACATTTTTAATACTGGCAGCCACATAACCCACTTCACCGGGTTTTAAATAATCGCAGGTGGTGGGGGTAGGAAGAAAGTAGCCCACCTCGCTCACTTCAAACTCGGCCCCGGTGGCCATCATGCGAATATTCATACCTTTTTTAAGGGTACCCTCTACCACCCGCATGTAAGCTATAACTCCCCGGTATGAATCATAGTGGGAGTCAAAAACAAGGGCCTTTAAGGGCTTAGTTTCATCCCCCTTGGGAGGCGGTATCTTTTGTACAATTTGCTCCATTATTTCTGCCACACCCAGACCGGTTTTAGCCGAGGCCAACACTGCATCGGATGTATCCAGACCAATTACCTCTTCAATTTCACTCTTTACCTCGTCCGGTTGGGCACTGGGCAAGTCTATTTTGTTAATTACCGGAATAATCTCCAAGTCGTGCTCCAGCGCAAGGTAAACGTTGGCCAAGGTTTGGGCTTCAATTCCTTGGGAGGCATCCACCACCAAGAGCGCACCCTCACAGGCAGCTAAACTGCGTGATACTTCATAGGTAAAGTCCACGTGCCCGGGAGTATCTATCAGGTTTATTAGGTACTCTTGACCGTCCTTGGCCTTGTAAACCAAGCGGACAGCCTGTAACTTAATGGTAATGCCACGCTCTCTCTCCAAATCCATGGAGTCCAGTACCTGTTCTTCCATTTCCCGTTTGGTTAAAGCACCGGTATACTCCAAGAGACGATCTGCCAGGGTTGATTTGCCATGGTCAATATGGGCAATAATACAAAAGTTGCGAATGCGGTCTTGACTAATTGACATCAAGACTCTCCTTTCCGAAAAAACTTACCTTAACATTTTACGTCAGCCTAGGTCCATTACCTTCTAAATTAACAATAAACTTGGTAATGGTGCCTAGTTATACAAGGCATACTTTTAAATTATAGCACCATATTTACCTACTATCAACTTGGCTTTAATCCTTTGACTGCCAATCTAACAGTAAATTGTCGGCCCAGCATTTGGCAGACTCCATCCATTGGAAATTTATAATTTGCCCAATAGGTATTTCTTCACAGTATCCGGCCAGGGTGTTTTTCACCCGGTCTAATTGCTCTTTGCCTAGCTTGTAAGATCGGCCAAGAAAGGTTACCTGCCATGAGGGAGCATCATCTTGATAATTAAATGCAAAAAATTCAATCTGCTGGTGTTCAGCCAGGTGACTGTTAAAGCTGCATGTTGTTTTTTGCACGGCAGTAAAAATGACCGCCAGCGCCAGCACCAAACAAAGGACCATTAGTTTATGGCGCACAAAAAAGCACCTCCCATTAATAGGATGTGCTTTTGAAGCTTTCAGTATGCATATTTTGGAAGTTATCTTCCTTCAACACCCGGGCCAGGATATCGCCCAGCAGTTTTGCCGCCCGCAGGGCTTCCTCGGTGGTGTTTTCCACCGTCCCCACCTCTATAAGCATGGCCCCGGGGTGGTAATGCTGATTATAACGGCCTTCCTTAACCCTAATTCCCAAGGAAAGACCGGGATACATTTCTTCCATTTTGCTTTCCACCTGACGGGCGGCGGCCAGGTTTTGCTGCCAATTGGGAAAGGGCATGCGGGCATCGGAGCCCACCACAAACATTATTCTGGCCACCTTTTCCCCCTTTATTTCTATATAACTGTCAGAGCGGGGACGGGCGGCATCCCGGTGGATATCCAAGAGCAGTTGAAGATTTTCATGTTCTTCTAAAAATTTTTGCACCGTTTTTTCTGATTCTATGTAGGACCGATTATATTCGGCATCATGAACAGTGTCAGATCGCACCACCCCAATGCCATGTTTATTAAGCTGCTCTTCTAAAACTTCAGCCACCTGAACGACGGCACCCCGTTTGCCGTTCAGCCTTTCCACCCCATCTGTTAAGGCATAGGTTTCCCCGGTATGGGTGTTGTATATTGCCACCAATGCCGGACCTTCTAAGTGATCCCTTGCATTTTTGTCCCTTTCATCATCCGGGGGCACTATCAGTCGCAGCCCCTCTTCCGGCTGTTGGGTATTGGTATCCGTAAAAAAAGGTATTTGAGACTGGATTAAATTTTGCGGATTGTGCATGTCCACCCGGGTAATGGTGCCTAAGGCCAACATTATCATCTCCGGACCGGACCGGACGGCAGATTCATCGGCCCAAGCCATGGCAGGCATCACAGCGGCCATTAAATTTTGAGGGTTGTCTGCAAATATAGCAACCACCGCCCCGGTGCACTTCCCTGCCAAATTAGCCAGTAAACCGGCCACGGTTGAGCGGTGTGGGTTAATCAATAATAACAGCAGCAATGCTAACACCAACAACCAATATAAATAGGTGCGTACCCTTTTCAGTATTAATTGAATGCGGTAATGCCTCACCGCGCGGCTGTAATTCATCCTTTTTCCTCCCAGCACAGTCTGTTTTATATTGATATGCCAGAGGAAAAGGCAATATGTTCTTTTGTATAAACAAACAGCCCCCTGCCCATCATAGCAGGGGGCCTATACTAACGTATTACCGTGGGAACAACAGCATCTATAAGTCCGATAATGAATGCAGCAATTAATGCACCTACCAGGCTTACGCTGAGTAGGTTGGGTATAATAAATTGGGCCAGGTAAATCACTACCGCTGCGGTTACAAAGCCCACCACTCCTCGACGCTGGGGATCTATTTTATCACCCAGTAAACTTTCCGCTATGTAACCCAATACCGCAATAACTACAGCAGCTATCAATGCACCGGTAAAGCCACCTGACACCACAAAACCGGGAGCAAGCCAGCTTACTGCCAACAAGACCAAAGCCGATACCACAAACCTGACAATTAAGCCAATCAAGTTTTCACCCCCCTTATTAAAATTTAACTTTATATTTCTCCATTTAGGGGAATGATATACCATGATGATGCTTGCAATTTTTTTTGACCCGTGGTAAAATTGTGCATGTTGGGGAGGTGAAGGTAGGTTGCCTAACATTAAATCTGCAGAAAAACGGGTGCGTGTAACCCGCAAGCGCACAATGCGCAACACTCGCATTAAATCTGCATTGCGTACAATTATTCGCCGGTTTGACGAGTCTCTAACCAAAGCCAATACCGAAGAAGCAAAATTGGCTCTGCAAAAAGCTTTAAGGGCTCTGGATAAAGCGGTAACCAAAGGCGTTATACATAAAAACACTGCGGCACGCAAAAAGTCGCGCTTAACCAAGCGTTTTAATCGTAGCGCCAGCTAATAAGAAAAACACCCTGATTTAACGGGTGTTTTTTTGTGCCCTGCTGGCCTCTTGCGGAGTGTAAATACCCGGCGGCTAAGTATGCTTCATTTTGTATAAACGCCTAACAGCACTGACCCAGCCGGCCTGTTTACCGCAGCAAAGGCTAGCCACCATTAATAAAAGAGCGACGCAGCCGGAGGTGTGGCGCCGAGTATGTTCGAGCACATCCAGTTACGCAGGCGCCCGCAGGCAAGGAGCTCTTACATTTTTACCTGCTGGCTCTTTGCGGAGTGTAAATAGCCGGCGGCTAAGTATGCTTCATTTTGTATAAACGCCTAACAGCACTGACCCAGCCGGCCTGTTTACCGCAGCAAAGGCTAGCCACCATTAATAAAAAGAGCGACGCAGCCGGAGGAATGGCGCCGAGTATGTTTGAGCTCAGCGAGTTACGCAGGCGCCCGCAGGCAAGGAGCTCTTACATTTTTCCCGGTGGCGTCTTTGCGGAGTGTAAACAGGCCGGCGGTTAATTGGCGATTAATTAATGAGTAATGGTCAACAGTTTATGGTTATAATCCCTTCCCGCTTCTTTAATGGTCACATACACCTGATCGCCTCTGTTGTTACTTAACATTTCAACTACATCAAAATGATATTTTATATCCAATACCGGTTTAACTTTTTTACTGTGCGACTGCATAGCATATAGCTGACCGGTGCCTTCGGGTTGTTCCTGGCTTACATAGACAAGGTATTGCCCATCGGCAGTTAGGGTAGCAAACATTAAGTCCCCATCTTTTAACAGTGTCTCGTCATTTCCGTCTTTTAAACTTAGAAGATGCAGCTCTTTCATGCCGTTGTGGACGTGATAGAGAATGTATGCCACCTTTTCATTGTCGGCAGAAACCCCCACCGGCCATACATAAGTAAAGTCTTCGGTGTCTGTGTAAGCCTTGCTGTTCCCGTCAAGATCGGCAACTTTTAAATTGTTGCGATAGCCGGCCTCGGTATACTCTTGTTCCCCTGTTTTTGAGGTTACTGAACCAACAACGAACAATATTTCCTCATCACTTAACCAACGCACCGGCGAAACAAGAGAACTGTCTTCTTTTTTTAGTCTGTATTCTTTTACGGTACCGGCGGCGATATCATAAATATACAAGTCACTGGTCCATTCAAAATCATATGAGTACATTAACTTGCTGCCATCCGGCGACCACAGTTTAGGCACCGGGTTTAATAATTGTTCTTTTTCCCCCTCCAGTGATTGCGGCCATATTTCTTCACCGCTTTCCAAGTTAATAACTGCCAGACCCTGCTCGTTTGTATAGGCCAAGTATTTTCCGTCCGGTGATATGGTGCTTGACCAGGTAGGTTCCTTCAGTAGTTTTTGCTCCTTTGTATCTGTATGCCAAATTATCGAATTATAGCCTGCTTGCCCAAATATTTTGTTATCGCTCAACCAACTAACCGGTGTAAACCACCGGGGTGGATCGCTAATCCCTGTGATGTCAACATTAAAGTCACCGGGGATTTTTTCCGCTTTAGTTGGATCATCAAGATCATCGCTGCTTTGACACCCCACCGCCAGCATAAGCAACATTAAAACCACTAGAACTTTTTTCAATCCAGACGCCCCCATATTAAGTTTTAATATACACTTATAATTAAGACGGATTATTAACAAAAACGTTTCATTAAAAAGCACCTTGTTACCGGGCAATATTTAGCAAGAGCCGTTCGATACCCGGGTAAAACTCTTGCCGCCCCGTTTTTGTGTCTGCATCCAGTTCGGCCAGCTGAATCAACGACCTTATCAGCTGACGCCGGGTAAAGTTCCGATGTAATTTTAATGCATTTTGTACCGGGTAGGGTTTTTCGTTAATTCGCCTGGCTATATCCGGGGCAGACAAACCCTGGGCCGATAATTCTTTTACTTGAAGCATTAAGCGAAACTGCCTGGCCACCATTGTCAGTATAATTTGCGGCGGCTCTTTGTTTATCAGCAGTTCTTTAATTCCCTCCAGAGCTAAGCCGTAACGGCATTGCCCAATGGCATTCATTACATCAAAGATTTTATACTCCACCGAATAGTGAATTACTTGCTTGAGGTCTTCTACCCTTACTTGCTTGCCATCCCCCAGATAGGTGATCAGTTTTTGCCATTCCTTTTCCAAGCCGGTCAGCCCGTTGCCGGTTCCGCTAATAAGCAGCTCCCGGGCGGCAGGTTCCAGCCTTATGCCTTCTAAACGGCATTGGCTGTCCAACCACCCGGCCAGTTCCTTGGACCTAAGCCGGGTAAATTCCACTGCCTGACCGGCCTTTTCAACAGCCTTGTAAATTTTCCTGCGCCGGTCAACGGTGATACCGGCGTTGAAGATAAGGCAGGTGGTGGTTAAGGGGTTGGCTAAATAATCCAGCAATGGCTTTAGTGTTGCCGGCTCCCTGGATTCTTTTCCTTCCGCCTGCTTGCCGCCGGTTTTTTTACCGCCGGAAAACCAGGGCGGGTTTTTCACCAGTACCAACCTGTGCTCAGCCATCACGGGAGGGGTACTGGCAGCAGTTGCAACCTCCGCCGGCTCCACCCTTTCCCCATCCAGCACATCAAAATTAAAATCCGCCGTCTGGGTGAGCAAGCTTTCTTTAAATCGCTCCACCGCTTGTTCCCGCAGATAAACTTCCTCGCCGTAAAATAAGTATACCGGTGCCACCACCCCGCGTTTTAAACTATTGACAATTCTTTCGTAATAGAGCACTTTTAACAGCCCTCACCTTTCCCTTTCTTGTTAAATGCTTGTCCCTGAATTGACCTGTACAAATAATTGTGTGCCGTCTCCTTTAGCCCACCGTGGGTATAAGCAGCTTTAACCGTCCCGGCAGCACTTCTATATCCAGGGGCATTTTTGGCCCCGGCTCACCGTCAATATCTGTCTTTATATCTTCTTCTGAACTTACCCTAAGCCGGCTGGTTTGATAATACTCCACCAGCGGGCTGTTTAAATGTGCGCCCCTGCCTTCGTAGGCCTGCAGCAGCAGGGGAACAAGCTGGGCCGGTGTACATTTTTTTAATATGATCACATCCAGCAGACCGTCTGTAATGGCTGCCTTGGGTGACACATTTCGGATGCTGCCGGCGGTGGATGAGTTTAGCACCAAAAACAGCATTACTTCTTGGTCAATGCTAAAGCCATCCCCTTCCATTTTTACAGGCATTGGTTTAGCCTGCCACAGGTGTTCTAAACCTTTTAAATAGTAGCCGGTCACCCCCAGGCGGCTCTTTATGGCGTTGTTCACCTCTTGGGAAATGGTAGTCAAGACCCCTGCACTGGCCACATTGATAAAATACCGGTCATTGATCCGGCCAATATCCACCTTGGCCACCCCTCCGCCCAGCAACTTATCCACCGCCATGCCGGGGTGTTTTTCCAACCCCAAGGCGGTGGCAAAATCATTGGCTGTGCCCGCCGGTATAATGCCCATCGGCAGGTCTGCATCTGACTGCATCAGTCTGTTTACAGCCCGGCTGACAGAACCGTCGCCGCCGGATACCAACAAAACTTGATATTTGCCAATGGCATCAAAAACCCGGTCGTAATCTAAATGGGGACAAATGCGATAAAGGGTGGGTAAGTAACCGTGCCGGTGGCAGCTCTCCACAACACTGTCAATTTGCTGGGGAAATTTATGATTACCACTGGTTGGATTATAAATTATCAGTGCTTTTTTCAAGTAAGACAACTCCTAACATAAAGTTCACCTATGATTTTTATTGGACTGCCTGATCAGTCTTGATAAGATTTTCCTGTATCAACCCAAACCGATGAACCGTCGGTGCTGACAATTACTGCTCCATGCCGGTCGGTGCGGTATATTTTAACCCCCTGCCCCTCCAAATGCTCCAGTAGTTCAGGGGCCGGGTGCCCAAACCTGTTGTTTTTTGCTGCACTGATGACGGCCATGTGGGGGGCCACGGCTGCAAAAAAATCAGGATTAAAAAAACGGCTGCCGTGGTGGGGAACCTTTAGCACGTCGGCTTGCAGGTCTTTTACATCCCGGGCCAGCTGCCTTTGTTTGTTTTCGCCGATATCCCCGGTAAACAAAAAACTTCTTTCACGGTAGTCTATTTTCACCACCAGCGAGCTGTCGTTTAAATCGGGCAGCGGCTGATGGGGTGAAAGTATCACTATGTCAACATCCTTATCCACTTGTAAACTATGTCCGGCAATACCCTCCCGTATGGGCATCCCTCGCTGCTGCAGCCGTGCCAGCAGTTGTAAGTAGCCGGTATCGGGCCTTTCCCAGCCGGCGGGGTAATCATTAATACTCTCCAGCGGCGCCACAAGTACCAGTTTCACCGGCATTCTGCGGGTTAAGCCCAGGGCGCCCCCGGCGTGGTCTTCGTGGGGGTGACTCAAGATCAGCAGGTCCAAGCCATTAACCCCCAGCGATTGTAGATAGGGCAGCACCACCTTGTTGCCGGCACCGCTTCCGCTTTCAAATTCACCGGGCAAGCCGCCCGTATCTATTAAGATATTCTTTCCCCCCGGGGTCTGGATCAATGCCGCATCCCCCTGGCCCACATCAATGAAATGTACGGTCAGCTTGTTTTGGGTACCGTTGGGCACCAATAAAAGGAGTAGGGCAATAATCACCGCAACAATACCCATCAGCCGGCGGTGCCGTTCCCATGACTGCCCCTTTAATGATGCCTTGGGCAGGTATGCCAAGAGACCATATGCCGCCACAACCGCCCACCAGGGCGGGGAAGGCAAATACACTGCCGCCATGGGCAGTGACGCCATGGTTTTCACCACCCATAGCATTAAATCCAAGAGCGCCCCTGTGCTTGCGCCCAAGATATTTGCCAGGGGAAACAGTATTAAGCCCAGCAGCATAGAAAGGCCGCTTAAAAGCATCACCGCCGCCACCAGCGGGGCCACTAAAATGTTGGTAACCACACCCACCAGCGATACAATGCTAAAATAATAGGCCATCAGAGGCACTGCCGTTAATTCCGCTGTCAGGGGCACCGCCACTGCCAACCTTACCGGGCGGGGCCAATCTTTTAGGCGCTGCTCTACCCAGGGGGTGAGGTAAAGGATACCCCAGGCCACCGCAAAGGAGAGTTGAAACCCCGGTTCCCACAGTGCGTAGGGCCACCTGGCCAAAATAATTGCCGCCGCCAGCACCATGGTTGTGGGCCAGTCCCGATGGCGCCCAAGCTGCCTTGCCCACAGCACCAACAGGCCCATTACGGTGGCCCGGATCACCGGTGGCCCCAGTCCGGTCATAACAGCATAAAACACCAGCACAAGGGAGGCCAGCGGTGTTGCCCACCCTGCCGGAAGGCGTAGCAGGTGGTATAATATCAAAAAGCCGGCTAAAACCAAGCCCACATGTAAACCGGAAACACATAAAATATGTACTAAACTAACCCTTTGAAAATCGGCATTAATTTCGTCAGGGATCATTCCCCTACTGCCAAAGAGCATCCCCTGTACCAGTGCACTGTGTTCCGGCGCCAGGGTGTCATCAATAACCCCCTGCAATCTCTCTCGGGCAGATAGGGACAGGCCTTTAAGGCCGTCATAGGCTGCAGTGCCCAACTTATTTACCTGCTGCTCATCCCAAACTGACATTACCACATGAATGCCCCGGCGCTCTAAATATGCTCGATAATCAAAGGTACCGGGATTGCCCGGCGGCTCTACCACCTGAATTAAACCGGTTAGGGCAATTAAATCACCATAGGTATATATTTGGGAAGGATTATAGACAGCCACCCGCATTAATCCATGGGCCCGGGCAGTTTCACCCTGCACTTGTAGCTCCCGGACATCCACAAGGTAAAATACCTTGTCCGGCCTTTGGTCGGGGTAGTCGGTGATCACGCCGGTGACAGTTACCCTTTGCCCGGCATAGTGCACCAGCGAAGACCGGTGTGTCTCATCATATATTCCGACCATAAGCAGCCCTGTGCTCAGACAAAGCAGCACCAAAAGCCAAGGGAGGTAGTGGTCCGCTAACCAATAAACTAAGCCGGCACAAATGAGCAGCACTGCGCAGACAGTGAATAACACCCCCAGGGGCAGTGACAAAAAAGTTCCCAGCCACAGGCCCAGTATAAATATTGTACAAAATTTAAACAAGGGACGGTTCATAACAGATCACCTAAAAAGGCGCAAATGAAAATTGCGCCTTTTAGTAGTTCTGAATTTATAATTTTCACCGTTGATAATTAATAAACGGATATTAAATCCTTAATACTTTCGTACTTTTTAGCGCCAATGCCGGATACATTTTGAATTTCATCAATCGCTTTAAAATTACCGTTGGCTTGGCGATAATCAATGATACGCTGGGCCAGGGTCGGGCCAATGCCGGGCAGGGTCTCCAACTGGGCGGCATCGGCGGTATTGATATTTACCTTTGTTCCCGCTGCACTGCTTTGGTGACCTTGCACCGTATTGGCAGCCATATCCTCTGCCAAGGGACCGGCATCCAACTTAAAGGGCACCGGCACAGGCTGTCCGTCAGTTAACGGTGCCGCCAAATTAAGGCCGTCTAAATCAGCCTCCGGGGCCGGCTGCGCCAACTGAACCGCATCAATAACCCGGGCGCCCTCTTCCAAATAATATACACCCGGGGTTATTACCGCTCCACTGACATGTACCACCAGTTGACTGGGTTCCCTTTCATTTTGTTCTTCCACCGGCACCAGCACCGGTTGGTTTTCTAAAGATGCTTTATGCTGGGCGTATTGGTAACCACCGCCAAAGAGCAGTGCCGCCAGCAGTACTAAAATAACCAGTTGCTCCCGGCGACCAACTTGAAGCAATCTAAGCACCTACCCAACTTTAATGGCATATTAACTAATGTAAATGTAAAATTCTAGGTAAAAGCGAGAATTCCTCCTTTAATAATACAGCTTATTACCAAAATTTACTTGTCCCGATTGTTTTTGCCATCATCCTTTTCATTAATAAAGAGGCGGCCGTCGGTGGATATGGTGGCAATTAGCACCTCATCCACAGTTAAACCCTTTTCCCTTAACCTTTGAAGTAACCACTCTTCATCTAAATCAATTAGCCTTAAGTTCTCCCTGGCTATTTCCCCATCCATTATTAATATGGTAGGCAGACCCTCATATTTGGTGCGTAAGCCTAAGTCTTCCGGAGTTATCGGCCGTTTTTGAGATTTCAATATTATACTCATCTTACCGGAACACTCCAGCACACCCATTTCTACATCTTGAATGTTGGCCACTCCGTGTTCGCGCAACTGGCACATAATGTCATCCAGATTATAGCGGCTTTTTTTCATTTCTGAGCGCAGCAGTTTACCGTTTTTAATAATAGTTTGGGGGTGCCCATACAGGAACAGGCGAAGGCCTCTGCTTTTGAGCGTTAACCAAGAAAGCACCACCTCAAGTAAGCCCAGCAAGCCAATAGGCACCAAGCCATACCACAAGGGCATGTTTGGATCCTCCAGCGGCCGGGCCGCCAACTCTGCCACAATGATGGCCACCACAAAATCAAAGGGAGAAAGCTGACCGATTTCACGTTTTCCGGTCAGTCTCAGTATTAACAGCACATAAAAATACATTACAAAGGTGCGGAGCATAATTTCAAACAACAATAAAATTTCACCGGCCTTAGTGTAGTTGCCATATTAGCTTGTGTAGTTAAAGCCAATAAAATTCAAATTATTTTGCCTAGGCCTTACCGGGAAATACTCCGCCCCGAATGCTTCGGGCGTCTGAAATGTTGTAGAAAATCTTGGGATCTATTTGGTCCAGCACATTTTGTACCTTTATTAAATCCTTTCGCTTAACAATAACGTACAGGATGGTGCGGGGACCGCTTCGTCCCGTTCCTACCACACTGGTGACACCAAAACCTTCGGCCCGAAGCCTGTTGATGGCTTCACCTGTTTTGGCCCTACGGGGAAATATTTGAAGGGACACAAAACCCACTGCCAGGTAGTTCTCCACCATGGCTCCCACATAGTTCCCGGTGGCAAAACCGCCGGCATAAGCAATAATCTTCCACGGATCATCTAAGCCGTTGGCCATCACCATATTTAGTGCCACAACAAAAATTATTATTTCTACAAAGCCAATGGCAGCGGCCAGTAATTTTTTATCCCTGGTAAGCATCAAAATACGGATAACATCCAGCGACATATCCATTACCCGGGCTATGAAAATAAATACGTAACCAAAAATAACACTGTCCACAATTCTAACCCTCCCTAACAGAAAAAGATTCCCTGCTTCACCCCATATCATTCAGCACACAAAATTCTATAGGAGAAAACAGAGAATCTGCCGTAAATATGTTATTTTACAACTATATTTACCAATTTGCCGGGTACCGAAATAACTTTTACAATTTGTTTATCGGCAATGAGCTGTTGTATCCGTTCTTGTTGCAGTACATATTCTTTCATTTGGTCTGCGCCTGTATTAGCAGGTACTGTCATTCTGTCCCTTACTTTGCCGTTTAGCTGCACCACAATGGTTATTTCTTCTTCCACTATGGCCGACTCATCATACTTGGGCCAGCTTTGCAAATGCACACTTTCCTTATACCCCAGTCTATGCCACATCTCCTCTGTAATATGGGGTGCAAAGGGTGCTAACAGCAAGACCATACTTTCAATTGATTCCCTCAGCACAGCGCTGTTTCTTTCGGCACCGGGCACCTTATCACGATAGGTATAGAGGGCATTAACCAGCTCCATTACGGCACTGATGGCGGTGTTAAAGTTAAACCTGGTATCCACATCCTCAGTGACTTTTTTAATACTTTGGTGTGTAAGGCGGCGCATTTCTTGGTGGACACCAACCAGTTTAGTTCCGCCCCTTACCGGTTGAGCATCCTTAATCTCTTCCAAGAGCGAGTGGAATAATCGCCACACCCGGTTTAAAAACCGGTTGCAACCTTCCACTGTACGGTCGCTCCACTCCAAATCCCGCTCGGGCGGGGCTGCAAAGAGGATAAACAAGCGGGCGGTATCGGCACCGTATTTACCCACAATTTCTTCGGGGCTGACCACGTTGCCCTTAGACTTGGACATCTTAGCCCCATCCTTTAACACCATGCCCTGGGTAAGCAAATTTTTAAAGGGCTCTTTCTCCTCTACCAAGCCCAAATCGTTAAAGAACTTGGTTAAAAATCTTGAGTACAGCAAATGCAAAATGGCGTGCTCTACGCCCCCAATATATTGGTCCACAGACATCCAATTGTTGGCTTTGGCAGTGTCCCAGGGTTTATCATTGTCCTTCGGGCTGGTATAGCGCAAATAATACCAGCTGGAGTCAATAAAGGTATCCATGGTGTCTGTTTCCCGCTTGGCCTCACCGCCACATTTATGGCAGGTGGTATTAACAAATTCCGGGCTATCCACCAAGGGTGATTTTCCCGAAGGTTTAAATTCTAAATCGGTAGGCAGTAATACCGGCAGTTGATCCTCCGGCACCGGCAAGACGCCGCACTTTTTGCAATAGATAATGGGTATGGGCGTACCCCAGTAGCGCTGGCGGGATATTAACCAGTCCCGCAAGCGGAAATTTACCGCCGCCTTGCCCTGATTAATTTCTTCTAATTTCTTAGTTATTTCAGTTTTGGCCTTTTCGTTGGGCATACCGTTAAATTGGCCGGAGTTAATTAGCACCCCTTGACCTGTATATGCCTCAGTGAGTTCCTCAAGGCTGTCCTGTCCCTCCGGCTTAATTACCGGAATAATAGGCAACTTATATTTAGTGGCAAACTCAAAGTCCCGCTGGTCGTGGGCCGGCACACCCATTACAGCTCCGGTACCGTACTCCAGCAGCACATAGTTACCGACAAGAATAGGAACCCTTTCACCGCTCAGGGGGTTTTTGCAGTAGGCACCGGTAAAAACACCTTCTTTTTCAACTGTGGTGGTGCGCTCCCGCACTGTCATGGCCCGCACCTTACGCACAAAGGCACTGACCTCTTCTTCATAGTCTGTTCCGGCAGTAAGTTTTTCTACCAGGGGATGTTCCGGAGCCAGCACCATATATGTCACACCAAAAACGGTGTCCGGCCTGGTTGTAAATACCGGAATTTCCTCCTCAGAACCGGTTACCTTAAAGATGATTTCAGCACCTTCACTGCGGCCAATCCAGTTCTCCTGCATAATACGCACCTTTTCCGGCCAGCCGGAAAGGGATTTTATGTCATCCAGCAAGGGCTGGGCGTAATCTGTAATTCTGAAAAACCATTGCTCCAGCTCCCGCTGTTCCACATTGGTACCACAGCGCTCGCAGGAGCCTTCCACCACCTGTTCGTTGGCCAGTACGGTTTGACAGGACAAACACCAGTTTACGGTGGAGGTTTTTTTGTAACACTTGCCCTGTTCGTATAGTTTTAAAAATATCCATTGGGTCCAGCGGTAGTAGTCCGGGTGGCAGGTGGCCACTTCCCGCTGCCAGTCGTAACCAAGTCCCAGCTGTTTTAGCTGGGACTTCATGGCTTCAATGTTTTCCCAGGTCCACTTGGCCGGGTGCACGCCGTGTTTAATGGCAGCGTTTTCCGCCGGCAGGCCAAAGGCATCCCAACCCATGGGGTGCAGCACATTATAACCTTGCATGGTTTTAAAACGTGCCACCACGTCACCAATGGAGTAATTGCGCACATGACCCATATGCAGCTTGCCCGAGGGATAAGGAAACATTTCTAAACAGTAGTATTTAGGACGATCAGAAAAGTCCGGCACTTGGTAGGTTTGGTTTTGTTCCCAGGTCTGCTGCCACTTTTGCTCAATACTTTTAAAATCGTAACGTTCTTCCACTATATGTTCCTCCTAAAAAAGCACTGGGGATAGAAAAATTATTAATTACCTCGGTCATTTTATCATAATTTGTCAATGTGCACAATATTATACAGCCTACCAAACACCTTATGCAGTTTCAATGTCCGCGATTTCTTTTAATCCCAGTATATCAATGGCCTGCTCTCTAAGTTTATACTTTTGCACCTTACCGCTGGCTGTAACAGGGTAGCTATCAACAAATAGCACATATTGCGGTATTTTATAGCGAGCAATTTTGTCCACGCAGTACTCTTGGATTTCTTCCTTGGTCAATACCGTTCCCTCTTTCACCTTGATAAAGGCAAGCACCTCTTCGCCATATTTTTGGCTGGGCACCCCAACCACCTGTACCTCTTTAACCTTGGGGTGGGTGTACAAGAACTCTTCTATTTCCCGGGGGTAAATATTTTCACCGCCCCTTATTATCATATCCTTTAATCTGCCGGTTATTTTTAAATAACCTTTTTCATCAACAACACCCAAGTCACCGGTGTGCAGCCAACCGTCTTGGTCTATGGCCAAGGCAGTGGCCTCAGGGTTTTTGTAGTATCCCTTCATTACATTATACCCACGGGCACAAACCTCACCCTGCACACCCGGCGGCAATTCTTCCCCGGTGTTAGGATCCACCACCTTCATTTCTACGTTGGGAAGGGCCTTGCCCACGGTATTTACCCGCACTTCTATGGGGTCATCGGTACGGGTCATGGTGATACCCGGCGACGATTCAGTTTGGCCGTAAGTGATGACAATCTCGGTCATATTCATTTTATCTATGACCTTTCTCATCACTTCTATGGGGCAGGGGGAGCCGGCCATAATTCCCGTACGCAAAGAGCTCAGGTCGTAGTTGCCCTTGTCTAGACACTCCAGTTCTAAAATAAACATGGTCGGTACCCCGTGTACCGCAGTACAGCGCTCTTTTTCTACCGTTTCTAACACCCGGTATGGGTTAAAGGATTCCAGCGGTACCATGGTGGCTCCGCTAACCACACAGGTTAAGGTTCCCAACACGCATCCAAAGCAGTGGAAAAAAGGCACCGGTATACAGAGCCGATCTTTATGGGAAAAGTTTAAACACTGGGCCACACTGCGGGCATTGCCCACCAAGTTGGTATGGGTAAGCATTACTCCTTTGGGAAAACCGGTTGTTCCTGATGTATACTGCATATTAATAACATCGTCGGGATCCAAGGATGCCATTCGTTCATCTAATTCCTCCTCAGACACCTGGTCAGCCATGGCAAGTAAATCCGACCAGGTAAACATTCCCGGTTTTTTCTCGTCAGTTAGATTAATAACGTTTTTCAAAAGGGGCAAACGCTGGCTCTTTAGTTGGCCGGGTTCAGCATCCTTTAGCTCCGGACATAGTTCATAGATGATATCATAGTAGTTAGAGTTTTTAATTCCGCCAATCATAAACAGGCTGGTGCTGTCAGACTGCTTTAACAGATACTCTAACTCAAAGGCCTTGTAATTTGTGTTCACAGTAACTAACACTGCCCCCATTTTACAGGTGGCAAACTGCATCAGCACCCATTCGGGAACGTTGGTGGCCCATACCGCAATGTGCTCACCTTTTTTTATTCCCAAGGCCATTAATGCCCGTGCCACCAGGCGGCACTTGCTGTTAAACTCACTGTAGGTAAGGCGCAAGTCCCTATCGGTATAAACCACCGCATCGTTATCCGGATATTTTTTCGCCACATCTTCCAACACCTGCCCAATGGTCACCTTGTCAATTTTTTGCATACTTCTCCCTCCTAAATCATATCAGAATATTCTGTAATCTACTTATAATAAATGTTTGAAAGTTCTTCCAAGCTTCCCCCTTAAGAATACAAAAAAACTTCTCATCCCTGAAGGGACGAGAAGTTTTCCCGCGGTACCACCCTAATTGGTTATATATGGTGGAGCTGAGGGGAATCGAACCCCTGGCCTCTTGAATGCCATTCAAGCGCTCTCCCAATTGAGCTACAGCCCCATATAACACCCTCTTCAAGTACGTAACGAGTACTAAACGTCATGGAGTACATATCCCCCACAAATCTCAGAGGCGAGTTCAATGTTAGGCTCACCGTCTCACACCTTACGACGGCTCTCTGCAGAGCGGTACCATTTACTACTCCTCATCATCGATATTTTTCGATGTTTTGCTGTATCAATGTAACGATGTTTATTATAAGACAACAAGACAAGGTTGTCAATACCACTTTACATGTTAATTTTGGCTAACCACTGAATTATTCACCACTTGAGCATCTCCCCACAGTCTTTCCAGGTTATAAAATGCGCGCTCTTCTTCCCTGAACACATGCACCACCACGTCGCCATAATCAAGTAATATCCAATTGCCTTCCCGCAATCCTTCCCGACGTTTGGGAGCCACCCCACGCTCAATCAGCCTATCAATAATGTTTTCAGCTATGGCCTTTACCTGTATGCCGGTTTGACCGCTGCAAATTACGAAGTAGTCGCAAATGACCGAAATGCCACTAATGTTCAGCACGGTGATATCTTGGGCCTTTTTTTCTTCTGCAGCATTCCGGGCTACATCCACTATCTGTTGGATGCTAAGTGTCAATTCCATACCTCCTTGTTTAGCTGACATTTATTTTATTAGTAAATATACTCAAACTTTTAGCAATTGTTACAGTTCAATTCCATTAGCAGGGCGTTACGAGCCTCCACCGCTGTAGGGTGTAGTAAATATCTTGATTTTATCACACTTGCCATTTTAAATTCAAGACAGTTCAAGACCGCAAGGTTTAAATTGTCCTTGCAGGCATAAACCTCTTTCCTCAACCGGTTTACACCCTTATAGCTGCGGCCCGGTTCTATGGAGTCGGCCACCATCAATACCTTTGCTAAATCATCCATCCTGCCGGAGCCCAGGGTATGAATACTAATTGCCTGCAGTACATCGGGCTGCAGCACACCGTATTCCTGCCGGGCAATCATGGCCCCCACAGGACCGTGAAGCATGGCCGGAAAATGGCGATAAACAAGATCAAGCTCAATGCCAAATTCTTTGGCCAGCTGCAGCAGTTTGTCGTCGGCATAATCCCGGGCACAGTCGTGCAGCAGGGCCGCCAACTCTGCCTTCTCCGGATCCACATTAAAATGTGCCGCCAACTGCCGAACTGTATTAACCACTCCCAAAGTATGTTCATAGCGGTGGGCAGAAATATTATGCTTTAATTTTTCTTCTATGTTTTTGCTCTTCATGGGCTTGTTACCTCTTGATAAATCACTCCAGGCTAAAGTATAACAAGTGTGGTGTATTTGGGCAAGTTTTACAAAAGGTAACAAGGGTCTTATAGAGAAAAAAACCTCCTATCCCAAAGGGGCGGAGGTTCCAGTAATTACTCTCTGGCCTTGGCTTCATTTACAGTGATTACCCGGCCCTCTAATTCTGCGCCGTTTAATGCTTCAATCATTTTGTCAGCATCTTCATCATTTACTTCCACAAAACCAAAGCCCCTTGATCTGCCTGTTTCACGGTCAGTTATCACCCGACTTGAAATCACTTCACCGTAAGCTTCAAAGGCTTCTTTTAAATCATCGGCCTTGGTGGTCCATGGTAGGTTGCCTACATACAGCGTGCGTGCCAAATTTCCTCACCTCTTTCCAGTGCTATCTAAGTTTAGCCTGTCTCTATTATTTGCAGATGGAAAAGCAGTGATTCAAATTTAGCAGGGCAAAGATTTTCCAGCTCTTACAGGTAAAGGCGATGGTTTTTAATATATTTTTCCACAGGCTCCGGCAGTAAGTATTTTATCGGTTCACCCTTTCTTACCCGCCGGCGAATATCGGTGCTGGAAATGTCCAAGGCAGGAACAGACAGGGGAATTATATTTTTTAATTTTTCTTCCGGTAAATCTTTAAGTTTTTCTTTTAAATTGCCAATATCAAAACCCGGCCTGGTGGCAGCCACAAAGCAGCACAGGGACAGTAGTTGGTTCACATCTTTCCAGGTCATTATTTCCAGCACCCCATCGGCGCCGGTGATAAAGTACAGTTTTTCAGGGCGGTATAGCTGGTGCACCGCCTTGACAGTGTCCACGGTGTACGAAGGACCGGGGCGGTCAATTTCTAAGGTAGAAACCATAAAGGCGTCATTTGATGCCACTGCCAATCGGGTAATGGCCAGCCGGTGTCTTGCCGAAGATATGGGCACCCCTTCTTTGTGCGGCGGCCTGGCAGCAGGAATAAACAAAACTTTATCACAATTAAAATTATGGCGCACCTGGTCGGCAACCAGCAGGTGGCCGTAATGAATGGGGTCAAAGGTGCCCCCCATTATTGCCAGCGTACTCATCTTATTTAACCACCTTTAACGGTATTTGATCTGTCAGTGCAACGTAGGGCGGTTTAAGGGCACACCGCCAGGCATAAACCTCTACACCGCACCTTATTCCATAGGCAAGGGCATCGGAAAACTTTCTGTCCCGGGGGGTATTGGGGGCAAAAGAGCTTGCGTCTGTCCGCTGTACCACAAACAATACCACCCCCCGGTACCCTTGCTGTACCGCCCGGACAAGGTCCAACAGATGTTTAGTGCCCCGTTCAGAGGGGGCATCGGGAAATTTGGCCATGCCCTCCTCCACCAGGGTTACTGATTTTACTTCTATGTAGCAGTCCCTTTGGTGTCCCTGCTGCAAGAAAAAGTCAAAACGGCTGCCGCCAAATTTTTGTTCAGGGCTAATGGACCTATAACCCTGTAGGGCAGGCAGTTGTTGTTCAAGCAGGGCTTCCTTCACCAAGCGGTTAGGCAGCAGCGAGTCTATGGACACCCAATGGGATTGATACCTCACCATCAGCAGTTTGAAGTCGGTACGTCCCCCGGGCTTGCCGGGGGTAACCAAGACCGGCACCCCGGGCACCAAGAGTTCACCCATACGGCCGGAGCTGGGCACATGGGCCCGATAAGAACGGCCGCCTATTGTCACGATAGCCACAAAGCGGTTTAATCGTTCGTTAAAAACAGCTTCAATTAATTTGTCAGCAACCTTTATTTGTGTCATGAATATCCTTCCAAGGGCTCTGCGAGCAAAAATCTTATTAATTCCCACCAAGGGCTATTTTACCAAATATGCGGCCACTTTTAAATAAACTTAAACAATATTGCTCTCATTGCCCAATGCTGCCAGCAATTACATAGAGGGCATCAAGGCATAGCGTTGAAATAAGACTTGTGAAAAATATATAGGGAAAGGAGTTTATTTTTTTGCGCAGTCATTTATACCCTACCTTTGCGGTGGACCATGAAAACTTTGAAAAGGCCTTACCGGTGGCCCTGGGTTTATCCCAAAAACTAAATATGCCTTGCCGTTATTGGAAAACCGGCGATTATTATGTTATCGCTTTTAAGGATCAAGCCATTAACCGGGGTTTTTATTATACCCACAAACACGAGCAAGAAATGATTTCTGTTTTAGAAAACCACATTGATTTTCATTTGGTTTACACCAAAGAAGAAAAATTTCAAAACGGTAAAAAATTATCCTAATCTCTACATAGTTAGAGTAAACAAAAAGGGGTGGCTCTTTAACTGCCCACCCCTTTTTTATCTGTATTTTTATTCTCTAATGTGGCCATCACCATAAACGACGTATTTTATGGTGGTCAGCTCCTTTAAGCCCATGGGCCCCCGGGCATGGAGCTTTTGGGTAGAGATGCCAATTTCCGCACCAAAGCCAAATTGGTGCCCGTCGGTAAACCGAGTGGAGGCATTGACATAAACGGCGGCGGCATCAATTTCTTGCACAAAGCGACGGGCGGTACTGTAGTTTTCGGTTACTATGCATTCAGAGTGCTTGGTGCCAAAACGGTAGATGTGTTCGGCTGCCTCTGCAAAATCTTCTACCACCTTTACGGCAACAATTAAGTCTAAATACTCTGTGAGGTAGTCTTCTTCACCGGCCTCCTTTACCCAGTTGACAATACTCTTGGTGGCAGGGCAACCCCGCACCTCCACCCCCCGGGCCCGAAGTTCGCCCAATACATGGGGCAGGAATTCAGCCGCAAGCTCTTTGTGGACCAGCAATGTTTCAGCGGCATTGCACACCCCCGGACGATGGCACTTGGCATTAACCGCAACGGCCCGGGCTTTCTCCAAGTCGGCGTCCTTGTCTATATACACATGGCAGTTTCCCACACCGGTCTCTATTACCGGCACAGTGGCATTTTCCATCACCGATTTAATTAAACCCGCCCCGCCGCGGGGGATTAAGACATCAATGTAACCGTTTAACTTCATCATATCCTTAACAGTCTGTCGGCCGGTATCCTCCACCATGGCTATCGAGCCAGGGGGCAAACCGCTTTTTTCAGCGGCTGCGGCAATTACTGACCCTATGGCCACATTTGAATTAACAGCCTCAGAACCACCCCTTAAAAGCACCGCATTGCCGGCCTTTATACACAGCCCGGCGGCGTCCACGGTAACATTGGGCCTGGCTTCATAAATTATGCCCACCACCCCCATGGGCACACGCACCTGGCCAACTTCCAAGCCGTTGGGCCGGCGCCACATGGACAGCACCTCCCCCACCGGGTCAGGCAGTGCGGCCACCTCCCTCAAACCGGCGGCCATATCAGCTATGCCGGCCTCGGTGAGGCGTAAGCGGTCAAGGAGGGCCGCAGCCATGCCCTTGCTTTGGGCTGCCGCCATATCCCGGCTGTTGGCCTGCAGTATTTCCGCAGCATGCTCCTCCAGCTCCCTGGCCATATTTAACAGGGCCTTATTTTTTACCTCGGTGGACAAATGACCCAGTGTGCGGGCCGCCTCCCTGGCAGCCTCGGCCTTAGCCAGTAAGGTATTATTCATCATTTATTTCCACTCCCCCCAGCAACACCATATTGTTGCGATGCACCACTTCATCATAATCTTTATGGCCTAACACCTTTTCAATTTCTCCGGTTTGCAACCCCTTTATTTTTTGCACTTCCCGGAATGAATAATTCACCATGCCCCGGGCAATTTCCATTCCTCCGCTGTCCACAATGCTGACAGTATTGCCCATCTCAAAGCTGCCCTCTGCATTGACTATTCCCGACGGCAACAATGATTTACCTTGATTTAACAGCGCAGCCTTGGCACCCCGGTCAATTATTATTTTTCCGCATACAGGATTTGCAAAGGCTATCCATCTTTTTTTGTATTCCAGCTTAGCCTCCCGGGGCCAAAATACCGTACCCAACTGCTCGCCCTGAAGCAGGCGGCGAATTAGGTTTGGCTCTGTTGACTTGGCAATTACCATGGGCACACCGGCCTCGCCGGCAATTTTAGCCGCCTGCAGTTTGGTGGCCATTCCTCCGGTGCCCAGGGCACTGCCGGCACCGCCGGCCATCAATTCCAGTTCGCCCGTAACGCCCTTTACCTCATTGAGCAGCCTTGCTTGGGGATTGCTCCTGGGGTCACTGTCGTAAAGACCTTCAATGTCTGACAACACCACCAGCAGTTCTGCATCCAGCATTGAAGCCACCAGCGCCGAAAGGCTGTCATTGTCACCCAGCTTTAATTCATCCACCGAAACGGTGTCATTTTCATTTATCACCGGAATAACCCCTATATGCAAGAGGTGTTCCAGGGCATTGCGGGCATTTAAATACCTGCGCCGGTCGGCAAAATCCCCCCGGGTTAAAAGCACCTGGGCCACCGTGATGCCGTACTCTAAAAAAAACTTTTCATACATATGCACCAATATACCCTGGCCCACCGCCGCCGCCGCTTGTTTTTCCGGCAATGTGCGGGGGCGTCCTTTGAGCCCCAATTTGCCAATACCGGCCCCCACAGCACCGGAACTAACCAATATTACTTCCAGACCGGCATTATGTAAGTCTGCCATTTGACGGACCAGCAATTCCATCTGCAGCAAATTTATTTTGCCGGTTTGGTGGGTAAGGGAACTTGAACCTATCTTTATCACTATTCTTTTTACCTTGCTAAAATCACGCAAAGCCATACAACCACCCCTATGTTGAATGTAATTATATATTTTTATGTATATTTATACAACATAATTTCAAACCCTTATTTAGACAAAAAGGGGTAGGTGACCATACCTGCCCCGAGAATTAATAATCCCTGTTGTTAATTTATTTTCTTGTCAGCATCCCTTGGGTCCCTGCAAAACAGGAGTCCTGCCGCCAGGGCGGTAATGGGGATGGAGAATATCAAGCCAATGCTTCCTGTCAGTGCCCGTACCACTTCGGTGGCAATAAGGTCTGAGTTTATTATTTTAATACCAGGTATATCGTGGGCCATGAACAGTAGGAGTAGGGGCAGCGCCCCTCCGGTGTAAGCTAATATTAGCGTATTTGACATGGTACCCATAATATCCCGCCCCACATTAATGCCTGAACCCAGCAGCTCCTTAAATTTTATGGCGGGGTTGGCCTTTTTAATTTCATCCAGTGCAGACGCGATGGACATGCCCACATCCATCACAGCCCCCAGGGCACCGAGAATCATACCTGAAAAAAGCAGTCCCCGATAATCCAATTCTACTGCCTGCGGTATAAACCGCAACATATACATCTCCTCATCACTGAAGCCGGTCAGTTGGGCAGCGTTACCCACCAGCATGGCCAACAGACCGGCAACAATGACACCCCCGGTGGTGCCAATGATGGCCGACAGGGTCTTCACCGAAAAACCGCCGATAAAGGTTATTGTAATGGCAGTAACTGCCGCACAAACTAACACAGTCATTAAAATGGGATTATAACCCTTTAAAATTGCCGGTAATAACACAAAGATAATGGCCACACCGGTAATTCCCAAGGCCAATACCGAGGTCACACCCCTTATGCCGCCAAATATAATTAACAGGCCGATAAAAGCCAAGAGCAGATACTTCAATACACCGTCCCTTGCGTAATCGCTTATGTAAGCAAGCTTAATGCCATCCCCTTCCAATTCAGCATAGACAATCACCTTATCCCCGGCATTTACCACAATATCGTATTTGGGGTCATTCATTACAATGTGGGTAACCTCCATCACCTGGCCCTTAAATTCACCGCTTAAGATCTCAATTGTCACCAGTTGCTGAATCTCTTCCCCACCGAAAAAATTTCCCAGATCCCCAGAGTGAACCGCCTCTTCCACTTTGAGCACCTTGGCGCGCAGCTTAGTACTGTTTACCACCGCATCCCCTTGATATTCAAGGTCCGGCTGTGCCGTTGCCGGCATGGGCATACAAAACAAAATTAACAAAAATAAAACCATGGTTTTGATTCTCAAAGCAAATCACCCCAAGTAATTTTAGTCAACTAACTTATTATAGCTTATACATGGCAAGGAGGAAAGCCTAAAGGTCATGGGGTGAAAAAGGCGCCGGAGCGGTATGCACCGGCGCCTTTTTAGCATTATCAAAGAAATATCTAGTCTACATATTCAAACTCAAAGTCTTTAATACGCACGGTATCCCCGTCGGCAGCTCCGGCCTCCTGCAGTGCCCTGTAGATGCCCATTTTATCCATAATTCTGCCCAAACGCTCCACCGCTTGGTCGTTGTTTAAATCGGTCATGGCCAGGTGGCGTTCAATTTCTTCGCCGCTGACAACAAAGACCCCCTGCTCTTTTTCCACAGTAAACCGCGGCCCGGGTTTATATGTTACCCGCATTTCTTCCGCCGGTATAATAGGCTCCATCTCTTTGGGTATTTTCTTTAATATTTGGCCAAGCCTTAAAACCAGCTTATCTAGCCCTTGGCCGGTGGCAGCCGACACCGGGAATATCTCATATTTATGGCCCAGTTCCTGCTGCAGGCGTGCAATATGTTGCTCCGCCTCAGGAATGTCAATTTTGTTGGCGGCGACCACCATTGGCCGCTGGGCCAATTGAGCATCATATTTTTCCAATTCCCGGTTAATGACATAAAAATCTTCCACCGGGTCCCTGTCCTCGGTGCCGGCAGCATCAATAACATGCACCAGCACACGGGTGCGCTCCACATGGCGTAAAAATTCGTGACCAAGGCCCACCCCTGCATGGGCACCCTCTATTAAACCCGGTATATCGGCCATTACAAAACTGTCTCCGTCCCCCAACCGCACCACACCCAGGTTAGGCACCAGGGTGGTAAAGGGGTAGTCGGCTATTTTGGGCTTTGCAGCTGAAACGCCGGCTATAATGGTTGATTTGCCGACATTAGGAAAACCCACCAGGCCAACATCGGCAATGAGTTTTAATTCCAAGCTTATCCACCGTTCCTGACCGGGTTCACCCTTTTCTGCAATGGTGGGGGCCTTGTTTTTGGCGCTGGCAAAGCGCATGTTTCCCCTGCCGCCCCGGCCACCCTTGGCAACCACCACCCGCTGGCCGTGTTCGGTTACGTCGGCGATAAAGTGGCCGGTTTCAGCATCGCGTATAATTGTTCCCACAGGGATGCGCAGCACCAGGTCTTGGCCGGCGTGACCGTGCATGCCTTTACCCATGCCGTGCTGGCCACGCTTTGCCTTGTAGTGGCGTTTGTACCTAAAGTCCACCAAGGTGTTTAGTCCTTCGTCAGCCTCTAGAATTATTTCCCCGCCCCGGCCGCCGTCGCCGCCCCAGGGGCCGCCCTCCGGAACGTATTTTTCCCGACGCATGGCCACACAGCCGTTGCCGCCATCGCCGCCCTTTACATAAATTTTCGCCTTATCATAAAACATTAACATCACCTAAATTTTCACTGAGTAATGATACTGCTTGGTATAGTATTGTCTTACCCCTGTTTTTCTAACCTATTTGGCCACTGTAAGTTGAATTTCCCCTTGTCCTGCCGTCATGGCAAGATCAATTTCAAAGGATTGGGCGCGGCAGTATTTTAATTCTCCTGCCAAACCCTCCACCTCCCCACTGCTTAAACCGGGTAAGCCAAATTTAAAGCGGTACTGGGCATCATCTTCATCAAGGGTAAACAAGATTCGGCGGTCCTCAACCCCAGGGCTTGACAATTTTTCCAATGCTAAATTAATACATTCATCTACCCCTTGGGCTAAAACTGAGCCGGCAGTTGTGCATTGGGCCAGATCCGGATTAATTTGATACACAAACTCCGCCTGAATTTTACGGCAGTTATTTATGGCTATCAGCAGCACTGCCTTCAGTTCCGGAATTTTTAGCCTGGTTATTGCAGCCAGTTCTCCCATTTCGCCGCTGACCTTTTTAATATACTCCAGTACCTTGTCGCTTTTATTGAGCTGTACCAGACCGGAAATCACCTGCAAATGATTTAAAAAGTCGTGCCTTTGCACCTGTATTATTTTTAAAAGTTCCTTTGATTTCATTTGCCCCACCCTTCCGGTGTTAATTTCTACCAGCATTTTTATGTTTAAAAAAATCCGGCCATTTGGCCGGATTTTTAAGACATTCGCCTTCACAAGCGTTAGCTTACAACTTCAGTGCTCTCTATAATACTAACTTGCTTTTTATCTCTACCTTTACGTTCAAATTTAACAACACCGTCTTTCATTGCAAACAGTGTATCATCTCCGCCTCTGCCCACGTTAATTCCTGGGTGGATTCTGGTGCCACGCTGACGCACTAGGATGCTGCCGGCGGTAACAAACTGACCGTCGCCCCGCTTGACACCCAGCCGTTTGGCTTCTGAGTCCCGGCCGTTCCGTGAACTTCCTACACCTTTCTTCTGAGCCATTAAACCCCCACCTCCTTTGTTATTAACCGAGGTTTTATCAAATCATGAAGTGTTATGCTTGGATACTCTTTACCACCACTTGGGTAAAGGGCTGACGGTGGCCCTGCTTGCGGCGGTAGTTTTTCTTGGGCTTGTATTTAAAGACAATAATTTTTTTGCCTTTACCGTGGCGAACCACTTCAAGAGTAACTTTTGCACCGTCAACAATGGGGGAGCCAACCTTTATTTGACCTTCCTTTGCTACCATTAAAACACGGTCAATATCAAGGGTTTGACCTGCCTCTAAAGGTAACTTTTCTACATATAAAGTGTCTCCTTCTTGTACCCGGTACTGTTTACCACCTGTTTCAACAATTGCGTACATAACTGCACCTCCCCTGTTTTCAGGACTCGCCGGGCCTAGGTAGGCGTAATTACCTTTTTAACCTTACCCGAGCGGTGTTTAGTAATGTGCAAGACCCATGCACTTACATTTCACCATTTTATCACAACGGATTCAATTGTCAAGAACAGCTTGAGATAGCAAGCAATATTAATTAAACCAGTCTCGCCTTTGCATAGGTGCGGTATACCCTGTCTATCTCCACCTTTACAGTCTTGCCCACCATCATACCCGCACCCTCTATGTCTAAAATATAGCCGTCTATTCGGGCTATACCGTCATTTACATTGGTAATGTGGGTTTCTTCTACCTTTACCTCTAATATTTCGCCGGGGGTAACCAGTTTGGAATTGGAAATTATTTCTTCGCTGTCATAGAGAGGCTTCACCGTTACCTGCTCAATATGATGGCTTGCAGAACCCCGCACATAGAGGTTTTTGCCGGTGCGGGCTTCCAACTCTTTTAGTCCTACACCGCCACTGCCAATAAGCCTTGCTGCCACCAGGGGGTTAGCCTCAACCAATATGGTTTCGGCTCCGGTTCGCCTGGCCAGTTGGCATACCTGGTTTATCAACTGAATGCCCACCGTTTCTTCGGATAGCACCTTGCCTCTGCCTTCACAGTAGGGACAAGCCTTTTGCAACACTTCGCTTAAGCTGGGCCGCACCTTTTTGCGTGTCATTTCTACCAGACCCAACTGTGTTATGCCTAAAATATTTGTTTTTGTTTTATCGGCTTTAATTTTTTCTTCCAAAAGGCTGAGCACCTGCCGGCGGTGCTGTTCCTCTTCCATATCAATAAAGTCCACGATGATGATGCCACCTATGTTGCGCAACCTCAATTGCCTGGCAATCTCCACAGCGGCATCTAAATTTGTTTTTAGCACAGTGTCTTCCAGGTTGGTGCTGCCCACATACTTTCCGGTATTCACATCAATGGCGGTCAGTGCCTCGGCCTGGTCTATGACTAGGTAGGCACCGCATTTTAACCACACCCGCCGTTTTAGTGCCTTTTCCAGCTCTAAATCAATGCCCATTTCTTCAAACAAGTTTTCTTTTTCTTCTAATTTTACTTTTACCTTTAGTTTTGGGTCTATTAGATCTAATAACTCCAGCACTCTTTCATATTCATAGCGGGAGTTAATCACCATACGGTTAACATCCTCGCTGAAGGCATCCCTTATCACCCGGTGCACCAGCTCTAAGTCCCGGTGTACCAGGTTGGGTACCGGCCCGTTATTGGCTTTGTTTTTTACCTTTTGCCACAGTTTTACCAGCACCTGCATATCCTGCTGAATTTCTTCTTCTTCCATACCTTCCGCCACTGTGCGCACTATTACACCCATGCCCTCGGGCTTTAATTGGTTGGCTATTTCCTTTAAACGCTCTCGCTCTTCTTCCCGCTCAATACGGCGGGAAATGCCAACATAATCCACCGTAGGCATCAATACCATAAATCTTCCCGGCAGGGTAATATGGGTGGTAACCCGGGGGCCTTTGGTGCCAATGGGCTCCTTTATTATCTGTACAATGATATCTTGGCCCTGCTTTAGTACATCACCTATATTTACATTCACCACACCATGTTGATGGCCGTCTCCCCGGGAAGGTATGGCATCTTCCACATACAAAAAAGCATTTTTTTCTAACCCAATGTTCACAAAGGCCGCCTGCATTCCGGGCAGCACGTTTTCCACCCTGCCCTTATAAATGTTACCCACCAAGCGCTGGTTTTGGGAGCGTTCAATGAATATTTCCACCAATTGGTGGTCTTCCATCACCGCCACCTTGGTTTCTTCCTCTACAACATTAACAAAGATTTCTTTATACATACTATCCTCTCCTGAGGCAATCTCACATTTACACTACCACAGCTCTTCCCTTGCATCACCGCTGCTGCCATGTAACCCTGTCCGGTATATACGGCAAAGGGCATATTCTATTGGTAATCCTGCCTTTTTTAACTCTTTCAGCAACTCTTCGGGGCGCACGTTTCCGCCACTGCCTGTGGCCAATTCAGTTTCTATTACTATTTCACCCTTTTGTACATAGCCTTTTAAATTAATTATTCCCGGCCGGATGTCGGCGGTTTTTAATTTACCCTTTACTTTTCGTTCTACCTTTAAGGCCCTTTGGCCTAATATTTCATCCACAACACGCTCTACCCCTGGGGTATCAATTTCCTCGGCAAGGGGACATTCCATGCGATAGCTGGCCTGCTTCACCCTTGCCATCAGCGGTTTTTCTTTTTCACCGACCTGCCGAACTTCCACCACTTTAATTCCCATGGGCAGGTTTTTGTTTAACTGCTCGGCAATATGTTCCGGTGGCAGTTCAACTGTCAATTCCATATCTACAAATTCCTTTTCTCCGATAACCCCCAAAGCCAAGGGAACCGCAAAGCTTATTTTGGGATGGGGGTTAAAACCCTGTGAGTAAGCCATGGGCATTTCTGCCCGGCGGGCGGCACGCTCGAATACCCTGGTGAGATCAAGGTGAGAAATGTAGCGCGAAATACCCGCCTTTGCAAACATAATTCTATAACGGGGCATGGCCATCACCACCCTTTAGTATCACCGGTTTGATGTCTAAACTGGGGCACAGACCGCAGCCGGGACATTTACCGCCCCGACAATCAACAGTCACCTTTCCTGCCACAGCCCTTTTGTGTTCCCTTGCCAGGTATTTTTTGCTCACACCCGCATCTATGTGATCCCAAGGCAGCACATCATCATAGTTGTAGCGCCGATAGGCATACCAAGCGGCATTTAAGCCCAGATCTTCAAAGGCCTTGAGCCACAGGTCATACTTAAAGCACTCACTCCAACCATCAAACTTACAGCCCAGCCGGTGGGCCCGCAAGAGCACCGCCCCCAGTCTGCGATCACCTTTAGCTAGGGCAGCTTCTAAAAAACTGGTTTCCGGATGATGATAATTATACACTATGTTTTTGCCCTTTAACTTTTCTTTTAAGTACAGCTGTTTGTTTTTTAATTCTTCCAAGGTGTTTTGGGGTTCCCACTGAAAGGCAGTGTGGGACTTGGGCACAAAAGACGACACACTGACCGTTACTTTTAGCCTCCCTCTATTGACCCCTTGGCTTACACCGGCCTCCACCACCGCCTTAGCTAAATTGGCAATGCCATCTAAATCTTGGTAGGTTTCGGTGGGCAAACCAAGCATAAAGTAGAGTTTTATGGAATGCCAACCTGCCCCAAAGGCCGCAGTGACAGCACTGATTAAGTCTTCCTCTGTTACCCCTTTATTAATTACATCCCGCAGTCTCTGGGTTCCCGCCTCCGGAGCAAAGGTAAGGGTGGACTTGCGCACCCGCTGTACCTCTTTGGCCAAATCAATGGAAAAGGCATCTACCCTTAACGAAGGCAGTGACACATTAACCCCTTTTTCACTGTGGGTGTCCAGCAGGGCTGTAATCAAGGGCTGCACTTGGGAGTAGTCAGCGGTGGACAGTGAAGTAAGGGAAATCTCATTGTGGCCGGTGCTTTTAAGCATGTCAGCGGCTTGTTTTTTCAAGGTCTCCGGGCTTTTTTCCCGCACAGGTCGGTATAAAACACCGGCCTGGCAAAAACGGCAACCGCGGGTACACCCCCGCTGCACCTCTAACATAACCCGATCATGCACCACTCCAATGGAAGGCACAATGGGACGGCTGGGAAAAGGTGCATTGTCCACATCTTTTAACAGGCGCTTTCGCACCTGCTTCGGCACCCCAGGGTGTTTAGGGGTAACAGATTTTAATTGACCGTCTTCGTAATAGTCCACGGTATAAAGTGCCGGTACATAGACACCTTCCACTGCGGCCAGCTTTAACAGGAGCTGGCTGCGGTTTAGTTTCTCTGCCCGGGCCTTTTTGTAGACATCAATTAGTTCGTGCAGCACCTCTTCGCCT
Source organism: Desulfofalx alkaliphila DSM 12257 (assembly GCF_000711975.1). NCBI lineage: Bacteria > Bacillati > Bacillota > Clostridia > Eubacteriales > Peptococcaceae > Desulfofalx > Desulfofalx alkaliphila. The sequence goes on along the minus strand of NZ_JONT01000001.1, from coordinate 105,157 downwards.
TCCCCAATGGTGAAGGCATCAATAAAATCTGCCATGGGCTCTGGGTTAAAGGCACAGGGGCCGCCGGCAATAATCAGCGGCATTGTTTCATCCCGCTGGGCACTTAGCAGCGGCAAGCCTGCCAGGTCCAGCATGTTTAATATGTTTGTAAAGGTCATTTCATACTGCAGTGTAAAGCCAACAATGTCAAAGTCCCGCACCGGCCGGTGGGATTCAAGGGTAAAAAGCGGCAAGCCATGGCTGCGCATTAGTTCTTCCATATCCAGCCACGGCGCAAAGGTTCGCTCCAGCAATGCGTCTTCCCGGCTGTTCACCAGGTTATAAATTATTTGTAGTCCCAAATAGGACATGCCCACTTCGTAGGTATCAGGAAATGCAAAGGCCATGCGCACCTCTGTATTATCCCAATCCTTTTGGACAGAGTTCCATTCCCCGCCTGTATAACGGGCGGGTTTTTGCACCTGCAATAAGATTTTCTCTAATTGTTGCTGCATAGTATATTTAAAACCCCTTTTTATTGTAGTATTGGCAAAACTGACCATTAGAATATTTTATATAATTTTTCTATATAAATCAATTATGCCCAAGGGGGGGTGTCACTAATTATTTTACCCACAGGATAATCCATGCCGTGTTTTAATAGGGCATCCACCACCTGGGTTTCTGTGATTATCCCTTGATACTGCATTTCTTTATTCATTAAAATTATCAAAAAAAACTTTTGAGGCACAAAGGGTTTAATAACTTCCCTTAAAGGCACCTGTTCCAGGACCACTATCGTTTCTGAGGGCATTACCCCCAATTGGGACATTTCTTCTTTTTTCTGGGTAAGCTGTCTGACAAACAAGTAGGGGGCAGTGCCCTTCTCCCGGGTGGCTGCGTAGAAAATAAATAAGCCCAAAATTATTAAATCCAGGCCTGTAAGGCCCAGCAGTAAGCCCAGGGTTGCCAATGACGTAATGATTACCGCCCAGGCTTGGCCCATACCAATACACAGGTAGGTGGCCTCCCTGAGCCCCATCCATTGGGCCAGATAAGCCCTCAGTACCCGGCCACCGTCCAATGGCAGGGCCGGCAACAGGTTAAAGAGCATGAGCATGACATTGCACTGTAAAAAAAAGCGGCCCAATTCATCGTCCCACAAGCCGTAGCTGTGAAATCCCAGGGCCACACCTATCATGACCAGATTAGCAAAGGGTCCGGCCATTGCTACCAGCATTTCCTTTTTGGTGTTTAAGGCTAACTCACTGCCCAATCGGGCAACGCCGCCAAAGGGCAGCAGTTCTATTGCCACCACCTGCACACCTAAACGCATGGCTGCAACTGTATGGGCTATTTCGTGTATCAGCACCACCGCAAATAAGATTAAGCCCTTGTCCAGTATGCCGGCAATAAAGAATAAACTCAGCTGTACGATAAACCAGCCGTTGATATGTAAGTCAATACCGTATACCCGCCCAACTCTCATGCCACCATATCACCCCCTGGGCTAAACACCTGTAACTTAATGAGCGGGTCCACCAGTTTGTGATTTTCCCTAATTTCAAAATGCAGCCCGGGCTCTTTGCCCCCTGCCACTGTACCAATGGGCATTTCCTGTTGTATTTCTTGGCCTTCGGTGACATGGATTTCTCCCAGTCCGGCATACATGGTAAAGTCACCGTTGCCATGGTCTATTAACACATAATTACCCAGGTCTTTTTCTTCCCCCAGGCGAGCCACCTTCCCGCTCCGGGCAGCCCTAACTTCAGTTCCCTCCCGGCAGCTGATAAAAATGCCGGAGTTAAATACCTCTAACCCATCACTGTCTTTTATCCAGCCATATTGGCGCACCACCCGGCCGGATACCGGTATGGCATACTGGCCGGCATCGCTTGGGGGCGCAAGTACCGGGCTGGTGCCGGGCACATCATTAAAAAAGGGTATATCGATATTCACTGCCTGCAAACCCAACTGCACCGCCTTATCTAAAGCCGGCCGGTAATCCCAATCGGTGGTGAGCATATATTTTAGCCCTTCTCTGGCCTGAATGCCTACGGGGTGGTTAGTTTCCCGCAGGGTAAGCACCACCAAAAAAATGGCCAAAGCCACCGCCACCCGGCAAAGGGTTTTGAAGGGCCTTTTGCTTTGTTTTTTTGAATAGTAGGAATCCCAGCTGTTATCCTTATATCTTTTCAAATAATTGCTGCCGGAATAAATGTTGGGGTAATTATCTAAATAATTGTTTGACTTTCTCTTAAAAGGAAAATTAAATCGAGGAATGTTAAACTTTCTTAAGCGTGGAAATCTAGGCAGTTTCACCTTCTATACCTCCTTGGAAAAGCATTGCTCCGCCGCTCACTTATTTCATTCAGAGCTGAGGGATAAATCCGGACAGGCTTGTCAATACAATATATGAGGTATAAAGGCAAATATGACTGCCCAAGATGGCTGAATTTAAAAAATAGTATTAGATGCAACTGAAGGCATGGACGGTATAAAAAACCGCGCCGTAAAGAGCAAGGCGCGGTTTTAATTAAAATATTAACTTCTTTCTTCGGCAGTAGACGTTTTGCAGTATGCCAATGGCTATCAAATTGGCCAAAAGTGAACTGCCTCCGTAACTGAACAGCGGCAGCGGCACACCGGTTACAGGCATAATGCCAATGGTCATGCCCACATTTACCAGCACGTGAAAGACCAGCATTGAAACCACTCCAAAGCACAGCAGCATGCCAAAGGTGTCCTTGGCCCTGGAGCCGATGTATATGCCCCGGTAAACTATAATAAAAAACAAGGTCAGCAGCAGCGTGGTGCCTATGAAGCCCATCTCTTCACCCACCACCGAAAAAATAAAGTCGGTATGCTGCTCAGGCAGAAAGTTTAGCTGGTTTTGGCTGCCGTTAAAAATTCCTTTGCCAAAAATGCCGCCGGAACCAATGGCTATTTGGGATTGAATGATATGATAACCGTGACCCAAGGGGTCCCGAAAGGGATCAACAAAAATGGTCAGCCTGTTTACCTGGTAATCCTGCAGTGGTAACCACACTTTTCCCGGGAACTTCATAAAGGCATACAGCCAGCCAATTCCTACGGCAGCGCCACCGCCGATAAGTCCGGCCAACAGTTTGGCATTGGCCCCGGCCATAAATAACATGCCAAACATGATGGCAATAAAAATCAAAGAGGTGCCTAAATCGGGCTGCAATAAAATCAAAAGCATGGGAAGGGCGACAAAGGCAAAGGCCGGTATTAAATCGGTTATGGTATTTAATTTGCCTTCCCGCTGGGATAAAAAGTGGGCAAAGGTAATGATGATTATTATTTTAGCAAATTCCGAGGGCTGAAAAGCAAAGGGCCCGATGGGAATCCAGCGCTGCGCCCCCAGGGCAGTAAAACCTAAAAACATAACTGAAAGAAGCATGAGTAAGTTAATAATATACAAGATCCTGGTATATTTGGCCCAATCCTCATAGTTTATAGATATGACAATGGTCATCAGCACCAGGCCCAAGACCAGGGCAATCAGTTGTTTTATAACAAAACCCATGGCGTTGAGGTTAATTACCCCTAAGAAAAAGCGACCTTCTTCGCCCATGTGCACCGGGGTGGTGACATGGGTGGCGCTGGCTATGGTGATTAGGCTCAATGCAATAACCAGCAATACAGTGGTGAGCAGTATATAGTCAAGTCTTCGTAGCACCCTACGAGATATCATTTTTTCCTCCTAACCAGCATGCCCGGTGGCATAGGCAACTTAACCGGACCGCTGTAAAAACCTATCTTTGGGCAGTGTGTTAAAGCTATTTTTTCACCGGCCTTCGGCATTTATATTACTATATCAGTAGGCAAAAAACAATGAGGGGCTCAATTTATGAGCCCCTAGTTACTTCTGCTTGCCCCTGGCCTATTACCGACACGTTTCATTCTTTTTACCGGAATATTAGCCACCAGCGCCACCTGATTGTCGCTGCTGTCTAAACTGACTTCTAATGATTTTTCATCAATTTCCATGTACTTTGAAATAACTCCAATTAAGTCTACCTTTAAGGAGTTAAGTAGTTCAGGGGAAACGTTAGCCCGATCGTGTACCAGTACCAAGCGCAATCTCTCTTTGGCAACATTTTTACTGGCACCGGTATCTCTACCAAATACACGGCTTAAAAAGTCTAACACCTTTACCCCCCCTTACTTTAGGCCAATCATGCGACGCAGTACGCCGAAAAATCCGCCGTTATCTTCCAGGTTCATCAGTGGTACATCTTCACCCTTTATTCTCCTGGTGATATTGCGATATGCCTGCCCCGAAAGAGATTTTTCGTCCCTTACCACCGGCTCACCCTTGTTGGTGCTAATTACTACCTGATCATCCTCGGGTACCACCCCTAAAAGATCGATGGCCAATATTTCTATCATATCATCTATACTCATCATATCGCCGGCTTTAACCATACGGGAGCGCAGGCGATTAATTACCAGTTTAGGATCCCGCAGTTCGGCAGCCTCCAATAGGCCTATGATGCGGTCAGCATCACGCACTGCCGATACTTCCGGTGTGGTTACCACTATTGATCTGTCCGCACCGACTATGGCGTTTTTAAAACCCTGCTCAATGCCCGCCGGGCAATCAATAATTACGTATTCAAATTCCTTTTTTAAATCTTCGCAAAGTTTACGCATTTGATCCGTTGTTATGGCAGTTTTATCTTTGGTTTGGGCCGCCGGCAACAGGTGCAGTCCCTCTAAACGTTTGTCTTTGATTATTGCTTGACGCAAACGGCAATTACCATGGGCCACATCGACAATATCGTAAACTATGCGGTTTTCTAAGCCCAATACTACATCAAGATTTCTTAAACCGATGTCAGCATCCACCAATACTACTTTGTGGCCTTGGATTGCCAGGCCGGTTCCGATATTGGCAGTGGTGGTGGTTTTGCCCACCCCTCCCTTACCGGAGGTTACCACAATTACTTCGCCCATACTGCTGTTCCTCCTTACGTATACCGCCAGGTATTTACACTAAATTTATGATTACTACTTATGAAGCCTTTCAGACTGAAAGGCTTCAATGGTAACAACACCGTCTTTCAAACTGGCCATTTCGGCATCTAGGCCGGGGCTTGTTTCACCGTCAGGAGCTCGGGTGATATGGTTTGCAATGCGCAATTGGGTGGGTAAGAGTTTTAATGCCACCACCACCGATTTGGTATCCCCTGTGGCCCCGGCGTGAACAACACCACGTAATGAACCCATAACGATAACATCGCCGGTTGCAACAACCTCAGCCCCAGGGTTGACATCCCCCAGAATTACAATGTTTCCGTCATAAGAAATATTTTGACCCGAACGCAGCGTGCGCTGCACCAGGATGGTGTTTTCGTCAAAAATATTATCTAAGTCCTTTGCAGCGGCTTTGGAGCCAGCCTTATTTTGGCTATCACTATCCCGGTACAAATTTCCACGACCTCCTGTTTTCTTGACTAAATATACATTTCTACACACTATAAACCAATTCCTTCTAATGGAAATTAAAAATAACGGGGTTTTTTAGCCCGTTATTTTTGTTTATCTGTATTATTTAGACAATATACTGCTTAATCCGGCGTATACAGCAATTGTCCTTCCATGGGCTTACCGCCAAAGTAGGCAGCCAAGACGTCGTGTACCACCGGGCCGGCTCCGCCGCCGCCTCTGCCCGCATGTTCAATTACCGCAGCAACTGCTATTTGAGGATTATCTGCCGGGGCATAGGCTACCATTAAACCGTGGTTATCTCGCCCCTGTACCTCGGCGGTACCGGTTTTTGCCGCCACCGGCACCGGTATATCGTTAAAGAGCGGCGCCGTTCCCCCCGCTTGCGTCACTTGAGCCATACCCTCTCGGATTATGGCTAAATTTTCAGGGGATATATCTACCCTTCTAATTACCTCCGGTGAAAATTTTTTTACGCTGCGCCTTTTGTGGTCAACGATTTCTTTTACCAGGTGCGGCTTGTACAAGGTACCCCCATTGGCTATGGTGGCTGTAAATGCAGCCAACTGTAGGGGCGTATATTTGCTGATACCCTGACCGATGGAAGAAATAACGGTATCGTAATTATGCCATTCCAGCTCCCAATGAATACCCAAACGCTCATTTCGCAGTTGACTTCTCAAACGACGCCGCTCCTCCTCAGTGGCAGCAGCGGCCATCAATGCATCGTACCTCTCTTCTATCTCGTCCAAAAGCTGCTGTTTTTCTGCCGTCAAATATTGTTTAAACAAGCGGTACTTATTTTCAGGGGTAGGTAAAACCCCGCGCTGTTCGCCCGGCAAATCAATTCCGAGCACGGTACCCAAGCCAAGTTGGGCAGCATACTCCGCCATGGCTTGGTGGCCCATCTCCAGCCCGAAGTGATAATAGTAGGTGTTGCAGGAAACCTTTAAAGACTTAATGGCGTCCACGTTTCCATGGCCCCCATGCAGCCAGCACCTATATGACTCACCGTCCACAATTTTATAACCGGGATCAAACACCTTGGTATCCGGTTGAATAACCCCGGTCTCAAGGCCTGCAGCAATTACCGCCATTTTGTAGGTAGAACCGGGTGGGTAGGCAATTAATGCCCGGTTATTAAAGCGTTGGGCCACCGGGTCGTAAAGCTCCGCCAGCATATCCTCGGTAAGTCGCTGGGCAAATACAGTGGGGTCGTAGGTGGGATAGCTGGCCATGGCAATCACCCCACCGGTATGTACATCCAGCACCACCACCGCCCCGGCATGGGCGTCGGGGTACTGCTGCTGTAAAGTTTCAATTTGAGCCTCTAAGGCCCTTTCCGCCGCCTGCTGCACCTTATGGTCAATGGTAAGTATCAGGTTGTTGCCGGGTACCGGCTGTGATATGCCCAAATCACGTACCGGACGGGCCATGGCATCTACCTCTACCTGTCGGGCACCCGGTGTTCCCCGCAGATATTCCTCATACATATATTCCAGCCCTGTCTGGCCGTACATATCCCCCAGCCGGTAGCCCTTTTCTTCGTTTTCTTTCAGTTGTTCTTCGTTAATCTCCTGAACATAGCCCGTCAAATGAGATGCAATGCTGCCCTGGGGGTACGAACGTACCGGTTCAACATCAATTACCACACCGGGTAGTTCCAGACGATGCTGTTCAATTTCTAATACCGTTTCTAACGGCACGTTAGAAACAATCCGCACCGGCTGGTATAGGCGCAGTTTCTGAGCTTCTAATTTTTCATGTATTTCATCCGGACTCATGTCCAGTATTTCAGCCAGCCGCTCTACCACCAAACCGATATTTTTTAAACCCAAATAAACCAGCGATACGGTATAGACCGGCTGGTTGCTGACAATTTTTGTTTGGCCGTCCCGGGCCAGCATTTCCCCCCTGGGTGCCGGGATGTGAATTAGCCGCATATGATTTTGTTGGGCCAAAGTTTGGTATTTGTCCACATGAAAAAATTGAAGGTAGGCCAACCTTCCTGCTAATATTAAAAAAACTGCTACCACAATAGCGGTAAACACCTTGGTCTTTTGTTTAATTACCTTGCGCTCCATTGCTTTACCCTTTCTATAAATCCGGTGTTTTTAACAGACCACGGGTATTGGAACGGTAAAACAAACCGTACAAAAACGGGGTAAGCAGCCCATTGTAGAAGGTCACAGGTAATATTACCGTCAAGAGCGCGCTACCCACAGAAATTTTTATTCCCACCATCAACAATAGCAAAAAATTAATTGTTTGTCCAACCAAGGTTCCCGCCATGGCGACAAATACTGCAATGAAAGTATTTTCCTGGTATAGCCTCTCTTCACCCATACCGGCCAGGTAGCCCACTGCCATTTTAGACAGGGCATTTAAACCAATATAATGGCCCGTTGCAAAATCCATCAACAGCCCTGCCAAAAAGCCTAAATAGGCCCCCTCCCGCGGGCCATGAATAAAACCATAAAATATTACTATTAACATAATCAGGTCGGGCTTTGCCCCTAAGATTCTGATAAAATCAAAGACGGTGGCCTGTAAAATCAGTGCCACCCCAACAATTAAAAACAGCAGTACTCCGCGCAATTTTCTCAATACCTTTCTGTGAACCGGAAAGCCTTTAGGCCTTTCATGGTCGCCCTGGGATACCTAACGGAACTAAGGCGACCATAAAAAAACCAAACAAAAACCTTTTACTCCGGTTCTTCCTCTAAATCTTCTTCATCTTCATCACCGTAAAGGGCCTCGTTTAAATCATTGGCGTCTAAAGGCAAATATATCTCAGGATTATAGACTTCCATTACTATGAACACTTCTTCCAAAAGGCGGAAATCCACCGCCGGATTAAGCAATGCTATTTGAAACAAGCCCCCCGGGTCGTTTTCTGCGGATATTATTTCACCTATGCCTATACCCGGCGGATAAATGCCCCCCACACCGGAACTGACCACCATTTGCCCTTCCTCCAGCGGTGCATCCTTTGGCAGGTGAATCATCCTCAGTACACCGGCACTGTTGGCAACCCCTTCCACCACACCGGGCATACGGTTTTGCTGTACCACTGCACCCACGCCGCTGCGGGGGTCAGTAATCAACAAGACCTCTGCCGTTCTTTCTGAAACGGCCACCACCCGTCCCACCAATCCTTCGGGAACGAGCACCGCCATATCCCGGGCAATTCCATCAACAGCCCCTTTATTCACTGTAAAGGTGCTAAACCAATTGCTGGGGTCACGGCCAATAATACCGGCGGTCATGAGGCGGTAGTTATCAACATTAAACTCCTGGTAGTTAAGCATTTCTTTAAGCCTTATGTTTTCTACCCGCAGCTCTTCCAGCCGCTGTAATTTACCCTCTAAAACCCTTATCTCTTCCCGTAAACGTTCATTTTCTGCCCCCTGGCTCCCCAGGGATAGCACAAAGGAAAAGGCGTCCTTAATGCCCCTGCTTATACTCATTGTTACTGTTTGCAGAGGGGAAAGGGCATCCTTTACCGCTCCCTCAATGGGAGTAAGCTGCCCCCTGTTTAATGAGGTAACCCTCATCACCAGCAGCACCACAACAACCAATATAACTAAGTAAAATATTTTTCGGTAGCTATTGCGGGTCACTCAACACACACACCTTTACTACGCCAGCTTTTTGGGTTGTATTAGTACGCGGCGCAGTATTTCTATGTTTTCCAGCACCTTTCCTGCACCATAAGCCACAGCAATTAAGGGTTCTTCAGCCTCGTTTACAGGCATCCCTGTTTGCTCACTGATCAGTCTGTCCAGCCCCCGCAGCAATGATCCGCCACCGGCCATCATGATGCCCCGATCCATAATATCTGATGCCAATTCCGGCGGGGTTTTTTCCAATGTTACCTTAATGGCTTCCAGTATGCTGGCAACCGGTTCCGACAGCGCCTTGTATATCTCTTCCGAAGTAATGGTGACTGTTTTAGGCAGACCGGTAACCATATCCCGCCCCCGTACCTCCATTGTTTCCAGGCTTTTCAATGGATAGGCAGTACCAACTTCGATCTTGATTTCCTCTGACGTTCTTTCACCGATCATTAAATTATAGGTGCGTTTAACATGTTGGATAATGGCATCATCCATCTCGTCTCCACCCACACGTATGGAGCGGCTGGTAACTATACCGCCCAAGGATATGACAGCCACTTCCGTGGTGCCCCCGCCAATATCTACAATCATGTTGCCGGTGGGTTCATGCACCGGCAGACCGGCTCCTATGGCAGCGGCCATGGGCTCTTCTATTAAGTACGCCTCCCTGGCCCCGGCCTGCATTGCGGCCTCACGCACCGCCCTCTCCTCCACCGCTGTAACCCCCGAAGGAACGCTGATTACCACCCTGGGTTTAACTAAAAAGGTGCGGTTTCTCAATGCCTTGTTAATAAAATATTTAATCATGCTTTGGGTGGTGTCAAAATCGGCAATTACCCCATCCTTCATGGGCCTGATGGCCACAATATTTCCCGGGGTACGGCCAATCATCTGTTTGGCCTCTTCACCCACAGCCAATATCTGGTTGCTTTCTCTCTGAATGGCCACCACCGACGGTTCTCTCATCACTATGCCCTTACCCTTTACATATACCAAAGAGTTAGCTGTTCCTAAATCTATACCCATATCTTTGGAAAATAGCCCGATGCGCATTTTCTGGCCCCTTCCGTCTTATTATCTTATATTAAGCCTTTGGCTTTTAAACTGACAAATTTATTATCCCCAATTATCAGATGGTCTAAGACTGATATTCCTAAAATTTCGCCACTTTCTATTAGCCGTCTGGTAATGCTAATATCATCACTGCTGGGGGTGGGGTCTCCACTGGGGTGATTGTGTACCAATATTACCCCGGCAGCACTTTTTTTAATGGCTATTTTAAACAGTTCCCTGGGATGCACCATGGAAGAATTTAGGGTGCCCACACTGATAGTTTCTTTAGACAGTACATGGTTTTTAGTATTTAACAATAAAGCACAAAAGTGTTCGCGATCCAAATAACGCATACCGTCCATTACCAAGGCCGCAGCATCGTCGGGGCTGTTTACGGTAGCCCTTTGAGCGCTGGGTGATAAGGTCAGTCTGCGCCCTAGCTCTAAGGCCGCCTTTACTTGCACCGCCTTTACCGGGCCAATTCCTTTTACGCAGGACAATTCCTCCACCGTAGCATCCAATAAGCCCGGTAAACCCCTGGTCTTAACCAATAACATCTCGGCCAGATCCACAGCCGATAGCTGTTTAGTGCCGGTGCGCAGCAGAATGGCCAGCAATTCAGCGTCAGAAAGAGAAGCAGCGCCGTTGGCCAGCAGGCGCTCCCTGGGGCGCAGCTCAGCCGGCAGTTCTTTCAGTGTTAGATATTGCATAATAACACTACTCCTTATAAAACCGGTTAAATCACTGCTTCAACTTGTCCTACATATTATCAATATTCTTTATTACCGACAATATTATCTAGCAGGTTATAATTAAATTTTTTTAGTAGTTCTGCCAGCAATTCCAAGGGCATTCCCACTACATTGTGGTAGCACCCTTCTATTGCTGTGATAAAAATTGAGGCCACTCCCTGTACCCCATAGGCACCTGCCTTATCCATCGGTTCACCGGTTGCTATGTACTGCTCAATTTCACGCTGGCTGAGTGGTTTAAATGTTACTTTGGTACAGCGATGGCCGGTAATACTGCTGCCGTCGCCGGCATTTACCACAGCCACACCGGAATATACACGGTGGCTTGTACCCTGCAGACGGCGAAGCATCTCTTTGGCCTCCTCTTCATTGGCCGGCTTACCGAGAATTACACCGTCCTTTACCACCACGGTGTCACTGCCAATAACCAAGCCCTCATCTCTCAGCCCTGCCACCGCCCTGGCCTTTAATGCCGCCAGATGTTCCACCACCTCAGCAGGCTTAAGGCCGGATGGTACAATTTCCTCCACCGAAGCCACTTGAACCTCAAAATCAAGCCCCAGCCTTTGCAGCATCTCCCGGCGCCTTGGTGATTGTGAAGCTAGGATTAGCGCCAATTGTTCAAAACCCCCTATAATTTACGGTATGCAAGGTAGCCCAAAAGCAAGCCCAGGGCTGTAAGAGGCCCCACTGCCAGTTGAAAGCCAAAATTTATGCTGAAAAAATTCAAATCTAAGGCGGTGGGCTGTAATCCAACGGTAAAAAAGTTTTGTAAAACCGGTAATGCCGGAGAGAGGGCGGCACCAAGGGCACTGCCCGCCACACCGCCGGCTGTCAAAAGAATAAATAATATCCACGCGCTGCGCGCACCACCTAATACCCTAGCCATTTTTCCTCCAACTTATATTTGTTATTTCCCATGTACACCATGGAAACATCCCTTACTTTAATATTTTTTCATTAGTTTATCATTACTACCAAACTCTGACAAGTTTTTCTCTGACAACATCAATAACGGGGCAGGCAGCATGCCCACCCCGTTACCTCATCTCATTTTACTTGTTTTTCATTGTTAGGTTAAAGGTCAGTATTTCCAATTTTACAGACAAGTCAACGTTGCGCACTTCCACATCGGGAGGAACATTTAAGCTAATGGGAGCAAAGTTAAGTATTGCTTCTAAGCCACACTCCACAAATAGGTCGGCCACCGCTTGGGCGGCTGCCGCAGGCACTGCCACTATGCCTATGCGCACGTTATTTTCTTTAATCACCTCAGACATTTTTTCTAAGGGCATCACTTCGTAATCGGCTATTCTTTTGCCGATCTTTGTTAAGTCATTGTCAAACACTGCGGTGATATAAAAACCCCGATCCCTAAATTCCCTGTAAGTAACCAGTGCCGAGCCCAAATTACCGGCACCGACCATCACTAAATTCCATGGCTCGGTTAAGCCCAGGATTTTTACGGTGTAGCGGATCAGGTCCTTGACATTGTACCCCACTCCCCTGGTACCAAATTCGCCAAAATAGGCTAAGTCTTTACGCACCTGGGCAGGGCTTACTCCTACACCGTCAGCTATTTCCCCTGAGGAGACCGTTGTCACTCCCTTTTTATCTAATCGTTTTAAAAATCTCGAATATACAGATAACCTGGTTATTGTCGCCTCTGGTATTTTTAATGCTTTCAACTGGGTTGCCTCACTTTCCAAAATATATAAAACGGTCACCTTAAGCTTTTTAAAAAAGTACAAACTTACCGTTAATACTATTATAATCGTAAACTGTCAGAATGAAAAGTGTTAATGTGAAATAAATTTCATAATCTTTCCATATCTGACAGCATATTGTCCACAAATCCAGTGGCAGGGGCAAAAATACTCTCCAAATAACGGATGGGGTTAAAGGTGGGCAAGTCTAAGGCCAATGAAAAACTATAGACCATGCCCAAGAGCATTAGCAGGCTAAAAACGGTTAAATCTCTGTACATTTGTTTTTTTATTAATACCGGCACCTGCAGTGCTATAACACCGCCAAAGAATACAATTAAAGCAGCTACCGTTAACATGGTAAATTCCCCCCTGTTTGTTAACCGGCCATGCCGGTGGGTATCTATGCCCACACTAAGACAAGGGCTTTATTGGCCTTGATATTAAACCGGTGCGTGGTATTTCTGCCTCCACTGATACTGTCACTTCTAAATTGGAAAAGATATTATCCCAGTCTTCCTTTGCTTGTCTCCAGTAATTGAGGTGCTGACGGTGTAATATTTGGCCGAAACCAAAGATATCTGCATTGTATTGCTGGGCCCTGGCAACGGCTAATAATATATCCTTTTGTATTTCTTCTTCTAAAACCCGTGCTATTTGATTTATCTTTTCAGGGCTGCCAAGGTCAATGTAAGCCTCCGTTTCATTGAGATTGGCTTCGGTTTTTACTGAAATGTGCATTGTGACATCCCCTTCTTCGGTAAAAACCGGTGTTGTTTTTGTTTTACTGCCGATTATCTCCATGCTGATAGTTTTCTCGTCACCGCCAATTTTGTCGGGTATTGCCACAATGCCGCCCTGCAAACCTTCACGTACCCATAATAAGCCGCGGGATTCCCGGTCATTTAGCCACCCCACCATCCGGCCGCCCTTAAAAACAGCGGTGTTTCCTAATAAGATATCAAACCTGGACTTTCCGGCCTCTTCACCGCTTTCAGGGAACATGGGGTTATCTATTATGGTTACTCCGGCGGTATAGCCTTCAATGCCCGGCGACGAAATCAATTCCAGGAAATCTCCAAGTTGACTGGCTGCAAATACCGGCGCCCGATGTCGGTCTTCAATAATACTCATAATGCGCATGGCAGGTACCGGCTCCAAGGTTTGGGGTATGTCAAACAATTCAATCTGACAGGTGTCGGCGGGGGTAATTAATAACCAGTTGTTGCGCCTAATTTGCGGGTTGCGGTCAAAAAAGTCTATCAAATCACCCACCCCACGCCTGGCCAGTTGTTCGGAAATAATAATTATCTGGTTATGGGCAAAATACAGCTCCCGGGGCGAATGACGGGCCAAGCCCCTCACAGCGTCAAAGATGGTATAGCCCTGATGAGTAAAATTGCGATAGGTGGCAGGGCCTGTGCCACCGCTGTTGCCATTACCGGAACCGGCCAAGGCCTGGGGGTTAATTACCTGGATATACACCCGGATGTATTCTTCTTCATCCCCCAGGTCCAGGGAGGTGGCCAACACAATGCCCAAATCCTCCACCTCCACCCTATCCCAACAAGAAACCTGGGTAAGCATTAATGCCAGCAAAAGCAGTATACACAATAATCTATTTCTTTTTACGGGTAATATATCGGGGCCGCCTTCTTTTAGTGAGTTGGGGTTCTTCATTTTTTTTGTCACCGCCGTCATCCCCCCCTTGGTCGGTCTGCTCCATAATATTAACATCGCTGGATATATTTAAGTCGCTGTGCTCCATATCCCGCTCTTGTTCTTGCCGCCAAGCACTGTTGCGATAAGAGGAATCGCCGCTTTTTTCCTTTTTAAGTGTTTGCTCTTTACGTCGATTTTGCCACGCGCCGGGCTTCATGTTCGGTTTATTGCGGTAGGGGTTATCCTTAGATATTTCCTCCGGGCGACGATCCAGCATCCACTCAGGTACCCGTACCAAGACATCCTTGAGACCTTGAGGGTGATAGGGTGCCAAGGGTGATAAATAGGGCACACCGAAACTGCGCAGGCCACACATGTGCACCAGTATCACCAGCACCGCCGCCATCACCCCAAATAGGCCCAGCGTTCCTGCCAGTATCATAATGGGAAAGCGCAGCAACCGCATGGTAATAGATAAACTAAACACCGGGTTAACAAAGGATGCTATGCCGGTCAGTGCCACAACAATTACCATTAAAGGTGAAACAATACCTGCCTCCACCGCTGCCTGGCCCACCACCAAGGCCCCCACAATACTCACCGCTTGACCTACCGGCCTGGGCATACGTATACCTGCCTCCCGCAGTACCTCAAAGGCAAATTCCATCATCAAGGCCTCCACCAGGGCCGGAAACGGCACCCCTTCCCGGCTGGCAGATACACTGATGAGCAGCGGGGTGGGTATCATTTCCTGGTGAAAGGTGATGATTGCAATATAAAACGAAGGCAGTAAAAGGGCTGTGGCCAGGGCAAAGTAGCGCATCCATCTGATGAAGGTTGCTATGTAAAAGTTTTCATAATAGTCTTCCGGCGATTGTACAAAGCTAACAAACTCTGCCGGCACAATCAGTACAAAGGGGGTATTGTTGGTAAATATCACTACCCTACCTTCCAGCAGGGCCGCGCTGGCCCGGTCGGGGCGCTCGGTATACATTACTTGGGGAAAGGGCGAGAAGGGGTTGTCTACGATAAATTCTTCCAGGTTGCCACTCTCCAGCACACCGTCTATTTCTATTCTGTTAAGTCTTCTCTTTACTTCCTTTACTACCTCGGGGTCAACAATGCCACGAATATAACCGATGGCTACGCTAGTGTTGCTGACCCGGCCAATGGTTAGATTCTCTAATATAAAGTTGGGGGATTGCACACGACGGCGAACAAGAACGGTGTTGGCTCGAATATTTTCGGTAAAACCCTCCCTGGGGCCCCGAACCACCGTTTCGCCGGCGGGTTCACTGATTCCCCGGCGTTCAAAGCCCTTTATGCTGGCCAATTCACCTTTTTTATGGCCGTCTACAATTATCAGTACGTCCCCACTCAAAATACCGCTTAAAATTAGTTTAAAATCTTGTACTTCCCGCAGGTCGCACACAGTTATTAATGAATTTTTTATACGGACAAAGGGTATCCCCTTGTCGGGGCCGCTACCCCAGGTTTCACTGTTGGTCATCATGGGGGTAATAATGTTGTCGTGCAGCTGCTCAGTATTAACCATGCCATCCAAATATGCCACTGCCGCATGGGTTTTGCCATGGGGTCCAATGGAAAATTTCCGAATGACAAAATCGCTGTTTCCTGCCATTATGGTGCGCAAGGCATCTATATTTGTATCCAGCCGGTAGCTCAGCTTCATTTCTTCCAATCCCCGGGCGCTGAACACGTGTTGGATGGGATCCGCCGGTACTTCAGACGGTTTATTAGTGCTGAGCGGTGTTTTTAGCCGGGTCTTAAAGCCCAATAGTTTTTCCAGCATATGCCTATTTCGCATAAAAAGAAAACCCCTCCAATATCTTGTGCTTATTATTGGTAGGGGTAGGAGTTTTTATTAATTAAAATTGCCTCTCTCGCCTCTGCAATCATGTACAGCGAGCCGGTGATGCAAACCAGGTCCTGGGGTGATGCCATGGCCAGGGCCGTTTTTATCGCTTCCGGTATCTGTGGGCAGATGCGTACATCGGGCAGGTGTTCTCTGGCCCATTGGGCCACCTGCTGCCAATCTCCTGCCCGGGGATTGTTGGGGGCGGTAACCACCATCCCCTTGGCCAGTGGCGCCAAGATATTAATTATCTGCTGCCGTTCCTTATCCGCCAGCATGCCCAACACCATTATTATTGGTCTATGGGGGAATTTACTCTTTAAGGCTTCGGCCAGCGCCCTGGCCCCGGCAGGGTTGTGGGCACCGTCCAGCACTATGTCAGGGCTGCCGGCTATTATTTCAAAACGTCCCGGCCAGCTTACATTGGACAGGCCGGTTCGCACTGCTTCAGGGTTTATGGCCACTCCCCTGTCAATGAGCACTTCCACCGCAGCCACCGCAGTGGCTGCATTGGTTTGCTGGTGTACTCCCCACAGGGGCAAGTGAATATTCCGGTAGGTACGGTGTCTGCCCAGGATAGATTTATCCTTCCAGGCAACCTGGCGGCCCACTTGAATCAGCGGTACTTCCTTTGCAGTACAAGCCCCTTTAATGACTGCCAATGCCTCTGGTTCAGTGGCCGCCGTAACCACCGGCGCCCCGCCCTTGATAATACCCGCTTTAACTTTGGCTATTTCTCCGACGGTGCTGCCCAGATAATCCCTGTGATCGATGCTCACGTTAGTAATTACCGCCACCAGCGGTTTTATTACGTTTGTAGAATCTATTTCGCCCCCCAGCCCCACCTCAAATATGGCAAAATCCACCCCTTGCCGGTAAAAGTAAAGGCAGGCCATGGCGGTGCTCACCTCAAATTCGGTGGGGTGTTCATAGCCCTGGGCCACCATGGCGTCCAGGTGGGGCTTTAGGGTATTAATCAGCCGGCTTATCTGCCGGTCTGCTATATCTTTACCGTTAATGCGGAAGCGCTCGTTGTAGCGGTGCAGGTGGGGCGAAGTAAATGTACCGGTGGTATAGCCCGCCGCCTGCAGTATGCCGGCAATCATGGCAGTGGTGGAACCTTTACCGTTGGTACCCCCCACATGAATGGTTTTTAACTTCAGGTGGGGGTTGTCTAATCGCCTTAGCAGTTCAACGATGCGGCCCAGCCCAAAATTTATACCAAATTTAGTTAGATTTTTTAGATAGTGTATGGCCTCTCGGTAGTTCATGTTTTAACCGCAGTTATCCTTAATTAGCCAATCTTTAATAGTAAGGCGCATGTTTTCCACCGCTTGCTCGGGGGTGTCTCCCACGGTGGCACAGCCAGGCAAATCCGGAGTTAAGGCATAGTAACCGTCGCCTTCTTCTGCCTTTTCCACCGTAACATGTACTGTCATGGTGATGGTACCGGTATGTTTGCCCTCTTCTTCTTTTAACACTGTATCCCACTTCAATGCCATATGATCTGCCCCTTTCCTTTATACTTTCGTCTGCCCTTTATGACAGCATCTCTAGCTGGGCCGATAAAGCCGATTTTTTCTCTAAAAACTCTGCTTCTTTGGCCTTTTCCTTTTCTATTACCGCTGCCGGGGCTTTGACGAGGAATTTTTCGTTGTTCAGTTTGCCTTGCACCCGCTGCAGTTCCTTTTCAATGTTCCCCAGTTCTTTCTTTAAACGGGCCACTTCTTTGTCCAAATCAATTAAACCCTTTAGGGGTACCACCACTTCCACCCCTTTGGCCACACCAACTGCCGATTGCCCCGGCTTTTCTGCCATTTGGGCGGTGATGCTTGCCTGGGCATGGGCCAGCCTTTCCAGATAGCCAATGTTTTCCTCCAACACCCGGCGGTTGTTTTCTGCCGGTACCACCAGTATAACTTCCGCCACTTTGCCCGGTGATACGTTCATTTCAGCTCGGATGCGGCGAATTTCAGTGATGCTGTCCATCAAAAGTGCCATGGCAGCTTCCGCATCTAAATCCCGCAGCTCAGGGTTGTATTCCGGCCAAGGCTGCAGCATAATGGTCTGCCCTTTATGGGGCAGACGCTGCCAAATCTCTTCGGTAATAAAGGGCATAAAGGGATGCAACAGTTCCATCATTCCCTGCATCACTGTCACCAGCGTATGCTGGGCAGTGGCCCTGTCTTCCGGTGTTGTCTTGCCAAACAAGCGCGGCTTCACAAGTTCAATGTACCAGTCGCACAGTTCGCTCCAGCTAAATTCATAAATCACCCGGGCCGCTTCACCCAGTTCATAGCGCTCTAAGTATGCCGTTACTTCATTGACGGCCCGGTGGTATCGGCTTAATATCCAGCGGTCTGCCAGCGTCAATTCTCCCCGGGGGGCCCTTTCGTCGTAGTCATCTAAATTCATCAATGCAAAGCGGGATGCGTTCCACAGCTTGTTGGCAAAGTTCCTGGCACCTTCCAGACGTTCGAAGTGGAAGCGCAGATCGTTGCCCGGGGTGTTTCCGGTGACCAGCATGAAACGCAGGCTGTCTGCCCCGTGGGTTTCAATTACTTCCAGGGGGTCTACCCCGTTACCCAAGGACTTGCTCATTTTACGCCCTTGGCTGTCCAGCACTAAGCCGTGAATAAACACTTCTTTAAACGGTACCTCTTTCATGTTGTGCAGACCGGAGAAAATCATTCGGGCCACCCAAAAAAAGATAATGTCACGGCCGGTGACCAGTACGGTGGTGGGATAGAAATGCTCCAGGTCTTCGGTTTTTTCCGGCCAACCCAGTGTGGAAAAGGGCCACAGTGCCGATGAAAACCAAGTGTCTAACACATCGGGGTCTTGCTCCATTTTACCGCCGCAGGCACATTGGGTAAGGGGTTCCGCCGAAACAACCATTTCATCACAATCACTGCAGTAGTAAACCGGTATACGGTGGCCCCACCACAGTTGGCGGGAAATGCACCAGTCGCGGATGTTTTCCATCCAGTTTAGGTATATTTTTGTAAACCTTTCCGGTATAAAACGCACATCACCCTTTTTAGCCGCTTCAATGGCACCTTCGGCCAGGGGTTTCATCTTTACAAACCACTGTAGGGACAGCATTGGTTCAATAACGGTATCACACCGGTAGCACCGACCCACCGCGTGACTGTGTTCGTCTATTTTTAGCAGGGCGCCGCATTCTTCTAAATCCTTTATAATTTGTTTGCGGCATTCATACCGATCCATGCCCCGGTACCTTTCGCCGGCCTGGGCATTCATTTTGCCGTCTTTGTCAATTACCTGCACCTCGGGCAGCCCGTGGCGGCGGCCAATTTCAAAGTCATTGGGGTCGTGGGCCGGAGTTATCTTTACACAACCGGTGCCGAAGCTAGGATCAACATAGGCATCGGCAATAACCGGCATTTCCCGCCCCACCAGCGGCAGCACCAGAGTACGTCCCACCATATGGGAATAGCGATCGTCCTCAGGATTAACAGCCACTGCCACGTCACCCAGCATTGTTTCGGGGCGAGTGGTGGCCACCACCATATACTGGTCGGCATTGTCCTTAAAGGGGTATTTTATATGATATAAATTTCCGGGACTGTCTTTATGCTCCACTTCAATATCTGAAATGGTGGTTTTGCAGTGGGGGCACCAGTTAGTGATGTAGTTATCCCGGTAAATCAGCCCCTCATTATAGAGGCGAATAAACACCTCCTGCACTGCCTTAGAACAGCCCTCGTCCATGGTAAACCGCTCTCTGTCCCAATCGCAGGATGCACCTAATTTGCGCAGTTGGGTGGTGATACGGTTGCCGTACTTTTCCTTCCACTGCCACACCCGGTCTAAAAAGGCTTCCCGACCCAGTTGATATTTGTTGGTACCCTCGTTGGCCAACTGTTCTTCCACCTTGGCCTGGGTAGCAATACCGGCATGGTCGGTGCCCGGCAGCCACAGGGCATTGTAACCCTGCATACGGCGCCAACGGGTTAAAATATCCTGCAGGGTGTTATCCAGGGCATGTCCCATGTGCAGCTGCCCGGTGACATTGGGCGGCGGCATCACAATACAAAAGGGCCGGCGGGTTTTGTCTACCTCGGCTTTAAAATACTTATTATCCTCCCAGTGTTGATACCATTTTTCTTCAACCTCTGCGGGGTTATATACCTTTGGCAGTTCAGTTTTGGTCATTTTGCTTTTCCTCCCTAGATTTATCAAATATATAGCCCAAAATAAAAACTCCTTTACCGCCCTTGCAAGGACGAAAAGGAGTATCTTCCGCGTTACCACCTTGACTTCCGACCGCCCCTTAGGGCAGTCGACCCTCAATTAGCTGTATCGGGCATACCCGGTCAAGCCTACCGACATCTAGTCTGCCTTCAGCTCAACGGCTCCGGGGCTACAGATTTGCGGTTTGGGCAGGAAATCTCACAGCCTAGGAATTTCCTTCTCTGGACCCCAAGGGGCCGCAATCCCTCCCCTTCTTCACCTTGAGGATTAATTTATGTCATTAATATTACTGATTTTGTTAGTTAATGTCAAGGGCAGCTGCGTCGCTCTTTTATTTTGGCGCCTATCCTTTGCCTATGGTAAATGACTAGCTGGGCTCACCCAATCTTATCTTTATAGTTCTGCGCGGTTTCTTTTTGCCGGGCAGGTTTACCCCCACTACACCGCCCAGGGAGCCAAGGGCTAACAGGGGCAGTATTTTTTGCAGCAGTGCCGCTTCCACAGCAAAAACACCCCAGTACACATTCATAGCCACATACAAGAATCCATATACTCCACCCACAACCCCACCATGCACCAGTCCGTGCTTATTTGCCAGCATACCACAAACTATGCCGCCTAACAGAGCCGAGCCAAAGGTAATAAGTGTAATCACCAATGACAGGTGGTGTCCCGGTGCCGTGCTAAGCAGTACATAGACACTTAAGGCAATTACCGCTGCCACACCGGTGCCCACCGCAGTTGCCAAGCCGGTGAGCACAGCCCCGGGAAAAAAGTTTTTGTTATTCTTTGCGGTGGGTGTAGACCAGGTTAATAGTGTTAAACCCTTAAACAAAGTACCCCTCCTTAATATTACGAAATTTTTACATACATATGCCAGGTTGTCTACTTTCATGCGGACAACCTAAATTTTAATCATGAAAAGTTTAGCATTTTAATACTATTATATGAGGACATTTCCAAATAAAAGGGGATGATGTGTTGAAGAAAAAGTTAATATTGCTGGCAGCCATATTAGTGATTGCCACCGGTTTGGTATACACCAGATATATTTTAACCAAGGACACCGAACCGCCGGTAATTCCGGTGGTACAAGTGGTTGAAGAACGGCATGGCATATTGTTTTTGCCCCATTACCTGGCAGCAAATCTGGGTTTTTTTGCTGAGCAGGGCATTGACGTTAAGTTTAATACGGTACAAGCCGGTGAACAGTCGTGGCAGCTGTTGGAAGAAGGCAAGGCCCATGTAATTATTGCCGGGCCGGGGCAAGCGCTATTAACACGTTTGCACCGGCAAGGACAGCACCCCATAATCTTTGCGGAAATAACCCAAAAGGACGGGGCTTTTTTTCTGGCCCGCAAGGTTGAGCATCAATTCCAATGGCAGGACGTAAAACAGCGCACCATCATTTCCGGCCCGGCCACCGAAGATACCAGCCTGGTATTAGAAAGCATTTTGCGCCAACATGAAATTGCCCCCAACTGGCACTGCAACGTAATTGAAAACCTGCCGCCTTTTTTGCGGCCGGGTGTTTTTAAATCCGGCACCGGCAGTTTTTTGGTAGCCGAAGAACCGGAGGCATCCCAACTGGTAGATGAGCAAATGGGCACAGTGGTGGCCTCGCTGGGTAAAACAGCCGGTAAGATGCCCGCCATAACTTACCTGGCCTACCCCGGTTATTTAGATGCCCACCCCCAGGTGGCCCAAGGCTTGGTGAACGGCTTATACAAAGCCCAACAGTGGATGACCTATCACACCTCCGAAGAAATTGCCGCTGTAATAGAAAAGGATTTTCCTGACTTGCCACGGGAGATGTTAATAAATGTAATAGATAAGTATAGGGACCTAGGGGTTTGGAGTACAGATCCGGTGGTTGACAAGGATAGCTACCAGAACCTGTACAACATTGTGGACAGCGCCGGTGAGCTAATCAGCAAAGTTCCATATAACAAGGCGGTAACCAACCGTTTTGCTAACCAGGCATTAAAAGAAGTGCATTACGTACCCGAGGATAAGGAAAAACCCAAACCCGGTTTAAATTGGGAATATATAAAGAGTTTATTTCAAGCCAAGGGCAAATAAGCTGCCATGGAAATTAACTTTCCTTTAACCCCCTGGCTGCTGCCACCACCAACACTACCAGTGGCAGTACAAAACCAAATAAGAGGGATTGACCGGGCCAAACCTCCCTTATATACGCAAATACTTGCGGTATGTTTTCAAACCAGGTAACAGAGGATACTGTTACCAGTATGCCCAGGGGTACTATCAGCACCCGGTAATTATTACATCGGGTCAATTGGGCAACCCCAATACAGGCGATGTAGTACAGCACTGCTAATTTAAGATAGATGCCACTTATCCAAATGGTCATAATGACAGCATCAAGGTGGTCTAAAAAACCACCTATTTTAATCTGCCGTACCATACTCAAGGCGGCAAAGGTGGTGACAGCAGTGTATCTTGCCCCAAACATGCCGATGGCCAGCACCCCAATCAGTAAAGATACACCCAGCAGCACCATCACCCAAACCAAGGCCACAATTAATTTTTTCGGTTGATTAACGTATGGTATCAGCATCAATAAAACTATTCCTTCCAACAAAAAGGACAAGAGGCGAAAAGCACCCAGTAAGGGCGGACCGAAACCGTTTTCTAAAATGGGTAAGTAATTGCCAAAGTCAACCTTGGTCAGTACCAGCAATCCCACCATGGCCAATGTAAAAATACCGATGGGAAACAAAATTTCTACCACCCGAGCTATTGTTTCAAGGCCATGATAGACCGCATAGGCTGCCGCCAGCACAATTATCCCGTTAAACACCAGCAGGGGGGTTTTACCCATAAAAGCAACCTTTAATATTACCCCAATTTGCCCCACAGTTATGGCAGTTAAGAAAACAGGGTGCATTAAAACAAAAACAAAGGCCAATATCCATCCGGCATACTTACCGAACACAGTATGAAATATTTGCACCAAGGTCTGATTGGGAAAACGCAAACCCAAGGCCAAGGCAATCAAGGCCACAGCCAGCGCCAGGGCGGTGGCAATAATTACTGCAATCCAAGCATCCCGTCCTGCTTCCATGGCCACCACAGTTGGCAAAAACACATCTGCCGTTGAAAGTATGACCACAATTATAATAAACATGGCCTGGCGGGATGATATCTTGCCTGGGTCTAAACGAAAAATATTCACTGAGATATAGTCACATCCTGCATCTTTTGTTATTAGTATTTTCCAACAGTTACAAAATAATGCTAGAAAGATACTTTAAACCCCTTTGTGCCCTTGCAGGCTCAGCGGTACAACAAAAACACGACAGCGAAAAAGCCTCTCGCTGTCGTGTTTATTACTTTACCCAATCTTCAATTATCTGCAGTAGTTCTTCCCGCCCGGCCCCGGTTTGGGATGAAGTCACCACCAGAGAATGGGAAGCTTGCAACTGCAATTTCTTTTTAATAAGGGCTACCTGTTTGTTGGCCAGGTTTTTAGATAGTTTATCTGCTTTAGTTAAGGCTACTGCCACAGGAAGATTGTAGTGGCATAACCAACTGTACATTTGCATATCCTGTTGGGTGGGTTCATGGCGTATATCAACCAGCATTACCACCCCGCGCAAACTCTGGCGCTTACGCAAGTAAGCCTCAATCATCTTTCCCCATTTTTCTTTCATGGCCATGGAAACCTTTGCAAAACCATAACCGGGCAAATCCACAAAGTAAAAGCTTTCGTTAATTAAAAAGAAATTGATTAGCTGGGTGCGGCCCGGCGACTTACTGGTGCGAGCCAGCCCCCTGCGACTAACCAGTTTGTTTAACAGTGACGATTTGCCCACATTGGAACGGCCAACAAAGGCCACCTCAGGCAATTGATCCTCCGGGTAACCCTTGGGGTTTACCGCACTGGTGACAAACCCCGCCGATACTATCTTCATGAAGGTATCAGTGAACCCCCTTGTCTTGCTTCATCAATGTTTTGGTGGGCTTCATTGTAAGGCAAAACAGGCGGAACATCAGAAGACACCTGTTCTACCTTCGGTTCTGTCGGAAGCAATGCAATGGAAAGCACACTGTCCATATGGCCGACAAATTTAAACTCCATTTTACCCTTCACATTGTTGGGGATATCTTCCATGTCCTTTTTGTTGTCCTTGGGCAGAACCACTGTTTTGCTGCCCGCCCGCCGTGCGGCCAACACCTTTTCTTTAATGCCTCCAACAGGGAGCACCCTACCCCTGAGGGTTATTTCTCCTGTCATGGCCACATCACGCCGCACCTTGCGACCGGTAAGGGCTGATGCCAAGGCAGTGGCCAAGGTAATGCCGGCCGAAGGCCCATCCTTGGGTATAGCCCCTTCAGGGATGTGCACATGAATGTCGTTGTTATCAAAGAATGCGGGCTCTATACCCAATTCCCCTGCCCGACTGCGCACATAACTATATGCCGCCTGGGCAGATTCCTTCATCACATCACCCAATTTACCGGTAAGGGTAAGTTTACCTTTGCCCTTATAAGTGGTAACCTCTATGGCCAGCGTATCACCACCCACCTCGGTCCAGGCAAGTCCGGTGGCTATGCCAACCTCGTCGTCCTTTTCCACCTGGTTGTACCGGTACTTGGGGATACCTAAATACTTTTGTAAGTTTTGAGCGGTAATTCTAACCTTACGGTTTTTATCTTCTACTATTTGTTTAGCGGCTTTACGGCAGAGGGAAGCGATGTTGCGCTCTAAATTACGCACCCCGGATTCGCGGGTGTACTCCTGTATTACCTTACGAATGGTGTTATCTGAAATGCTTGTGCTTCCGTCGGGCAGCCCATGCTCTTTAATTTGCTTGGGCAGCAGGTGCCGCAGGGCAATTTGTATTTTTTCCTCTTCGGTGTAGCCGGAAATACGAATCAGTTCCATGCGATCAAGAAGCGGCCGCGGAATGTTATACATATTATTGGCAGTGGTAATAAACATTACGTTGGAAAGATCAAAGGGAACCTCCAGGTAGTGGTCAGAAAAAGCATTGTTTTGTTCAGGGTCAAGCACCTCCAGCAGGGCGGAGGAAGGGTCGCCCCGAAAATCCATGCTCATTTTGTCAATTTCGTCAAGCAAAAAGACCGGGTTTCTGGAACCGGCTTGTTTCATACCTTGGATGATACGTCCTGGCAGCGCACCCACATAAGTGCGGCGGTGGCCGCGAATCTCTGCCTCATCCCTTACGCCACCCAGTGAAATGCGCACAAACTTGCGTTCCAAGGCCCGGGCCACCGAACGACCCAATGAAGTTTTACCCACACCGGGGGGGCCCACCAGACAAAGTATTGGCCCCTTCATCTTTTTAGCCAATTTACGAATAGCCAAATATTCAATGATGCGTTCTTTCGGTTCCCTTAAGCCGTAATGATCCTCATCTAAAATTCTCTCTGCCCCTTTAATATCCAGCCGATCCCGGGTGGATTTTGACCAGGGCAAGGACAGTATCCATTCCACATATGTACGCACCACAGATGCCTCCGCAGCCATGGGTGGCATCTTCTCCAGCCTATCAACCTCTTTAGTGGCCTTTTCTTCCACATCTTTAGGCAATTTAGCCTTGGCTATGCGCTCTCGCAATTCCTCCACTTCAGCAGCACGGTCATCTTTTTCGCCCAGCTCTTTTTGGATAGCCTTAATTTGTTCCCGCAGGTAATATTCCTTTTGGGTTTTTTCCATCTGCTTTCTAACGCGGATATTAATCTTTCGTTCCAGTTCTACTATTTCCAGCTCTTTGGCCACAATACCGCAGAGTTTTTCCAAACGCTCCTCGATATTAATTGCCTCCAGTACCCGCTGTTTATCATCAATACGCAGCGTTAGGTGGGAAGCAACCACATCGGCTAAGCGACCGGGTTCCTCTAAATTAACCACCGACACCACCGTTTCCGGGGGTATGCGTTTAGATAACTTAACATATTGCTCAAACTGATACACCAAACTGCGCATAAGCGCTTCCACTTCGTTAGTTTTGGGAAATTCTTCAGAAAACTGCTGAAGTTTTACCTTAAAGTAGGGTTCATCATCCAAATATTCGACAATTCGCCCTCTGGAAATACCTTCCACCAGCACTCTAATGGTACCGCCGGGCAGTTTAAGTAACTGTTTTACCTCTGCCACAGTACCAATGGTATAAATATCCTCTTCTACGGGGTCATCTGTTTGGGCATCTTTTTGTGTTGCAAGGAAAATGATGCGGTCGTTAATCATTGCTTCTTCAATGGCATGCACCGATTTCTCCCGTCCTACGTCCAGGTGGATGACCATATAGGGAAAAACCAGAATCCCCCTGAGGGGTAGCATTGGCAAGACTCTTTCAGTGGGTTCCATTTTATTGCACCTCCTAGTTTCTAATGTTATCACTGGTGCTTTGAAGCATAAAGTTATGATGCAAATATTTTATCATAACAACCAGCAACTGCCAAAACAATAATTGTTAAAACACTGAGAAACCCAGTAAAAACTGGGTTTCTTGAATTTTTAGTAGCTAATGTTGAACAATGAGCATAGATCATCACCTGTCTACCCTGTTAGGATTTTGGAACAACCGGCCCCGGAAGAAATGAAGCACTGAGCAATTCCACCGGATTGGCTAACTTAGTTTGGGCATCTGTCTGCCTTTGGTATAGCAGAGCCCCATTTATCACTTCTTCTAGTCTTTCCACTGGAATAACTTCAATTCCCTCCATTTCAGAAAATAACTTCTGATTATTTTCTGCGGGAATAAATACCTTGGTGGCTCCTGCCAGGCGGGCAGCATTTACTTTGGCCACCACGCCGCCCACCGGTTTTATCATACCCCTAATAGATACTTCACCTGTCATTGCAACCTTGTTATCCACAGGCACACCGGTAATGGCCGAATACACCGCAGTGGCTATTGTTACCCCCGCCGACGGACCGTCAACCGGTGCACCCCCGGGAAAGTTAATATGGATGTCATAATCCCGATAATCCACATCCTTGGCACGGCGAAGAACGGTAAGTACGTTTTCCACCGAGCCCCGGGCCATGCTTTTGCGGCGCACCATCCTGCCGCCGCCGCCCATTTCTTCCTCTTCCACCATGCCGGTAACAATGATTTTACCTTGGCCCTTGGGAACTGGAATGGCGCCGGCCTCCACTTCTAAGATAGTGCCCAGGTTAGGCCCAAATACCGCCAGGCCGTTAACAACACCCACCTGCGGTTCCGGGGGTACTTGTTTTTCCATTCTGGGAGAGTAGCGCCCACTGTGAATTACCCATTCAATATCACTTACCAAAATTTCTTTTCTGCCTTCAGTGATGGCAATACCGGCGGCTATTTGTACAATGTTTACCGCCTCACGGCCATTGGTGGCGTAGCGTTTAATAACATCAAGGGCGCCTTCTTCCATGGGCATGTTAATCTTTTCGGCGGCATTGCCGGCAATAATGCCTATTTCTTCACTTAGCAAGGGCCGAAAGAAAATTTCCAGGCACCTGGACCGGATGGCCGGCGGAATCTCTTCAGGGGTACGGGTTGTGGCCCCCACCATGCGAAAGTCGGCGGGCAAGCCGTTTTGAAATATGTCATGAATGTGCTGCGGTATATTTGTATCCTCAGAGCTATAATATGAGCTTTCCAAAAACACCTTGCGGTCTTCCAGTACCTTTAATAGTTTATTCATCTGCACCGGATGCAGTTCACCTATTTCATCAATAAATAGCAAGCCCCCGTGGGCTTTGGTCACCGCCCCCGGTTTTGGCTGCGGAATGCCCGCCATTCCCATTGGTCCCGCCCCTTGGTAAATGGGGTCGTGTACCGATCCTATGAGGGGATCTGCTATTCCCCGATCGTCAAATCTGGCGGTGCAGGCATCTATTTCGACAAATTTAGCATTTTCTTTAAAGGGAGAGGCGCTGATTTTTTTAGCCTCTTCCAGCACTACCCTGGCGGCAGCTGTCTTACCGACCCCCGGCGGCCCATACACCAGCACGTGCTGGGGGTTTGGCCCGCACAATGCCGCCCTTAATGATTTTAAACCTTCGTCTTGACCGATTATCTCCTCAAAACTGGTGGGCCTGGTTTTTTCAGCAAGCGGCTCCGTCAACTTTACCGCCCTAAGGCGCTGTAATTTTTCCATTTCTTTTCGGGATTCACGTTCCACCGCATTTTTATTTCCCTGTTGGGTTTTGAGTAAGTTCCAAAAGTACAGGCCGATAACAACCGCAAAGAATAATTGTATGAAGGATACTAGACCCCCAAAGCCTGTTAATTCATGCATACAGAAACCCCCTTAAAACCGGGGCTGTCAGCCCCGGTAATATTGAATTAAACTTTAAATGTAAATTTCTTGTTATCTAGTATTATTACTTATTGAAAGAAAATTATCCGCAATATTACCATAAATTACATAAAAAAAGCTGCGCCTAGGCGCAGCCTCTTAAGCACTTTCTTCTTTTTTCTTTTTGCGGTCTGTTGTCATTATTATTGGGGCTTCTTTCTTTTGGATGCAATCCTTGGTAATAACACATTTGGATATATCATCCCTAGACGGTATATCGTACATAACGTCTAACATTACTTCCTCTATGATGGCCCGCAGACCCCTGGCACCGGTGTTGCGTTTCAATGCCAGTTCAGCCACTGCCATTAAGGCATCTTCCTGGAATTCTAAGCTGACGCCATCCAGCTCAAAGAGCTTTTCATACTGTTTGGTGAGGGCGTTTTTGGGTTCCGTAAGTATTCGGATTAATGCCTCTTCGTCTAGGGCATCAAGGGTTACAATAACCGGCAGCCGGCCCACAAATTCAGGAATGAGGCCGTACTTCAGCAAATCTTCCGGCAATACATTGCGCAGTATTTCGCCAATTTTCTTTTCTTCCTTGGTTTTAATTTCTGCCCCAAAGCCCATTGTCTTTTTACCAATACGGTTTTGG
This sequence comes from Desulfofalx alkaliphila DSM 12257, assembly GCF_000711975.1. Lineage (NCBI taxonomy): Bacteria > Bacillati > Bacillota > Clostridia > Eubacteriales > Peptococcaceae > Desulfofalx > Desulfofalx alkaliphila. The sequence continues at coordinate 75,887 of NZ_JONT01000001.1, read as the reverse complement.
ATGATGCTGTCAATGCCGTCAAAGGCACCGCCGCAAATAAACAGTATATTGGTGGTATCAAGCTGTATAAATTCTTGATGTGGATGCTTGCGGCCCCCTTGGGGAGGAACGCTGGCAACAGTTCCTTCAAGAATTTTCAGCAGTGCTTGTTGTACCCCTTCACCGGAAACATCTCTGGTAATGGAAGGATTCTCAGACTTGCGAGCAATTTTATCTATTTCATCAATGTATACAATACCTTTTTCTGCCTTTTCAACATCGTAGTCAGCAGCTTGGATTAGTTTTAACAAGATGTTCTCGACATCTTCACCAACATAACCAGCTTCGGTAAGAGAGGTGGCATCGGCAATTGCAAAGGGCACGTTCAACAGGCGCGCCAGTGTTTGAGCCAGCAGCGTTTTACCGCTTCCGGTGGGCCCCAGCATCACTATATTGCTCTTTTGCAATTCTACATCATCTACTTTTCCACCCAAGTTAATGCGCTTGTAGTGGTTGTATACAGCCACAGCCATTGATTTTTTAGCTTCTTCCTGGCCAATAACATATTGATCCAGTATTTCCTTAATCTCTTTTGGCTTGGGAATATCGGCTAGGTCTAGGCCAAAATCTTCATTTAATTCTTCCTCAATAATTTCATTGCAGAGTTCTATGCACTCATCGCAAATATACACTCCTGGCCCAGCCACAAGTTTCTTAACCTGGTCCTGTAATTTCCCACAGAAAGAACACTTTAATTGGCCTTTCTCGTTAACCATTATTCCACCTCTTTTTTATTTCTTCCGAGCATGTATCACTTCATCAATGATACCGTACTCCTTAGCCTGCTCTGCCGACATGAAAAAGTCTCTTTCAGTATCTACGCTAATTTTTTCCAGCGGTTGGCCGGTATGTTTAGCCAACAAATCATTCAACACCTGTTTCATTCGCAGGATTTCTTTAGCGTGAATGTCAATATCAGTGGCCTGGCCCTGAACACCGCCCAATGGCTGGTGAATCATAATTCTCGAATAGGGCAACGCATAGCGCTTACCCTTTGTACCGGCAGCCAACAAGAAAGAGCCCATGCTGGCAGCTTGGCCCAAGCAGATGGTAGATACCGACGGCTTAATATATTGTATTGTATCGTATATAGCCATACCGGCTGTTACTACCCCACCCGGAGAATTAATATAAATGTTAATGTCCTTTGCAGGGTCTTCAGCTTCCAAAAACAATAATTGGGCAATAATTAAATTTGCCACATGATCATCAATGGCGCCACCAATAAATATTATGCGGTCTTTTAATAATCGGGAGTAAATATCATAAGAACGCTCACCGCGGTTGGTTTGTTCCACAACAATTGGTACCAAATGAGACACTTGAGTCGCCTCCTAAAAGCCAGTGTGTAATACATCTTTAGGGCTCAAAGTTATTGAGCCCTGAATACCGTTTACTCTGCCGCCTTTTCAATTACGTTTGCTTGCTCCATTAAAAACTTCATGGTTTTGCGTCTTGTAATATCTTCTTTAACCATCTTTAGGTCACCCAAGGCCTCCAGTGTCAGCTTTAACTCAGCCGGTTCTTTATTGAATTGGGGTGCCATCATGGCAATTTCAGTTTCTACTTCGTCATCGGTGGCAGTAATTCCTTCCGCCTTTGCAATTGCATCCAAGACCAGTTCTTGCAACACCGTTGTATGAGCATCTTCTCTCATTTTGTCGCGCAGGTCATCAATATTTGAGTTGGTATATTGTAAATATTGTTCCAGCTGGATGCCTTGGGTACGTAAGCGGTTTTCCATATTGCTTACCATTTCGTCCAACCGATTTTCAATCATAACGTCCGGTATTTCTACCTCAGCCTCTTCTACCGCCTTTTCCAAAGCCTCACGGTTTACTTTGGCATTGGCTTGACGTTCCCTTTCTTCCCTTAACTTATTCAAAATGTCTGTCTTTAATTCTTCCAGGGTATCAAATTCACTTACATCTTTAGCAAACTCATCGTCTAGGGGGTTTAATTCCTTGCGTTTAATACCTACCAGCTTAACTTTAAACACCGCTTCTTTACCTGCCAGATTATCAGCATGATATTCTTCTGGGAAGGTAACGGTGACATCTTTTTCTTCGTTAATCTTCATACCCACCAATTGCTCTTCAAAGCCCGGAATAAATGAACTCGAGCCTACCACCAGCGGGTAGTTCTCTGCATGACCGCCTTCAAATGCCTCACCGTCTACATAGCCGGTAAAGTCTATCATTGCTGTGTCTCCATCTGCCAGTTCCCCCTCTTCAACGGAAACAAGCTTGGCATGACGGTTTTGCATGCGTTCTAATTCTTGCTGAACATCCTCGTCTGTAACCTCCACAGCGGGCTTCTCTATATCAAATCCCTTGTATTGACCTAAATTCACCTCAGGCTTAACAGGAACTTTTAACTTAAATACCAAGGGCTTACCTTCCTCTGCCTGTATTTTTTCAACCTCAGGCTGGCCAATCGGTGATATTTCTGTCTTTTCTATGGCTTCTTGGTAAACACTTGGGAATACATCCTCTACAACTTCATGATAAACTGCTTCCTGTCCCACATAGCGGTCTATCATTACTTTAGGTGCCTTTCCTTTACGAAAACCTGGAATGTTTACTTGTTTAGCAATTTTTTTGTATGCCCGGTTTAATGCTTTGGAGAACCTTTCGTCATCAACTTCTATTTCTAGCAATACTTCATTTTTCTCCAACTTCTCTGCAGTTGCTTTCATTATTTACGTGCTCCCCCTTAATATATGTATTCATTAAAAGATAACTTTTACTTTGCTTGATAATTTTACCATAATAATCATAATACTATCTATTTTAACCAAAAAACCTTTGCAATAACATAAAATAATTCTACATGTTGTATTAATTTCCTTCCGGTATTCCTTTAGTTTTATTATGCTGTTAAATTTTGCTTTAACAATTAAAAACAAAATACCAGGGTATTTTTTACCCTGGTAATAAAATCCTTATTACGCAATACTAGTATGCAATAAATACCTCTGGTTTGTCAATAGAATGAATGTTATTCTGTACAAGGTGGTGCGGACGGAGGGAGTCGAACCCTCACGGGGTGAACCACTGGATCCTAAGTCCAGCGCGTCTGCCAGTTCCGCCACGTCCGCAAAAAAAATTAATGGTGAGCCATGATGGACTCGAACCATCGACACCCTGATTAAAAGTCAGGTGCTCTACCGCCTGAGCTAATGGCTCACAAAAGTGAAATGGCTGGGGCGGCTGGATTCGAACCAACGCATGACGATTCCAAAGACCGCTGCCTTACCGCTTGGCTACGCCCCAGCGTATAAAATTTATGGGGTGGATAATGGGACTCGAACCCACGGCCTCCAGAGCCACAATCTGGCGCTCTAACCAACTGAGCTATATCCACCACATTATTCAATCGAACTCGCAAGAATTATCTTAACAAAAACCACATGGGTTGTCAATTGTTTTTTAAAGGAAATTGCCGGTTTGCTGTTTTTAGCCTAGGGTTTACCCGGGTGTACGGCAATTATCTATTCTCCCATTAATCCTCAAGGGCTTCTTTTAACTTTTCAAAGGTCATATTCAATCCTTCTGAAATTACCCGCACATCACCTATTACAGGCATAAAGTTAGTGTCTCCGCCCCAGCGGGGTACCACATGGATGTGAAAATGCCCCGGAACACCTGCCCCGGCTATTTTACCTAAATTTACGCCCACGTTAAATCCCTCTGGGTTAAAAGCTTTGCGCAAGAGCGCCACCATCTTTTGGGTCATTTGAAACAGCTCTAAAGATTCTTCTTCATCCAAGTCAGTTATATCTCCCACATGCCTTTTAGGAGCAATTAATAAATGCCCGTTATTATAGGGATAGATGTTTAAACACACAAAGGTTTTATCTCCCCGCAGCAACACATGGTTTTCTTCATCATTTGCGGACTCCAGCTTGTCACAAAAAATACACTGTGACCCGTGATCCTTCCCAATATACACGGTACGCCAAGGTGCCCAAATACGTTCCATATTCAATCCCCCTATCAGTATGTGTTTTTTGTAACAATCCCTTGGTATAAGTTTTTCTATATGGGGGTTATTTTTTCCTGCCACTGCCCCTTGGTATTAATGGCATTGTGCACGGCCATTTATATACTATTTTCCAACATTTTTCTGTGAAATTTCTGCACCATTTTCATTGAGCCAACATAGTATAAAACACCTGCTATCTTTTCAAAGGGGGTTCGCTAATGTTTGGTGGGTTGGGTTCTATTTTGCTCGGTTTATCCCTGATAAACGGCTTAACTTTGTTAATTTCTTATGTGGTTAACAACAGTTTTAAAAAACCACTCAGTGCTGAGGAAACCATAATGTACTTTAAAAGGTACCAAGCCGGTGATAAGGAAGCCTTTAATATATTGGTGGAACACAACCTACGCCTGGTGGCCCATATCGGCAAAAAGTATAAGGAAACAACCAACGAAAGCTACGACGATTTAATATCTATCGGCACCATAGGGCTTATTAAAGCAATTAACACCTTTGATGTTGAACGCTCAAAATTTTCTACATATGCATCCCGGTGTATACATAATGAAATATTAATGTGCTTACGAAGCAAACAAAAGGATAACGTACTGGTCTCTTTAGAACAGCCCGTGGGATGGGATCAGGAAGGTAATGAATTAACCTGGTCCAATTGCCTGGGCACCGACCCCGAAGCAGTATATGAAGAAGTGGAAAACATTCAAGAGTTGGCCCGCTTAAAGGAAGCCCTGGCCATGCTGCCAGTAAAAGAGCGAACCGTTCTTATCCAGCGTTACGGCCTGAACGGGCAAGAACCACAATGTCAAAGAGAAATTGCCAAAGATATGGGCATCTCTCGGTCTTACGTCTCCCGCATCGAAACTAAAGGTTTAAGGAAGTTAGTCCAGTTAATGGCCACCTCCTGCTGACAGTGTTAAAAGGCGCCCTAAGGCGCCTTTTATTATTTCCTTATTTGTTTATCCTGTGGTGACAGGTAAATCAAAGCATCTTCGGGTTCTTCTCTATGGTGGGATATTTCTTTACGTTCCACCACCACATTATTTATCACCGTCACCTCATAGGTGGTGATTTCGTAACCCTCACGGCCGGGTTTGACCACCTTTATTTCGCCGGGTTTTAAACTCTCATCAACCTTATACACGGTGTCATATTTAATCACTTCACGTATCGTTTCAGTACTGTATTCAATGCTATTGGCATCATCCCTGTGGCCCAGTATTGTTACCACAATTTTATTATCTTCCAATTCACTGGAAATTAACACCGGTTTTTTACCGCTGTTTTTAAATCTAAAATCAAGAATATCCCCCGCAATGGTTGCGTCCCTGCCCACAGGCACATAATTTACCGGTATGGTGTGTGTGTGCCGCTCTAACACCTCTAGCCCGGCAAGGTCCACGGCATTATAGAGGGTAGTAACCACTTGACACACTCCGCCGCCATAGGCCTCCGTAAGTTTTGAGCCGACTATCACCGGGGCTTTTTTATACCCCGTTTCCGGTGTTCTCGGTCCCAATACCTTGTTCAGTGACATCTCATCACCGGGTTTTATTAAGGTATTATTTATCTTATCACTGGCTAACTTCAAATTATGTACTCTGTTAGGGTTTGTGTTATCAAAGGAAGTAACATAAATACTTAACCGAGAATTTATGTCTTTTAAATCTTCACTGGTTAGTTGAGGTATAAGGGAATTAAACACCAACTCTGCCTTGAGGTCACCCGGCTCCACCCGGGCCAGCCTATTTACAGTGGCCTCGACATCTATTTCCCTGCCCAAGGTCTCCGGCAGTAACACCACCTGATCTTCAGCGTAGGCTATCTGGGCATTTTGAGGTTGGCGGCTATACTGATTATTTAGTTCAGCTAAAACCTGGCTAAAGGCTTCTTTGTCAAAACTAACTCCCAAGGGAATATCGACCTTACCTGCTACAACCCGGTAAAATTCCTTTACTTGCCATAAGGGAGAGATTTCTTTACCTAATTGAAAGGCCTTATCCACAGCCTCCTGGTATTTATAACCGAAGGCAATTTCGCCAAATGTTATCTCATAAATACCTTCTTCACCGTCAGTTATTACCAAAATACTGTCTGCAGTTGGCTGGGGGTACCTAAGCATTATTTCGTTCATGGCCTCGTTTTTATTAAGGCCCCCCACCGCAACACCACTGATGGTGGTACCTGGCAAAATTTTCCCTTTGTATTGGTGATTCATCACGGCTGTGGCTAGAGCAACCCCGATAACAAACTGCCCCAACAGCAAGGTGGCTGCAATGAGGGCAATACTAATTTTCTTCAACGGTATTCAACGTTAATTCCACGTATTTACCGGCTGCATTGGCCATTTCAATTATTCCAGGTGTTACAATATCTCCCTCTTTGGCTATAACTTCGCCATCATCAGCAACTATTGCACTGGTTACTCTGCGCCCAATTAAGTACTGGTTTTGTTGGTCTTCAAAGAATTTTAAGGGATCTTGTTCAGGCATTGGTTCTTGTTCTGCCACCGGTTCTTGTTCTGCCACCAATTCTTCTTTAGATACATCATCTGTCAGCCCTTGTTGAAAGTCTTTGGTTACAATAATCATATCCCGCCCGTAGGTTATAACCGTGTCGGCAGTGATGTACCCTGCCGGCTGCTGCTGGCCATTGGGTATCCACTGACTTCCTATGATTTTACCCGTATCTTCATCCACGGCTATTTCACTCACTGTGCCCACAATGGTGCCTTTTTCAGTCATTACTTTGCTGTTAATAATTTTAACATCCTTTTCTAACAGTTTTAGTGCCTCAGCACTGGATGAAAAGGGAATAACCTTGTCTTGATTTCTAATGGTTAAGGCATCTTCCCCAATGCCAACAACGTCTTGGTAGGGGATGAGTTTAGTTTCATGAAAGCTGTTCTTGGGTTCCACCACCACAAAATCCACTGCACCGCTCTCAGGATTGATTAAAAGGTCTTTAACGGCGCCCAGGTTTAGCACCTCAGCAATGCTCAGCACCGGCAGACCAATTATTTCTTTGCTTGTCTTCACTGTGTGCCCGTCTCCTTCCATTCAAACATTTATTTATTATTTAATCTTTTTAACGTTATGGCAAAAGCCTTTTGTTTAAGTCCGTCCGGAACCTGGCCGTAAGGCAGGTTCGCCATCTTATTCTCTTTTAATATTTCCTCTAAGGTCGTTAAAAACTCTAGCTTTTCCCGCCATGCCCTTATGCCGGAATGGCCCTTTAGTTCATGGTAGTTAATATAAGCAGCCAAAATTTGTACCGCTTGATGATACATGCCCACCTGTTGATAAAGGGTACTTAGCTCAGAAACTATAATGTATTTCAATGCCGGCTCGGGCTGTCGCTTTAGCGCTTTAAACATCAACCTTATGGCATGGTTATAATTGCCCTGCCTGGACTGTGCCATTCCTTGGGTAATCAGTTCTTTATCAGACAACTGCTCTTCATCTAATTCAGTGCTTAATTCTACCGTCCGCTCTTCTTCATCATCAACCACTTCTTCTGTCTCTGCTTCAGGCTCGTCGACCACTTCTTCTTCAATTTCCACTTCGGTTTCGTCAGCCATTTCTTCTTCCGTTTCCGCTTCAGTCTCGCCAACTATTTCTTCTTCTGTTCCCGCTTCAGTTTCGTCAACCATTTCTTCTTCTGTTTCCACTTCAGCCTCGTCTACTGTTTCTTCTTCTGATTCCGCTTCAGCCTCGTCTACTGTTTCTTCTGCTGTCTCCTGTTCAGTCTTGTCAACCATTTCTTCTTCAATTTCCACTTCGGTTTCGTCAACCATTTCTTCTTCAGTGTCCACTTCAGTCTCATCTACTACTATATTATCGGCTACCCCTTCGGGTTCGGTTTCTGTTATTTCTTCTAATTGAATTGCCTCATTTTCATCTGATGCAGCTTCATCATCTTGATGAAGCGGTGCGTAGCTTTGCTCTTCGCTAAATGAACGGACAATTTCCGTGTGAATACAGTCAGCAGGCAACAGTATTTCTTCTGCTTTTTCTTCCCGGTCCTCATCATCATGCCTATCTTCATTAATCTCTTTAATAGGCAATTGTTCCAACTCTTCTTTTTCAACTTCTTCTTTCTTAATTTCATCTGACCTAGTTTCATCTAACTTAACTTCATCTAAGCTAATTTCATCTATCTTAATCTCTTCTATCTTTATCTCTTCTGCCTGTTTATGGCCGGATACTTCTTCTGTTACATAATTGTTCTTCGCTTCTTGCAGTTCGACATCGGTTTTATCCTCAAGCTGCCCTATAAGGGATGCAACTGGCACTGTTTGTAAATGGTCCTCCGGCTGCCCTGAGGATGCTTTGGTGGCCAACACCACAGCCACCGCACCAATAACCACTGCGTAAACCACTAAGGTTTGCGTAAAGTCTAAACGCTGCAACATTAGGGGAAATAAACACAGCAATATGTAACTAACCGCACAAATGGCAATGGCTAGCTTTTGTTTTAAGTATTTTTTTACAATAAAATAACTTGCAGCTACCACCATAGTTGTTATGGCATAGTACTCAGTCATCAAAAACCTCCACTGATACAGAAATAACAGTAATTCTATAAAGTTCTACAAATACCTTTTGAATCCTTTTTATTCTACATGTTTTTCTCATTGGATTAATAAATATAGAAAAACAAAAAGTTACTGCCATAATTAAGCGGCAGTAACTTTTTTATCTAAAATAATGGAAAAGGTAATCAAGGCGTCCTCTTTTAATGTAGTGTATACCTGAAAACTTCATCACTTCTCTAATTTTTTTCCGGTAACGGGGAGCATAGCAATGGGTGTCACAATTTTTACAAGAAGGCTTAGGGTCTTTGGGGCACAAGAGGCGCCTTTTAATAGCGTAGTTACTTAGCTCCAAGCACTCTTGGCACAGTTTCATTTCATGGCCTTCAAGGGTTACTTTTTGCTGCTCCCGGTGGTTACAGTTGCAATATGTTTCAATAAATTTAAGTACAATGAACAGGTCCTTTTCTGCTTTAGCCATGGACTGCACCTCCTGGCACTAATATTAGCATCATTGTTGTTTAAAGGCAGTGAGCTGGGTCACTATAGTAAAAATTACCGGTATAGAAATAATATTTAGCAAAACAATACATACATCAATGCACTAAAGATAAGGAGGACAAATTATGGGTAAAAAGAAGTCTGTCAACAAAAAAGGAGCTAAAAAGGCAGCCAAAGAAATGCTGCGTACATCAGAACAGGAGATGAGATTAAGCAAAACATCACCGGAAGTAACCAGTGATTTGGCTCCCAACTAGGTACCCGCAGCCTACTGACAAACCGGGGGTGGACAAACAGTCCACCCACTCTTTATTAGCCCTTGTTGCGCTGCAACACCCTGGCCCAAGAATCTTGGCCTAAAAAACTCTCTTCCACGTTACTCTCCATTTCCACAAACAATTTATAGGGAATAGCAAAGGAAAGGGTGTCTTTATCAAGCTTGGGACGGGCAGAAATATCAAAGGTTCCAAGCACCGCGCGGGGAGCATCCTTTCTATTCTCGTTATAAGGAATTAAGCACAAAGTATGACACCCGGCCCCAAAGGGGGTAAATACCGCATTTCCACCGGCCCTGTTATAGTTGGCTAACACAAATAATGCAGATAACCGGTCACAGTTTGCCAAAAACACTACCACTTCCGGGGTTTCGTCTTCCGCCACTTCACTGAGGGGCTTTACCACCACATATTCATAGGGTATATCGGTAATAGGCAGTTGATCAATAAACTTTTTGGCAAGTTCCGGTGTTTTGTAATAGGCTTCGCCATGTTCTAAGGCAGGCATATTTCTAACGATATTTTTACCAATCTCACTCTGGCAAAATTCTTTATTACCGGTAGAAAGAAAATATTCAATACCGCCGGGGAAATTCTCGTACATGTTGCCGAAACCTAAACCGACCCCGCCACCTATACATCCAAAGCTTTTCCGGTCAAATACCGCCGTACGTCCCTTAGATGCTGCCACAAACATTGCAACCACACAACCCCAGCGTCCCTCTTTAAACTGCAATGCTCCTTCGGGCTTTTTATTGGTAAAGACTACTGCTATGGGGTGAGACTTTAAGCCAATGGCCTGGGCAATTTTACTTTGCATTATATCACCTCCGCTTTTAGTGCATTATATCACATACACCCTGCATTTTTTTCAGTGGTGTACCACTTTCTGGTATAATGTAGGGTAAGTGCCGGTGGAGGTTGATAATATGTATGAACAACTTATTAATAAATTTTATGACAATAGGAATCAAGAAAAATCCAAAGGGATGTCCGCTTACATGAAAAACAAATTCCCTTTCTTAGGAATACAAAAACCCCGGCGAGCTGAATTGGCAAAGGACTTTATCAAACAGGCAAAGAAAGAAAAAAAGATTGATTGGAACTTTGTTTTCATGCTTTGGGATTTGCCGGAAAGGGAATTTCAGTATTTGGCCCTAGACTATATTCTTGCTTTAAAAAACAGTCTGGAAAAGCCTGATATCGATAGAATTAAGCTATTGGTAACAAAAAAATCGTGGTGGGATACCGTAGACAACCTAGCTAAAATTACAGGTGTATTATGTGCAAAACACCCGGAACTCGTCCAAAGTCATATATTGAGCTGGGCTGAAAGCAATAATATTTGGCTGGCCAGAATTGCAATTTTATTCCAACTTAATTATAAAGAGAAGACAAATACCCATTTACTGAGCACAATAATCAATAAAAACAGCAAAAACAATGAATTCTTCATTGCAAAAGCCATTGGTTGGGCCTTAAGGGAATACTCAAAGACCAATAAAGAATGGGTAAAATCATTTTTAGAAAGCCACCCCTTGCAACCTCTCAGTGTGCGTGTAGCAAGTAAATATCTTTAGATAATTATCACAAAGAAGGCCATAAAAACAAACCCAGTAGTAACTTATGTTATGGTATTATCATCTAACTTGTTTAGCCATTCTTCTTTGTAAATGATGACATTAGGCTGTTCCTTATCCGGCCCTTCCCGTAGGTCTATTAGACCCTGGGCTTCTAGGTGGTCTATCGCCTGGTTAACTTCAAATTCTGAGTAACCCAGGTGTTTGCCCATCTCCCGTGAGGGGTAAATTAACATTCCATCAGGTGTAGATTGCTCAGCAATAAAAATAAGTACATTGCGGGATACTTCATCTAATTTGGAAAGCATTGTTGCAGCCTTTAGCATTATTTAACTCACCCCTTTATAGGTTTATTATTTCCCTTATTGAAGCTAAAAACTCTTACCCAAAATTGTCAGTGGCAAATAGTTAAACATGCTGTATCCTAACTTATAACGGTTGACACTGGCCATCTTTTTTGTTATTATAATTTTTGTCGGTTACACAAAATAATAGGTCCCAGTAGCTCAGCTGGATAGAGCAACGGACTTCTAATCCGTAGGCCAGGGGTTCGAATCCCTTCTGGGACGCCAATATTATTAAGGCTTCTAGCGAAAACGCTAGAAGCCTTTTTATGCAATGCACCGGATTGCCACCATTGTCCATCGCCGAGGGTATAATCACCCAACCTCACCCAGCTTTTAGTGTGTTCATGCTAAGGCGTATTTTGGGCAGATATCTTTATATTTTAAACCGGCCATGTAATCTCTTTTAGCTTTTAATCTTACTTCATCAAATAAGATTGTTTTGTATTTAGGGTTTTGGGCATGAAAAAGACACCCTATTGGGTGTCTTTATTATTATCTCTTAATCTTGTATCCCCCTAGTAATTTAGGACTTGCCAATTCCTTCCCGTGAACATCATAGAAATAGACTGTAACTAGTTCATCGGAACTAACTACACCGGCACTTTTAACAATTGTTTCTATAGTACCACCCACTTGCTCAGCAAATCGCTCCTTTTCATACTCCTGCGAAAAATACCAAGCATCACTAACTGTTACTGCCACAGATGACCAATCGCCATCTTTAAAGTGAGGTTGAATATTTACAACTACGCCATTACTACTTTTTATAAGCTCATTCATTGCATTTGCAAACAATTCATTTAACTTAGTTTTTAGAGTTTCCTCATCTGGATAAGGCGCTGTAACAACATCGAGATTTATATTATATCCATTTACATTGTTCTCAACAGCAAGATCTCCTCTTAAATTTTCTCCGTTTTCTCCGTATACTTCCTTTACCTTATCCGGTTGAGGGTGCTCATCTAAATTAAATCTCATCATTGCCGAGCCTGATATATATCCAACTTCCCATTCTTCTGGGATATCAAACTCTTTAACTCCTACACCATTCTCTATAGTGATAAAATCGCTAACAAAATTAAGGTTGCCATCCATTAATAATGTTTCAAATATAGAGCCATCTATTGCATTGGTTGTAATTGTTACTACTGCTTTTCCGTCTTCAAACTCTACATTTAGCCCGCCTGTAATCTCATAGATTGCTTCATCTTTTTCTTTTATTGTTGCGGAATTTTTATCTTCAACTGCTTCTTCTCCACTACTACCTAAAGCACCAATAACTACTATAATGACTAAAGCAATAAACCACCAACGCTTATAAATTGGTTTCTTTTGTTTTTCAGTCATCTTAAATTCCCTCCTTTTTACCAGCATTATTAGACAAAAGGAGGTTTTTTCCTCGACAAAAATTCCGACAGTATTCGATAAACAATTCTCTCTATATGAGTTATAATTTCAATAATCTTCTTTACTGTAAGGACTGTTCGAGACAATTCTTTAAATAATCTGCTACGTCCCAATGTTCATTCATAGCCGCTAGAATTATAGCATTATATCCATAGGTACTTGTTTTTTCTATCTCTGCTCGTTATTAACGAGTAACTTAACAACTTCTATATCTCCTCTTTCTGCTGCTATCATTAAAGGTGTTAGCCCATTTTTTATTTCTATATTTGTATCTATGCCTAGCTCTAATAAAAGCTTTACTGATTCAGCATCTCCATTTTTTACCGCCTCTATTAATGAGTCCTCGTTGATATTAATTATTCCTTTATCGTGGAGTTGGCTTAATGCATTTGATTGTGTTCTGGCTTTGCAGCCTGACAACAAAATGAATACTGTTATATAAATGATATATATGGCTATCTTATTAGATACTCTTATCAATTAACCACTCACCCCTTAAAACTACTTATCCCCCTCTTGGGGCTACTGATATGAAACTATAGTAAGTATTGTATGGCTAAAAGTTCCGAACAAAAACAATAACCCAAATTTCAACATGTTTGCTTCCCCTTTATGGTTAAGCATTAACTATCTAGTGTGCATCATCTATCTCAAATCAAGAGGTAAACCAGTGTTACTAAACCAATACAGATGAATGCTCATCTTCTAAAACCACCTCTGCCTTTACCCCAACTAGCTTAGAACACTCATGGATGAAGGGGTTATAAAATCTAGGGCTCATAAATAAAAAAAGCCAGGCATTAGGGTAATACAATGCTTGGCTCTAGCTTATTAGACACTTTTAATCACTCAGCCCAGAAAGCTAAATATCCCCCTCTTCGGGCACTATGCAGATAAATGCCAACTCATTTTCTCCGGTGTTTTTAAACTGATGCTCCGCACCACCGGGGATATAGGCCACCGAGCCCGCTGTCAGCGGCTGCTCTTTTCCATCCATCAGCACCGTACCTTCCCCGCAAACTACATAGTTAATATGCGGCCAGGGGTGACTGTGTTTGGGGGTGTTGCCACCGGTACCCAGTGTAAAAAGCCGCATTACCCAACCTTCCCAACCATGCTCTGGGCCAATAAGAGTTTGTTTGACGGCATTTACCACACCCGGGGCATCGACTTTGACACTGGGTATGTTTTTGATGTTTCCTACATACACTTGTTAACCCTCCTCGTTATATTTGTTAAATATTCTACCGCGCTTACTTAATTAAAATTATTAAGTTGGAACCGTCCTATTTCTCCACCTTTAATTAAAACAACTAAATCTGCTGCCACACTATGTCTTTACAATTTGTCTAACCGGTATTAATCATTTAAAATCTCCTGTAAAAACTTTTTCCTGTTCAGCAAAAAATACCTTGTTATTTGGTAATGGTCTGTCATCTCATAATCTATCTCTTTTATTGCCCCGTTATCAAAACTAAAGATTGTAGCATTGGGATAGCCTAAAATAATCGGAGAATGTGTAGCAATAATAAATTGACTGTCTCCCGGTAGAACTAGTTCATGTAGGATTTTTAAAAATGAAAGTTGTCCTTGAGGTGATAATGCAGCCTCTGGCTCATCCAATAAATAGATAGCCTTACCTTTAAATCGGTTTAAAAAAAGAGATAAAAAAGACTCTCCATGTGATTGCTTGTGTAAAGAGCGTCCGCCATATGCATCATGGGCCCTTATTTTATCAATGTGAGTAGCAAAGTTGTAAAAAGACTCAGCCCGAAGAAAGAAACCGTTTGTAACTTTAGGCAACCACGAAAGTCTAATATATTCACCAAGTGCCGATTCAGAGGCATGTACATCATAATAGTTATTACGTCCCCCACCTGCTGTATTAAATTGGCATTTATAAGCAATTGCTTCTAACAGTGTGGATTTACCTGAACCATTTTCACCCACAAAAAATGTAACTTTGCTTTGCAAATCTAACTGACGAAGATTTTTTATTGCAGGAATAGAAAAAGGATAATTATTAAAAGAAGGAATATCTTCATGCATAAGCTCAATTCTTTTCAAGAACACACTATCACCTACGAACACTGTCAATTAAAAGTCCCTTAAATTTTTCTGGGTTGTTTCCATTTGAAGATGACAATAAGAAAACAAAAAATCACCTGTTACCAGACTTTCTGGTTATATGTAATTGTTAATTCATACTGCGCCACAGGTAAGTAAACTATGTATAATGCTTTAATCCAAGGCCCTACACCTTGATGGTACAATGCTATTACAGCGGTATCGATATTAACTCAATATCCCCTGGTATCATTTGAAAATGCTTGCGATTATTGGTTAATATTTTAAGACCATATCGCTCTTTTACACAAGCAATGAGTAAGTCCATGTCACCAACGGTGAAACCCTTTCTATGCTTCGTAAAGCTCCGCTATAGTGATAGTACTAACGGCAATACCTTCCTTCCGATACTCATCAATAGCCTTTATAAAGTCAGGTTTACCTCTTAGATAGTTAATGGCCCAATCGGTATCAATCAAATATTTGGCCATTACCATTTCACTCCTTGTGGTCTGGAGTTTTTAAGGCGTTTCTCGTAAATATCTTTAATTAATTGGTCCGCATCAATATCATCCCAAGATCCGGCAGCTTGCTTAGAAAGCTCAATATCTTCTTCTGTTATCTCGTCCAGTTCCAGCATTACACGAAGTTTGTATCGCTCTGCCGGTGAGAGTTTTTTTATCTCATCAAAGATCTTATCTAAGGCCATGATGCTCACACCCTTTAATTATATATTGATATTTTATCATTTTACCCCAGTTATGAACAGATAACGAAAAACAAATAATAAGTACCAACTTAACATTAACAGTTTTGAGAGTTGAGGTTACGCCATGGTGCGCAAGAATTAGCGCCTCAAAACAACCATGTTTCGAAACGACCACTGAAAGCGGATGCTAACGGTATAATTCTGCTTTAATCGCAAATGACTGGTTTCATCAGCTCTACTACAGAAACTACGATCCTGTTACAACTGACACTGCATGTGAAGTTTATTTCGCATTTGGGTCCACACGTTTCAACAACTCCCTAAGTTAATTAAGATCTAGCACTTGCCGGTCATCACTTCGTAATTTTTCTCAATCCTGTTTATCATTCAATAACTCTTCTATTTTCTTTTCTAATTCTTCGATCTTAGTTTCTAGATTAATAAAAGCCGTAATTAACACCGCTAACAAAAATGCGATAAAAACAATAATAGCCAGGATATTGCTGAAAATGAGATGGGCAAGGAAAAATGTAGCGACCCCGCAAACAATAAGGCAGAGAAAAAAGGTGGAAATAAAGTTTTTCAATTCAATACCTCCAAATTACTGGTTTCTTACACAGGCATTGTAACATAAAACAACCCGCCACAGTTATATTGGCGGGCTGTTTTATCGGGTGCCAAAAATTATCCTGAAGGTAGTTCCTGCCGGGCCGGTATCTATGTCCACCTTTGCCCGATGACTGTTACAAATGCTAAAACATGTTGCCAGGCCCAAGCCGGTACCTTTATCCTTGGTGGTGAAAAAAGGGGTGCCCAGGTTTTCCATTACATACTGGGGGATACCCGGACCCTGGTCTGCAATTTCCAACACCACACTGTCCCCATCGGCATAAGTTCTAATGGTTACCTTACCCCCTTGGGCCATTGCTTCAAGGCCGTTGCGAACTAAATTAAGGATTACTTGGCGTATTTCCTTTCCGCTGAGAGGGATATCCGGGGTTTCTTTTAGTTCCAGTTCTATGTTTTTGCCCAGCTGCAGGGCATCGGCCTGCATTAACGGTGCTATTGTCTTTACTATTTCGTTTAGATTTTGCACCTTAAACTCAGTGGCAGTGTTTTTCCCTATTGATAAAAACTCTGTAATTATAGAATTGGCCCGATCGATTTCATCAATCATTAAATCAAAATAATGCCTTTCAGCCTGATATTCTTTCTTATCCCTTAACATTTGCAAAAAACCCTTAATAGTGGTCATTGGGTTTCGCACTTCATGGCTGATGCTTGCAGCCATTTCCCCAATCATATTTAGGCGGTCTAAACGAAACATTTTCTCTTGAAATTGCTTTTTTTCTGTAATATCTTCTACCATAACAATTGTGTACCGGCAGTCACCCGCCTCATCCTTCAGCACGGATTTTGTCACTTCACCCCATACCACCCCACCATCTTTGATAAAAAAAGGTTTTTGCTGTTTGTAGTAATCACCCATGCTGTCCAATATTTCATGTCGGTAGGCATAATGCATTCTCTGGGGTTGGCTAAAGTCATCAAAGATCCGGTTCTTTAATTGCTGCCTGCTATACCCAAGCATTTGGCTTAGGGTGGCATTGCTTTCCAATATACATCCTTTACTGTCCAGCAGGGCTATACCTATCTTGGCATTATCAAAAATAGCCCTATAACGGGATTCGCTTTCGCTCAAGGCCATTGCAAATCTTTTGCGCTCGTTAATTTCTTGACGCAAATTTTGATTTGCGGTTTCCAACTGTTTTGTGCGGTGCTGTACTATTTTTTCCAGTTGTTCACGGTATTTATAAAGGTGAACAAAGGCTTCTACCTTGTGTTTTAATTCATCTATATCCACCGGTTTAAATATATAATCAATGGCACCTAGGGCATAGCCCTGGCGCACCTGCTCCGGGTCTTTATATATGGCGGTAATAAAGATAATTGGAGTGTATTTGGATTTTTCGCGGGTACGAATTATTTTAGCAGTTTCAAAACCGTCAAATCCCGGCATCTGTATGTCCAGTAATATCACGGCAAAATTGTGCTTTAAAACGCATTTTAATGCCTCTTCTCCGCTGTTGGCTGTAATTAACTGGTACATAGGGGAGTCCAACACCGCCTGCAGCGCAAAAATATTTTCCGGTTTATCATCCACCAACAATACCTTTATGTTATTCTCCATTTTCTATCACCTATCTACGCACTTCTTTATGGCTCGCTTATCCAAGCCCTCATTACAGACAGCAGTTGATGAATATCCAGTGGTTTGCTGATGTAATCTGAAGCACCGACAGCCAAACATTTTTCACGGTCGCCCTTCATAGCCTTTGCTGTTATTGCTATTATGGGTAAATCCTTATATCGATCCATTTTCCGTATGTTTTTTATGGCTTGGTAGCCATCCATGCCAGACATCATAATATCCATCAATACAATATCTATGTCGGGCCGGTGGTTTAGCACCTTTAAGCATTCCAGTCCATTTTCAGCAAAAACCACTTCCATCTTTTGCTCTTCCAATGCTGCAGTGATAGAGAAAACGTTGCGCATGTCATCGTCCACCACCAGCACCTTACAGCCCTGCAAGATGTCACTATTATCAACACAGCGGGCTGCCTTGTCATCCACCGCAGCTGCGGTTTTTTCTTCAGCATCTGAAGCATCTTGCAGTGTTTTACCATCTCCATAGCAGGGGGGCAAGTAAAAGGTGAAGGTACTGCCTTTACCTACTTCACTGCTGGTTAGCTCCACATGACCACCCAAAAGGTCGGCCAACTGGCGGCAGATAGACAAGCCCAGGCCGGTGCCGCCGTACTTTCTGCTGGTTGTACCGTCCAACTGCCGAAATGCCTCAAATATGTAATGCTGTCTATCACCGGCTATACCAATACCTGTATCGCTGACCGAAAAGGCCAGCTGCCCTTTAAAATCTTTATTGTTTGCCCCGCAAATGACAAGGTGCACATGGCCCCGTTCAGTAAATTTCAAGGCGTTAGATATTAAGTTCTTCAATATTTGCATTAATCGGTGCCGGTCTGTGTAAATTGTTTTCGGTAAGCCGCTTTCCAGTTCAACTAAGAAATCAACCTTCTTTTTACGGGCCACCGGCATAAAGTAGCGTTCTAAATCCTTTTTTACCTCAGCCAATGAAACATATTCAGGCTTAATTTGCATTTTACCGGCCTCTAACCTGGAGAGGTCTAAAATATCATTTATTAAATCCAGCAGATCATTGCCGGAGGAATATATGGTTTCTGCATATTCCATCTGTTTGGCAGTTAAATTGCCCTCTTTATTATCTGCTAACAGGCGTGCCAGAATCATTAAGCTATTTAAGGGCGTTCTCAGTTCATGGGACATATTAGATAAAAATTCACTCTTGTACCGTGAGCTTAATGCCAGCTGCCGCGCCTTTTCTTTTAATTCCAGCTGTGCTGCCTCCAATTCAGCGGCCCTTTTTTCAGCCTCATGGTATTGTTTGTCTAGCTTTTCATTGGCCAGCATCAACTCCTCCTGATGCTTCCGTAACTGATGGGACTGGGCCTGCAATTTCTCGGTTAATGCCTGGCTTTCGGCCAGCAGTTTTTGCACCTGCATGTAACCGCCAATGCGGTTTAAAGCGATACCAATGTTTCTACCTACCTGGCTAATTAACATTTGCTGCAAGGGGCTGAACTCCTTAAAAGTAGCCATTTCCACCACCGCCAGCACCTGTCCCTCAAATTCAATAGGCACCAGTATAATACTTTGGGGTACTGCTGCACCTAAACCGGAGTTAACGGTAATATGTTGCTTGGGTACATCTGTCAGCAGTATTGTTTTCTTCTCCAATGCACACTGTAATGCTAAGTCACCCCCGGCGGAAAAGCATTCCCAACCCCTATTCCCGTCTCCGGCGGCATAATCGGCCATTCTTACCGGCCTTCTTTCTTCCCCTTCGCCTTCTAGTAAATAAAACACGCCAAAGCTCGCTTCCACCATTGGGGTTAGTTGTGAAATAGCTATTTTACTTAATATTTTTATATCCTCCACTCCTTGAAACAGGGCAGTAATGTGGCCCAAATTTGTTTTCAACCAGTTCTGTTCTTCCATAACCCGGTAATATACTTTTTCACGCTTGGTATATTGTTCTAAGTCGTCTGCCATGGCATTAAAGGCCACTGCAATTTCCCCAATTTCATCCCGGGCGATGACCGGCAGCCGGGGTAGTGAAGTTTTATCGCTGTGGGATGTTACCTGCTGCATGGCAACGGTTAATTGGTTCATCCGGCTGGTGATATCTTGAAGCATCCATAGTGAAATACCTCCCCCCGTCAATAAGCCCACCGCCAAAACCAACACAAAAATTGCATTTGCCCTATGGTTATCGTCCTTAGCCCAGGCTATTGTTTCATCTATGATTTTTATTTCAAAGTCAATTATCTCATTTAATAAATCCATGGCCTGTAGCAGCAGTATTCCGTCTTCATCTATTAACTGATAAATCTGAATATTTTGCCCCTCTCTAATTAATTTTTTTACGTTTTCTGTATATCCTACATAATCGTCAATAATGCTGCGCAACATCACAAGGGAAGGGGTTAAATCATCCAAGGGCATCTGCTCTAAAGAAGACATGCTGCTGTATATTGGCAGTGGATTGTTCAATTAAAGCAATTTTTTCTTCGGGGTCGGCCACTTGACCCAAGGCCAGTTCCCTAAATTGAATACCTATGTTTTCCAGTTCAAACTTTATTGACCTGACCAGATTTATCTCTTCGTAACACTCAAGGACAGTTTTCTCGATGGTGTAGACCTGCCTATTCATTAGGGTATTTGCAGTAAACATAAGGATTACAAGTATTATACAAAGACTACCCAAACCCAAGAGCATCTTTGTTTTTATATTCATGCCTAAAACCTTCCTAAATTACTAATTAGTAAAGTTTTTCAACATAAACCAAGTAATACCTTCTTGGTTTTCTTAATATTATTTAAAATTTAAGCATGTTAAAATATCAAAAGGGCATTAGCCCCAGGGGTAGGAATAACAATTGGATTAATGAAGGAAAGATTTTGGGGAAGGGTTACCGACCGTCAGCAAACACAGGGATAATAGTCAGGTGATACTGGCAATTGCCCTTGAGGGTATTTAGGGGTGACTTCTTTGTTCACCCCTAAGCAATTTTTTGCACATCTTTTGCTCTGTTGTCAACAACTTATCCACATTATCAACAGATTTGTCCACATTTTTTTCACAGCTTTACTTTATGTTTTCCCTTAGAGCTGCTATTTTCGCACCTATATCTTTGGCGCCCACTATTTCTGTCACCAGGCAGATACATTTGGCGCCTCTTTTTTTAACTTCCGCTATATTGTGTTCTTTAATGCCCCCAATGGCCACAAAGGGCAGTTTAATATTCTTTACTACGTAATCAAGGTATTCTAAGCCCACCGGATCGCACACATCTTTTTTTGTTTTAGTGGCAAATATCGGCCCTACACCAATATAGTCTGCGCCCCGGCGAACAGCATCCTGTGCCTGCTCCGGTGAATGGGTAGAAAGGCCTATAATCATTTCTTTGCCCACCAGTTTGCGCACCTGCTCTATGGGCAGATCCTCTTGGCCTATATGTACCCCGTCTGCCTTAACGGCCAGGGCCAGGTCAATATCATCGTTGACAATAAAAGTAACCCCTGCCTTACGGGTGATTTCCCGTATTTTCAAGCACTCTTGGTATTTATAAAGTTTCTTTTTTTCCTTTTCCCGATATTGGATTATCTTTATACCTGCCTCCACCATTTGTTCCACCACTTCAATGTTAGAACGTCCCAATGAATATTCTTCAGCGGTGATGGCGTATAGGTCTGTGTTTAGCATTGGGCCCACCTCCCTCAGTATTTTCACACCTGCCCATTAGCACGTAATCAAGTACCACATCTGCCTGTTTGGCCGCCACTATGTTTACCCTGGGGGCCACCGGTGGCTTGGTTTCTGATACTGCCGACACCTGGTCACCCACCAGGTAAAAGTTTGCCTTTACCCGGCGCACCTTAATATCGTCAGAGTTTCCCCAACCGGCCAGACCCGAGGCTGCCACCAGCAGTTTGTCAGAGTGCATAAAGATTTCCACCATTTGGCGCTTACAAACGGGGTCGTCAAAGGCCTCAACCACCACCTGACAGGGTTGAAATATTTGCCCCATGTTGTCGGGGGTCAGTCGTTCCACCATGGCAACAATATTCAGGTGGGGATTAATCTTTAACAGGTTTTCTTCCAGCGCCTTCACCTTAGGCCGGCCAACCTGGTGCAAAAAGAAAAACTGCCTGTTTAGGTTAGTATCCTCTACCCGATCATAGTCCACCAATACCAGGTTTTTAAAGCCGCTGCGCACTAAATACTGGGCACAGTTAGAGCCCAGGCCCCCGGCTCCGGCAATGCCCACCGTCACCTGTTGAATTTTTTGTAGGTTTTCCTTTCCCATATAATGCTCAAGTGCTTGTTCAAACTGATTCACCAGGCATCTCCCCGTCTATACACTGCCAATCCTTAAAGACCGGCTGGTAGCCTTGACTTAGCAGCATTTGTTTTATTTCGTCCACTCCCCGGTTATCTGATATCTCAAACTGGCCGGTACCCTCAGCGGAATCCTTTTCTGAATGGCCGCCCACTTCGGTGGTCACACCGGCAGACATTTTGGTCACCCCTAACTTTATTAGGTGGTTGCGCAGCTCCGCCCGCTCTCTGGTGGAAACGGCAATGCCGGCCCGGGGCATAAATAAGCGGTAGGCCAGTATAATTTGCACTAAATGGCGGTCGGTAACGTCCACCTTAGGGGAAAAACCGCCAACATTGGGGCGTATTCTGGGTACAGAAATGCCAATTTCCGTATCTAAATATTTGTTTTGCAGGTAGTCTGCATGCAGACCGGTAAAAAAGGCTTCCTTGCGCCAGTCTTCTAATCCCAGCAGGGCGCCCACATTTACGGTGCGCATTTTAGCCTTGCAGCCCCGTTCCGGTGCATCTAAACGGTAGCGGTAATCCCTTTTGGGCCCCCGGGGGTGCAGGTGTTTATACATCTCTTCGTCATATACCTCTTGGTATATGGTCAGGCCGTCTACCCCCACTGCAACCAGTTGGGCATACTCTTCAGTGCTTAAGGGATACACTTCTATCGAAATGGAATCGAAGTATTTTTTTAGTACCCCTACACAGTCGGCAATATAAGATACCGGGCTGTGGGCCGGAGATTCACCGGTAAGTATTAATATATGTTTCAGCCCGGTGGCGGCAATGGCCTTGGCCTCCTCTTCCACCTGGGCCAGCGAAAGTTTTTTTCGCTTTAATTTATTCAGTGCACTAAAACTGCAGTACAGGCAGTGATTAGCACAGTGGTTGGCCAAGTACATTGGGGTGTACAGCAGCATGGTATGACCAAAGTGCTGCACCGTCAAACGGTGAGCCCGCTGGGCCATGGGTTCTAAAAAATCAGCGGCCCTGGGCGACAGCAGAGTCAAGTAATCGGCCGCATCCAGCCTCTCCTTTGTCAAGATGCGCAGTATATCATTGTCGGTAACACTTTGCCAGTGCTGCTCAAAATCTATATTCTTTGCCTCTTGATAGATATCATAAAAACTAATCCTAATCACCTCGTCAGTCTAAAAAACCTGTAAGCGGCGAACTGGCATCGGCCACATCCCTTGTGGGCCCTAAACCTGCCAGGTAGGCCTTGCGACCGGCCTCCACCGCCTGGCAGAAGGCCCGGGCCATCAAGACCGGGTCTTTGGCCGTTGCCACCGCTGTGTTGGCCAGCACCGCAGCGGCTCCCATTTCCATTGCCTCTGCGGCCTCGGAGGGCCGGCCAATGCCGGCATCCACTATAATAGGGAGTTTAATCTCATCTATTAAAATTCTGATTAATTCTTTGGTTTGTAATCCTTTGTTGGTGCCTATGGGCGCCCCCAAGGGCATCACTGCCGCAGCACCTGCATCGACCAAGGCTTTGGCCACCATCAAGTCAGGGCTTACATAGGGCAGGACCACAAAGCCTTCCTTGGCCAGTATTTCGGTGGCTTTTACCGTTTCGTAGTTATCGGGCAGCAGGTATTTGTTGTCTGAAATTACTTCTATCTTTATCCAATTGCCGCAGCCGGTGGCCCGGGCCAGCCTGGCTATGCGCACCGCCTCTTGGGCATTTCTGGCCCCGGAGGTGTTGGGCAGCAGTTTTACCTGCTTTGGTATATAATTCAATATATTTTCCTGCGGTGAGCTTAGGTCCACCCTGCGCAGTGCCACAGTAATTACCTCAATACCCGAATGTTCAACTATTTGCGGAATAATTGCATTGCTGGCGTGTTTACCGGTGCCGGTAAAAAAGCGGTTGCCAATCTCCTGGCCACCGATAATTAATTTATCATTGTTAGGCATCTATTAACCCCCTCCCACAAAGTGAAGCACTTCTAAGTTGTCTCCCTCTTGCAGTGTAATATCGCCCCACTGTTCCTTAGGGATAATGTTAAAGTTATATTCCACCACCACTGTATTTAGGTCTATATCTTTAGCTTCTAAAAAACTTAGCAGCGTTACTTTACCGGCCAAACTTTCCTTTTGTCCGTTAACGGTTATCTGCAAGCTTTACCCCCCTTTCAAGTTTGCTAAAATTAAAAACACCTACCCCAACAAAATAGGGTAAGTGTTTTATTGCTTCCCTACGTTGGAATTATCCAAACAGGTTCAAAGGGTTAGGGCAGGGCCCTTCTCAGCCTATCGGCACCCCCAGCGCATGTTTTTTATGCTATTTATTAAAGTATAAACCCTCTGGCGGTAAAATGTAAAGTAACAGCAGGAATTAACAATACATTAACGAATAAATATAAGTATAATTAAATAAACCAATGGCTAGGGGAGCTTTATAAGCTGAGAAGGATTTTTCCTGACCCTTTGAACCTGATCAGGTTAACACCTGCGTAGGGAAGCTAAACCAGAACGATTTATTTCGGCCCTTGTTTAGCTTGTCTTGTTAAATAAGGGCCTTTATTAATTGATAAGGAGACTGTGAAAAATGAAAAACACCATTTACACCGCCCTCACCATAGCCGGTTCAGACTCCGGCGGAGGTGCAGGAATTCAGGCAGACTTAAAAGCCTTTGCCGCCAACGGAGTATACGGCGCCTCTGTAATCACTGCAGTAACCGCCCAAAACACCCAAGGAGTAAGAGGAATTGCGGAGTTGCAACCTGAATTTGTTGTGCTGCAAATGGAGGCAGTGCTTGAAGACATTAAAATAGACGCAATAAAAATTGGCATGCTCTCCAATGCCGAAATCATTAAATCCGTGGCCAAGGTGCTAACAGCTTACCCCCATATACCGGTGGTGCTGGACCCGGTTATGGTGGCTAAAAGCGGAGACCATTTATTGCAGCCCCAAGCCCGCCAGGCACTAATTGACCACTTACTGCCTTTATCCGATGTGGTTACCCCCAACCTGCCTGAAGCTGCTGCCATTGTGGACTTTGAGGTGGGTACTGTAGAGGAAATGAAAAAGGCCGCCCAAACCATAAGAGCAATGGGTGCAAAACATGTGCTGGTTAAAGGCGGGCATTTACCCGGCGACGCCATCGATTTGCTTTATGACGGACATAAATTTACCCCCTTTACCGCAAAGCGGCTAACCAACAATAACACCCACGGCACCGGTTGCACATATTCCTCCGCAATTGCCGCCAACCTGGCCAAGGGCTTGGCCGTCAAGGATGCGGTGGCCCAAGCCAAGGAATACATCACCGGCGCCATAGAGCACGCCTTCCCGCTGGGCAAGGGCATCGGCCCCACCCATCATTTTTATAAAATATATCAGTAAGGTAATAAACCGTTACCCTAATTGCCGGGTAACGGTTTATCGCGGGGGGTAAAAATTTACTTGTTATGGGTCTTTACAATAAACTTTTCTTCCTTACCATAGATGTCTATGCAGGTCCATTCAATTTCCTTTGCCCGCTTTTTAGGTATCAGTTTAGCCGGGTAGTAACCCAACTGATAGGGAATGCGGGTTTCAATGGCTCCTGAGGAGCACTCCTTTGTGCAGGCCATGCAGTCCCAGCAGTCTCTGGTGTCCCGGCAGAAGGCTACCTTGGTGGATTCATCCACTTCCATCAAGTCGCCAGGACAAATCTCTTCACACTTTCCACAACCAGTACATTTCTCTTTATTAATTACCGGTGGCATAATATCAACCTCCTCTTCCTTAAGGCTTTAATCTGTCGCCGGGTATTATCTGCTCGTAGGGGCGCGTAAACATTTCAATCTCACCGGTTTCCGGATTGTACCGGGAGTTTACAAAGCAATCAAACTTCTCATCGTTCTTCTCGGGGAAGTCTGCCCTTGTCTGCCAGCCCGGCCAGCGGGTTTCTTCGCGGTACAGCAGGTGATGCACCAGGGTTTCGGCCACCACCAAACGGTCAATTACCTCATGGGCTGCCATTAATTCGTGCAAGTCCTCGGCCACCAAATATTTAACTTGTTCTTTCATCAAGTTCAAGTGGCGCAGGGCATACTCTAAACCTTCTCTATTCATGCGGAAAAACTGGTGTACACCGCCGGCATACTCATCCATCAACCGCTGCAGGCGTTCTTCCATCTCCCGGGGCTTTACACCGTCACCCACTTCTTGCTGGCGGAAACCGGGGGCAAAAATCCTTTCCTTTTCCTTAGCAATTTGTTCTTCATCCACTTCTACTTTATCTACACCGGCAGCGTATTCTGCCGCAGCCCGGGCTGCCAGTAAACCTTCGGCGGCACAACCACCCACAAATTTGTTGGGGGTACCACCGGCCACATCACCGCAGGCGTATAAGCCCGGCAGTGTGGTGCTTCTTTTTACGTCTACCCAATAGCCGCTGGCAGTGTGGCCGCCCACGATGTAGGGGTCAGAGCCGTATATTTCAATGGGATCTTTCTTAAGATCTTGGGCCCTACTGGCCAAAAAGAGCACGTAGCTGGGGCGCTCATTCAAGTAGTCATACTTCATATCGTATATTTGTTCATCAGTCATATGGCGGGTGTCCACAAAGCAAGGCCCACGGCCTTCTCGCCATTCATCCATCGGTGCGTTTGCCCTGATGAAACGTGGCGCTGCGTCCCCACCTAGATGAGCATAGTGGGTTTTTAAAATTTCTTCCCCCTTGCAGTTTATCATCGGGGTTTTGTAACCCACCGAAATGGTATCAATGGGGCCGTTAAAGTCTTTAGTGCGTGTGGCACACCAGCGCATTTCAAAGGTAGTCATCTCGGCGCCGGCCCTAATACCCATGGCATAACCGGTACCCACATTAAAGGGGCAGTACCACAGTTGGTGGTGGCTGTCGTTGCCGTCGTTTTGGTAGGGTTTATACAAGCCCGCTGCACCGCCGGTGGCAATGATGGTGGCTTTGGCTTTGATAACGTAAACCTTACCGTCCCTTACTCCGAAACCAATGGCACCGACTACTTTTTCACCGGCTTTGATATAATTGGTGGCCACCACCCGGTTTAAGATTTCACAGCCGTATTCTCTGGTTTTTTCGGCTAAAATAACTTTCATCTCTGAGCCGCTGATGGTGATATCCCACTTGCCGCGGGTTTTATACTCTTCACCGTCTTCTTCGTACTTAATGGGCATACCCCACTCTTCCCATTCTTCAATGGGCCTGTTTAATTCTTCGGCCATTGTAATGGTGAGATCCTCACGCAGCAGTCCGCCGGCCTGGGAACGGCTCCAGCGCACAAAGTCTTCAATGGTACGTCCCTTTTTAATATAGGTGTTTATGGCGTCCATCCCACCGGCCAGGCAACCACTGCGGTCAATATGGGCCTTTTCCATTAACGTTACTTTCAAGTCAGGGTTTACTCGTTTTGCTTCAATTGCCGCAAAACATCCGGCGTTGCCGGCACCGATAATTAGCAGGTCGGTTTCTATACGGACCTCTTCAATTTTGTCTACACTGTTTGGCAATTTGGCTCTAGGCATTAAATGTAACCTCCTTCTAGCTCTTAGTTCATCGGTACCCAAATGGGGAATCCACAGAATGCGTACCAGGGTACCATAACAATCACCATGTACAGGATAACCATTAAAGTAAGGGGAGCCCCCACTTTTACAAACTCCATAAAGGTGAATTCTTCTGTTCCATATGCAATAAGACAAGCGGTAACCGATATGGGTAGAATAAAGGCGTAGCTGTCTACGTTTAGTACCACCATGGTAAAGGCTACAGTGTTCAAGTCTAACATCGGAGCCAATGCCACCACAATGGGAGCCATCAGTGTAACAGCAGCTACGTTACTGACAATACCGAGACGCAGAATTTGTACTACAATACAGACAAACAGTGTTACTCCAACCCAACCCCAGGCAGGGGCAATACCCACTAGGTAAGAGGCTAACCAGTTGTTAACACCGGTTTGTCCAAAGGCATTTACCAGCGAGAGCGAACCACATAAGAGTAACCAGGTCCCCCAAATGGTGTTGCCCTGTACCTTCTTCCAGGTAAGGTTGGTTAAACCGGGAATAAATATTATCAGTAACACAGCCAGCGTTACCGCAGCCATGCTGATTCCGTGAATTTGCTCAGTGGCCCACAGTAAGATAGCCACAGTAAAACCAATTAATACAACATACTCGGTAAAAGTCATTTTACCCATTGCATCTCTTTGGCGTTTAACCTCGCCGATGCCACCGGGCACTTCGATATTATGAGTCTTTAAGGCCCAGTTTACCCAGAAGTACATAATGACCAGTATCCCTAACATGGGCCAGTTCATCCAGGCCCAGGTTCCCCAACTGATAACAGTTTCATCCAGGGCTTGGTTAATGGTTTGGGCCACAATTACGTTTGACATGTGGCTGTGCATTAAAATGATACCTGAAGCCAGGGATGCAAAACCAACACCGACCATGGTGAGCGCCTTTCTGGCCCTGGCACCGTCAGCATCATCCTTACTAAAGAGTTTGTTCAAACCTGTAACAATAGGTAAAAACACTGCCCCACGGGCGTTGGTGGCTGGAACTAGCACCGCGGTTACAAGGTGAGCTCCAATTAACCCGCGCATTACACTGCCCACTTTGGGCTTAACCTTAGATACAATTCCTAATGCGATACGCCGGTCTAGGCCGGTGGTCTGCATGATAGCTGCAAAGATAAAACATCCCAATATAAGGAAAGTAACATTTTGGGTAAAACCACGAAAAGCATCCGGTATGGCTGGCATTGCCCCAGTGAGCATCAACAAAAGGGGAATACCTAAACCGGAAATACCCAGGGGCAATGCCGCTGTAAGCCATACTGTGGTGGCCCAAGCCATCACCGCCATTGCCGCCCTGCCCTCGGCGGTGAGAGTTTCAGAAGTAGGCACCAGTGTTAAAATGGCAAAGAACACCGCCCATGAAGCAAGAAAGCCAGGAAATGCGTACTTATTCGCCCCTGATTCTTTCAAGTTGGCAGCAAAAATACTTGTTTTGTCTGATGTTTTCATTTCGGCCATAATTCCCATTCCTCCCAAATTATAGTGGGTTAAAGCACTCTGTATTTACTCTTTAGCCAATACCCCCTCCTTATAAAACATTCGCCCTTGTGTTAGTTATAATTTTATCAATCCCTAAATTCTTAAAAAACCGCGGTTAAGACACTGCTTTGTCAACTTTGCGAGGGTTTTATGTCTTGAGGCCGACACTTAGGGGGCGGTAAGGGCAATGGGAGCCGGCTGCGCTTGTGATTTATCATGCAATATGAGAATAAGCCCCGGAGCGCAAGCCTCCCCAAAAGCCTTGAAACAGAGGAACAGCTATAAAAAAACTAACCGGGCTAAACCCGGTTCTCACTCTATCCAACTATCCAGTTTTTTAATATTGACAGCCACAATATCTCTTCCTTTGTACTTAATACAGCCATCTTCTTTAAATAGATTAAGCAGTGTTGACACTGTTTGTCTGGCAGCCCCTATCATACAGGCCAGCTCATTCTGGGTAACCTTTAGGCGCACGTGTACAATATCTTCACTGGGGATACCGGAACGCAAAGCCATCTCTTTAATTATCAGCGCCAACCGACCCTGCACCTGGTTGCTAATAAAGTCATGGACGGTGTTTTGCGCCTCCCGCAGCCTATTACCCAAAAGCTGCATGATTTTGACGTTAAAATCATAGTTTTCGGCCAGCATTTTTTTAAATTCATCACCCCAAATTATCACCAGCGAAACGTCATCCATGGCTTCTGCACTGCATTTCCGCTCATGGCCGCTAAAAAGTTCGGCTAATCCAATGACATCTCCGGCAAAACGCAAACCAACAGATACCTGGCGACCGTCACTTACGGTGCGGTAAATTTTCACCCATCCCCTCTGGATAAAGTAAACCTCATTGGTTCGCTGACCCGATGTAAATATTATTTGCCCTTTGGGGAATTTTACATTTGTGCCCTTTGATGCCAAGTAGTCCCTTTCTTCCTCTGATAACTCAACAGACAACATGCAGCCTCCCTCCCCAGACAATTGTTATAATTAACACTAATATAATTATACTATTTCGCAAATTAAGTGACAATGGTGAGATATACAGTTGCGCCCGGCTAACATCCATTTAACAAATTTTATCGATATTGTCCTTGACACAGCCCTTGATTTCATGTATCGTCTAATAAGGCCTAAAAATCAATAACCTTCGTTAGGTGAGGCTCCTGTGTTGGAGATACGCTGCTGCCCAGAAACGTCTAAAGACGCCAACGGGTTAACAGAAGCTATCGAATTAAGGTAGTTTTTAACGCAGCTGGAATTTTCCTATGCCCCACAGTGCTAAAGCTCAACGATTGAGGGATGCCCATTTTGCGGTCATCATTCGTACTCGTGCGCCTTCAGTCGTTGAAGGCGCTTTTTTATTTATTACTTAATATAATGTTCTACAGGAGGTGATTCAAAATGGAAGATGTGCCTGACACGGGAAAGTTCACTGCCATTTGTAACATAATACATATACATCTAGTTGGGAATCCGTTTTGGATCACCTCAAGGAATTCTTAATGGGTTCCCTCAAGAAGGGGGAATCAAAAATGGTGAAGTTAAATCACGAAAATCGTCAAGAATATACCGATTATATTCTTCAGTTATTAACAGATAAGAATCGCAGCAAGTTCAGAGAATATTTTTTGGAACTGCACCCCACTGACCAGGTAGAAATATTTGAACTGCTGGAAGAGGAAACAAGACAGCTGGTTTACAGCTATCTAACACCCGATGAAATGGGGGATGTTTTCCAGGGGCTGGAGTTTGAAAATCAAAAGGCATACATCCTGGAAATGGATCGGGCTTACGCGGTGGAAATATTAAATATCTTGCCCTCTGACGAGGCTGCAGATTTTTTAGGTAAGTTAGATGATTCCACTGTCAAAGATTTTCTGGGCAAAATGGATAAGGAAGAAGCCCAGGAAGTAAAAGAACTATTGGCTTACCCCGAAGAAACAGCCGGTGCCATTATGACCACAGAATATGTGGTCACCTCCGTATCGGAAAAGGTAGATTCGGTAATGCAGCGCCTGCGCCGGGAAGGGCCAAACGCTGAAACCATCTATTATTTGTATGTGATTGATAAAAATGAAAAGCTGGTGGGCGTACTTTCACTGCGGGATTTAATTATTGCCCAACTTGAACAACAGGTAGAAGATATAATGAGTTCTCAGGTGGTGTCTGTAACGGTATTAACCGACCAGGAAGAAGTGGCCAACACCATTAAAAATTATGACTTACTGGCCGTACCCGTTACCGATGACCAGGGCAGGCTGGTGGGGATTGTTACAGTGGACGACGTCATTGACGTGCTGGAAGATGAAGCCACCGAGGACTTTGGAGAGATTTCTGCCGTAAAGGGTGCTGTGGATTTGGAAATCGGCGCCTTGGAAGCATCAAGAAAACGTTTGCCCTGGCTGGTTTTGCTCTTGTTCATCGGTATGTTTACCGCCAGAATTATTGGCAGTTTCGAAGCCACCTTAGAGGAAGCGGCCATGTTGGCCTTTTTTATCCCGCTAATTGCCGGTATGGCAGGGAATACCGGAATTCAGTCATTGGCTGTGGTGGTAAGGGGTTTGACACTGGGTAAGTTTGATAAGGACGGAGTAATCCACCTTATTAAGCGGGAAACATTAACGGGCTTAATTATGGGCCTGGTATGCGGGGCAATTGTCGCCCTTATTTCACAGATAATTACCCATGGTAACTTGGTGATTGGTTTTATTATCGGGGTTTCGCTATTTTGCACCTTAATTGTGGCCACGCTGGCCGGCGCCATAATACCGCTAATCATTAACCGTTTAAAGATTGACCCGGCGGTGGCCTCGGGCCCCTTCATCACCACCATCAATGATATTTTAGGATTGATGATTTATTTTTCCATTGCAACGGCTTTGTTGCAGTATTTATAACCTCACCTTGGGGCTATAAAGGGTTCATTATAAAAAAACTAATTTATTCTAAATGATTTTAACAGGTGTGATCTAGATTACAGCTCACCCCCTTAAATTGCCCTATAATGAACACATAAAAACAAATAGCCCAAGGAGGTAATTATAATGAAACGCAAAATAATTGAAATCGATAGAGATAAATGTATCGGTTGCGGTCTTTGCACAAACGCCTGCATGCAAGGCGCTATCCAGTTGGTTGACGGTAAGGCGAAGTTGGTTTCAGAGTCTTACTGTGACGGTTTGGGAATGTGTTTACCCCAATGCCCGGTGGGTGCCATTCAATTGGTCGAAAAGGACGCCGAAGCTTTTAACAGCGACAGGGCTAACATTAAACTTAAAAGCGAAAACCAGAGCTCTGTCTCTGCCTGTGGCTGTTCATCTAAACAGGCTGAAAGCCAAAGCCTAGCCTGCGGATGTCCATCTACCCTGAGCAAGATAATTGAAAGGAAAGATAAGGGGCCTGTTGCCCATGGCAGTCAGCCGTCCCGCTTGCGTCAATGGCCTGTCCAGTTGCACCTGGTAAATCCGGCGGCACCCTACTTCAAAAACGCCAACCTGCTGCTAAGCGCAGACTGTGTCATGGCAGCCTATGGGGATTTTCAGGAAAAACTGTTAAAAGACCGAGCTATCGCCATTGCCTGCCCCAAGCTGGATAACATTGAGGGTTATGTGGAAAAACTGACTCAAATACTGGTGAACAACGATATTAAAACAATAGTGGTGGCCCGCATGGAAGTACCCTGCTGCGGCGGCATTTCAACCCTGATTAAACAGGCACTGCAAAATTCCGGCAAAGAGATACCGCTTAGGGAAGTGGTCATCAGCATTGACGGTAATGTAAAATGATGAAAACAATGTAACAAATAAGGCCCCCCGACCATATTATGCAGTAGTTCGAAGAAGGAAGGGGGGGCGTTATAATGGGATACTACGGTGGTGGCTGCGGTGACAACTCCTTTATAATTTTCTTAATTCTCATTTTGTTATTGTTGAGTCCGACTCCTCGCTACTACGGGGCAGGTCAATAACCAAAAATTTGTTTATGAAGAAATCACCCTTTTTAAGCCAAAAGGGTGATTTCTTTTTTGCTAAAATAAGAGGATTAAATTTTAAATCTCTCTACCGAAAGCTGTAACTGGTTGGCAATGCCGGCCAATTCTTGAGATGCCCCGGTTACCTGTTGAACCGTTGAGGTTATCTGTTCATTGCTGGCTGCCACCTGTTCCATGCCCATGCTACTTTGTTTTGCCCCCTCAGCCATATCCTTAACTAACTGAATACTTTCCTTAACCGCAGTATATATGCTGTTTAAAGCTTTACCGGCCTCAGATGCCAACTGCACCCCTTCCTGTACTTGAACAGTGCCGTTTTCCATGGCTGTTGATGCAGTGTCCACCCCGATTTGCACCTGTTTTACCAGCTCGTTAATATCCCTGGTGGCATCGGCAGACTGCTCGGCAAGCTTCCTCACCTCTTCAGCCACCACCGCAAACCCTCTTCCGGCTTCCCCTGCCCGGGCCGCTTCAATGGCAGCGTTTAATGCCAGCAGGTTTGTTTGCTCGGCAATATCTGATATTAAATCGGTAATATTGCCAATTTCACCGGATAGCCGACCCAGGGCTTTAATTGCCAGTTCCACTTCGGTGGTGGCCTTGGCGATGGCATTTATTTTCTCAATGGTATCCTGCACCGTTTCATTGCCCTCCTGGGCAAGTAATTCAACATCCTCAGATTCTTTCACTGCCAGGGTAGCTTTTTCAAAACTCTTTTCGGCAGTGGCAGCAACCTGGCTGGCCGTGTTGGCAACTTCCTCAACCGATGAATTAACCTCTTCACTGGCCGCTGCCATTTCTTCACTCTGGGCAGCCACAACCTGGGCATTGTTAGACACTTCGCTAATAAGATTGGCCAATTGGTCAGACATTTCATTTAAAGAACGGGCCAGATCACCGATTTCATCGTCGCTGCCTACATTGATCTTTTGGGTAAAATCACCCTGGGCTAACCTATTGGCACCGGCTGCCATTTCCACCATGGGGTTTTTTACAGCCCGTGTAATGAATATGCTCAACAGCCCACCGATAACCATAGCGATAGCGGTGACAGCAACAGACTGTGTTTGTATCCCCGCCATCAGCCTGGTAGTGGCCCCCAGGTAATTGTCACGGTTGGCGGTATCTTCAACTACCATGGCATGGTTAATTTCATTTATCCGTTCGGTAAGGGGTATATATTGGCCGGCTATGGCCACCACCTCTGCCCTGCGTTCTTCCATCTCTTCCAGGGTTTGGGAGGCATATTGTCTTTCCACTGCGGGAAGTAATTCTGCACTAATGCCCTGGAAGTATTCAGTGCTTATATCAATGAGTTCTTGCACCTGCTCTCTTTTTTCGTTGTCGGTAAAATCAGCAAGTTGCCTTGCCAGGTCTATGGTATTAGTCATGTGGTGAATAAAATTATCCCTGTGGTTTTCGGTACCATAGGCAATATATCCCCTGATACCCGCCGTAGAGTTTAAAAACTCTGCTTCTATTTCGCCTTGCAGGGCCAGGTGCTGATTTAGTATATCCACCTGATCAATATCCTTGGACATTTTACCGGTGGATATAAAGCTATATGCTCCTAGAGCCGAGAGCAATATCAGCATTACAATATAGCCGCCGCTTATTTTAGCCCCAATTTTTAGCTTCATACTTTATTCCCCCTTTTCTCTTTGTTTATTAGACTTGTTCTTTTATAATAGGACATATTCCTTCTAAAAGGGCAACCTTATTCAGAAAATTGTCTAAACTTTTATGGACATGAAAAGAACCATTCCCCGTCCATAAGGGGAATGGTTCTTTTCTTAGCTTTTTTCTGCCACATCAGTTCTAAAGAAGAACGTAAGGGCATAGATACCGGCGACACCAACCAAGGTATAAATAATACGACTAATAATTGCTGTTTGCCCACCAAAAATTGCCGCCACCAGGTCATAGGTGAAAAGTCCCACCAACAACCAGTTAAGGGCCCCAATAATAATTAGCGCCAGGGCAATTTGTCTTAAGGTATCCATTATTTGTTCACCTCCCCATTTATTTATAATTTAGTCTTGACCTATGATTTAAATAATATACTTTTAGGGCTTTTATCTCTTGTAAGTGTTTATAGTCAAAAAAGAATAATTTTGACGTAGTCCAGACTATAAATTGTTTAACAAACAATTTGATATAATTTAAGAAAGATTTCACTTTAACCAGCCACCGGGGACAACCATACACACCGGCAAAGAGACAAGTTTAAGTAATGGGGTGACAGCGTATGATTATTAATAGGGATAGCAACTTAAATAAGCTAGGACTAACCTTTGTAGAAACAGATCAGGGATTTACCACTAAAGAAGCAATCACAGAGGCCGGCCGCTGCCTTAACTGTTCTAAGCCCCTTTGTCGTACGGGCTGTCCCATTGACAACGATATCCCCGCATTTATTCAAGCTTTGGCTAAGGGTAACATGGGAGAAGCAAGGGAGATTATAGCTGAGCGAAGCAACTTGCCCGCTGTATGCGGGCGGGTTTGTCCCCATGAAAAACAGTGTGAAGGACACTGTGTCTTAACAAAAAAACAGCAGGGAATTAAAATTGGCAAACTGGAACGGTTTATTGCTGACTTTGATGCTGAAATGAACCTCCTTAAGCCTAAGGTGTTCACTAAATCTAAGGGCAGGGTGGCAGTTATCGGATCAGGACCGGCAGGACTGACCGTCGCAGGGGATCTTGCTAAGCAGGGCTTTACCGTTGTGGTATACGAAGCTGAAAACGAACCCGGCGGTGTGCTGCTTTACGGCATCCCACAATTTAGATTGCCTAAGGAAGTGGTGCGGCAAGAAACCGAGCGCATTGCACAACTGGGAGTAAAGTTTATCACCAACTGTCTTGTGGGGGCCGATGTTACCATTGACCGGTTGTTTGAAGAGGGTTTTGACGCAATATTTATCGGTAGCGGAACTGCGCTCCCTAAGGATTTAAATTTGCCGGGCAGAGATCTGATGGGCATCATACAGGCAACCTATATTTTGCGCACCATCACCTTGTATAACCAGGGAAAAATTGACCGTAAAGAAGTTCCCATCTGCCCCGGTGATGAGGTGCTCATAATAGGTGGCGGCAATGTTTCCATGGATGCAGCTCGCACATTGCTGCGTCTTGGGGCCGGCAAGGTGTCTGTGACCTTTCGCAAAACAGTAAATGAGCTCACAGCCTTGCAGTCTGAGTATGAAGATGCAGTGGCCGAGGGGGTAAAATTTCACTGGCAGTGCACCCCCGTGTCCTTTGTGGGTACAGAGGGCAGGCTCACGGGCTTAGAAGTTGAAACTCCGACAGGCAGAACTGTGCTGCCTGCCCACAAAGTTCTCCTTGCCATTGGTTCCCGCCCGGCGGCACGTATTATTTCAACCACTAAGGGAATCGATGTAAATGAGG
This sequence comes from Desulfofalx alkaliphila DSM 12257, assembly GCF_000711975.1. Classification (NCBI taxonomy): domain Bacteria; kingdom Bacillati; phylum Bacillota; class Clostridia; order Eubacteriales; family Peptococcaceae; genus Desulfofalx; species Desulfofalx alkaliphila. Next base: position 39,497 of record NZ_JONT01000001.1, on the reverse strand, counting down.
CAGGATATGTGATCACTAAGAAAGTCCCATACGGCATGACTTCCCGTAAAGGAGTCTTTGCCGGAGGTGATGTTGTCCATCAGCCCGCCACAGTGGTATTGGCAATGAAGGAGGCTAAAAAGGTAGCTAAGGGCATGGCGGCTTATGTGGAGGCTAAGAAGTTGTTGGAAGTCTGCTAAATTAAAATTTTTGGGGTGGCAGCGGTAGGTGCCGGCTGCAGGGTGACCTTAACCTTTCCCAGCTGCTGCCATCCACTGGGTTACCAAGTTGGCGGGTGCTACAAAAAGCACCTGTTTTTATAATTAATCACTTGCTGTGTTCCTTGAATGGTAAATTGGATAGTTTAGATATTTAATTATTTTTCTATCTTTTTTAATTAGGTACTCAATATCTACCTCAGTTTGATTTACAGAGATTTCCGTAGACAAAAACCTTTCGATGGTATCGTTGAAGTTGCCAGGTGTATACTTGGAATCTGTTTTCAGTATTCTGATCATCCTATGCGATTCAGAATCAGAATAAGCAAAGTTGGTCACGTAATCGGGAATGATAAAGGTTCCTTTTTCTGTGATTAATTTTATTTCCCTGGTATGTGAATTTTCTTTAATAAATTCAAGATCAGTCACCAAGGCATCTTGTATTGATTTATAATAATTTGCCTTTATGTAATTGCCCACTGCTAGAAAGAGCAAAATCATAATAATTGAAAACAATAAGAGGCATTCTTTTGGCCGTATTCCCAATCACCTTCGCCCCCTTTATAATAAATGGTTGACCGGCAGGATTGCTCAATATCTCCTGTTATTATCCATAAGCAAATATTACCATGTATGGTATCCTTATGGCTAATCTTTAAAAATGGTTTTCCAAATAAACAATAAAAAAAGCAACCATCCCTACAGATGATTGCTTTAAATATCAAATAAATGGAGCGGGTGATGGGAATCGAACCCACGTACCCGGCTTGGAAGGCCGGTGCTCTACCATTGAGCTACACCCGCACAACATTTTATTAGCTTTGCAACGTCATTTATTTTACTCTAAAAAACTTCCATTGTCAATACTTTTTCGTTCCCTCATCGGGCCGACTTCTATAGTTTAACATGGCCCGGCGATTAATGCAAGTGGGAGCTTTTTACAATTCATGTATAAAGGGCACAATGTCATCACCGTCAATTTCTATAATACCATAGGTTGAGCCTTTGATCCCTCTGGGTCTGGTAAGACTGCCGGGGTTAAACAGCAACACGCCCTGTTCAAATACAGATACCGGCACATGGGTGTGGCCATAAACCACTATGTCCACCTTTTCTTCCAGGGCATGGGTAATTAATTGCCGGTGAGAGGCCTTTACTCCGTACCTGTGGCCATGGGTAAGCCAGATTTTTTTGCCACCGGCCGTGATGAGAAGATCTTCCTTCTCATTGTCCCAATCACAATTACCCACCACAGCATATACCGGAACTTTTTTAGTTTTAGCCAGTTCGTTAGCATCTTGAAAGTGATCCCCGGCATGTAAAAGAATATCAATGTTGCCCATTTTGGTTAAGGCCAGTTTTGCCATTGCCACATCACCGTGGGTATCACTTAGCACCCCAATACGCACCTACCTAATCAACCCTTCTTTTATCCGTTCTAGTATTTGCACCGCCTTTTTTAAGGCAATTCCCCGGTGGCTGATCTTGTTCTTCTCTTCCATTGTCAATTCAGCAAAGGTTTTATCATATTGGGGCACATAAAACAAGGGATCGTAACCAAATCCACCGTCCCCCCTGGACTGTTCAAGGATAAACCCTGCACAGCTGCCATCAGCGGTATACATTTCACCTGCGGGAGTACATATTGCTATTACACAGCGAAATCTGGCCGTGCGCTTTTCCCACGGCAGGCCTTTTAACAGTTGCAGCAGTTTTTCATTGTTGGCGGCGTCATCCTTTGGTTCCCCGGCAAAGCGGGCGGAATGCACCCCCGGTTGACCGTTTAAAAAGTCCACCTCAAGGCCGGAGTCATCGGCAAGGGCCAGCAGACCGGTATACTCCGCTGCCTCCCGCGCCTTTTTTTGGGCATTGCTTTCAAAGCTATGGCCATCTTCCACTGTTTCCGGCATTTCCGGATAATCTGCCAGGGACAGTACTTCAATATTTAAATGGGCAAGCATTGTTTTTAGTTCTGTTAGTTTGCCTTGATTGCCACTGGCCAGCACCATTTTCAACATCTTATTTACCTCACCTTCCAACCCGCTCGGCCACTTCCCCCAATACCTCTTTTTGCACTTGGATGAGTTCCCTTATGCCAAACTCTGCATAATCCAACATGGTATCCAGGTCCCTGCGGGAAAAAGTGTCTTCTTCACCGGTACCCTGTATTTCCACAAAGTCCCCGGCACCGGTCATCACCACATTCATATCCACCTGGGCAATTGAGTCCTCAGAGTAGCAGAGATCGAGCAGCACCTGCCCCTTTACCCGCCCCACACTGACGGCAGCCACAAACTCTTTAACCGGAATTGTTTTAATTAATCCCTTTTCCAGCAGATGGTTAAGGGCGTCTATCAGCGCCACAAAGGCTCCGGTAATTGAAGCCGTCCTGGTGCCCCCATCGGCCTGAATAACATCACAGTCTAAGGTTATGGTGCGCTCACCCAGGGCTTTCAAATCTACCACCGAGCGCATGGCCCGCCCAATTAGCCGCTGGATTTCCATGGTGCGCCCACCCAACTTGCCCCTGGCCGCCTCGCGCACGGTGCGATTTCCGGTGGCCCTGGGCAGCATGGAATACTCGGCAGTTACCCAGCCCTGTTCTAATCCCTTAAGGAAGGGTGGTACCTTATCTTCCACCGATGCGGTACAAATAACCTTAGTGTCTCCCATTTCAATCAGCACTGAGCCCTCGGCATGTTTGATATAATTCCTGGTAAATTTTACCCGCCTCAATTGTTTCGGTTTTCTGCCGTCAACCCTTTGCAATGTTTTAGTCCTCCTTAAATTTTAATGACTCCGACCTCTTCTTTGCCTTGGTAATAAGGCGAAAACGGTTTGGGTGATCGGGGCTTTCGTCTTCCCTAACCGGCCCCACCAAACCCGCAATGGCATACATTTTATTGATGGGATCCCATTTAAACTCCTTAAGCAGCCTAAAATTTTCTATCTTCCCGGTGCAGCTCACGTGCAAACGGGGCCCGGTGCACTTAATAATTCTGTCTCCCACTTTAATATGTCTTTCATCAAGGTACTGCAGGGCAGCATTTTTGTTTATAATTTCCAAAACCCGTCTCTGCACCTCATCAAGATCTATATTTGGTTTTTCCCTGAACTCCAATACAAAGCCGTGTTTCATATCGTCGTGTTCCGAAGGTTCCGACAGGCCCATCTCCCGCAACACACAGCTGGTGATATCCTCTGCACTGTGGGCCATTTTCCGGTAAATAAGCGATTCAAAAACTATATCTGCTATTTCTTGGGGTTCAGGGCCAAAAATGCCCGGGCTGGTGACAATAACCTCTTCACCAATACCCACCAGTATATTGGCATTGTAAGTAAGGTGAGGATACAATAAATCAAAGTGCTCCACAACCACCCGCCGGTCATTTTCCATTGCTTTATCTACCGCTTCCGCTAACTCATAGGGTTGGGCAAAGGCTGTTTCAAAGCGTACATCTAAGTGGTAGGTATGGTAGCGGAAGTGGCCCCGCCTGGCATCTTCCAAAAGGGGCAAGGGCCGTAAATTGATGCCTTCATCATCGTTGGTAAGCTCCAAACCCGGAAACATCCCCCGTATAAGCAGGGACTTACCCGCCCCGGCATCGCCGATAAAACCGATCAATTTATCATGGGGGGTGAGGTATCTCTGGGCCAGGTCGGAACCCAGGTCCGTCAGCCTGTGCCGCCCCCGGGGAGCAAAATACACCGCATGCATCAAATATTCATGTACAATGTAAGGCATTAACAACACTCTCCCACCTACAAATTCTGTCCTCCGGACAGTTAAGGCCATTGCCTGCTTATATTTTCTATGTCTTTAAACCTCATACCTAACATCTTCCTTGGCCAAGGCCACAGGCCGGCCAAACCCCTCCGCTGCCTGGGTGCTCAATTTATTTAAGTCGTAAGGCGGATAAAAATGGGTAATTACCAGGCGCCGTACGCCGGCGTCCCTGGCCAGTTCACCGGCCTGCCGGGCGGTGAGGTGGCCCTTTTTAACAAATTCAATATCCTTATCCAATCCACTGGCCTCACACAGAAACAAATCCGCTCCCCGGGCCAGTTCCTCTAAAGCGGCGGTGCGGGCCGTATCCCCGGAAAAAACCATTTTGCTCTGGTTACATTCTACACTCACTGCGTAGGCCGGTAAAGGGTGAAGATTAAGGGCAAACTCCAACTGCATCATTCCCACCCGCGAGCGGCGCACCTGAAGGTCCTTGGATAGATGCACCAGGGGCAAATCTTCAATGGCATTTACTAAAAAAGCATCGGTTAACCCCGCCAATCGCTCATATTCCTCCTGCGGGCCCTTGGGCAAAAACAAGGCCAGCGGCCCGGTGCGTTCACCCCTGTCAATGGCCCCGGCAATGGCATGGCGAAGGCAAAACAAATCCATATAGTGATCGGGGTGCAGGTGGGTGATAATTACTGCCGCAAGGTTGCAAAAATCTGTATGACGGCATAGTTTACTAAAGCTGCCGTTGCCGGCCTCCAGCATCACCGCCGTTTCACCCTTTTGCAGCAGATACCCTGAACATGCACCGCCCGGCGCAGGGTAGGGCGCCCAGCAACCCAAGACGGTTAAGTACATATTATAATGCCCCCCTTCCCCTTTTAGACTTCTTTAAGGGCTGTAACTGCACAGCCAATACTGCCCACATACTGGGGATTTTCCGGTACTATAACCTCCACATCAAGTTCCTGCCTTATTATTTCCAACAGCGCCCGGTTTTGGGCCACTCCGCCGGTGAACACTATGGTGGGGCTGGCCAACTTTATTAGCATGGGCTTTACCCGCTTAAATATGGTGTAGTTTACCCCGGCAGCCAGTTGGGCGGTGGAGTAGCCTTCCACCACCTTGCCGATTAATTCGGTTTCACCAAAGATGGCGCAGGTTGAAGTTAAATCCACCGGGTCTTCATAGTGTCGGCTTAACTCCTCCATGTCAATATCTAACACTGCGGCCATGTTTTCCAGATACCGCCCCGTGCTGGCGGCACAGCGGTCGTTGGTTTCAAAGTCCATCATCCTACCCTTGCTTATTTTAACCACCTTGCTGTCCTGGCCGCCCAAATCAAGCAGGGTAAAATCCTTTAACCCGGTAAGATATACCGCCCCGGTCACGTGTGCCTTTATCTCGGGTATGTTTTTGGCATCCTTCAGGTTAATGGTTTGCCTGCCGTAGCCGGTACTCACCAACGACTTCAGTTCAATGGCGCCCAAGCCTAATCCTGCAAGATCCACCACCAACTGCCCATCTTCCAGGCGGCCGTGTTGGCGGTAAAAGGCCACGGTATCAAATTTATGTAAACTTAACCTTTCCTTTTCATCCATCAGCGCAACCTTCACATTTCTGCTGCCCAGGTCTATGCCTGCAAACATGGTGTCACCTCAACATTTCTATAAAAGCATCTAATCTCATCCGGGTACGGGCATCTAACTTGTTGGGTTTGTCCCCTTCCAGTGTAAGTATTGGCACATCCAAGCGCTGGCGCACTATCATATCCTCAATTTGCCGGTAGCAAAAGCTCTGGGCGTAATGAATTATGCCATCCAGCCGGCGCAGTTTAATTTGCTGCTGCACATCCTCTAAGCGGTAAAATATACCGTAAGGGTATGAATATAGGCGATACTGCTCCACCAAGTCATCAGTGTTAAAGGGCATGGTAAACTGGCGCTGGGTTTCATTATAAACAACCCGGGCACCCCGCTCCTCTAAGTAATGGTAAAGGTCATCCATAATTGGAGGCACCCCCATGTAGCCTATCCTTATTTGGGTTTCAATTTCGGGCATATCCGGCACCTTAGCCAAATACTCATCCAACTGCTGCCCAAAAAGCTCCGGATCCCCATTAAAGTCACTGCAGCTCACCTGATAAAGATGGTTATCCCAGCCGCTGATTTTATTCTGCTGCCAAGTCAGCCGGTCTAGTTCCCATACCCTCTGCCGCACCTTATTCAGCCTCTTTTGAGCATCCTTTACTTGCTGCCAGCTTACCCCCAGGGCCTCCATCAGTTTTTCTATCTGTAATTTTAATAAATCATAGTCCCTGTCAAAGGGAAAGGCAAAAGGAATCACCCGTACCCCGGCCAGCAAGAGCGTTTCCATAAGGGCGTGGGTGTTACTGCAGTCCCCCTGGGTCACCGCGATAACGGTGCCAATATCGTCATTTTGCATCACAGTGGAATACATCCCCTTGATCCAACTGCAAATGTTGCGGGGATAGCCGGCCAATTCTGCCTCTTCCACCAAGCCCTGGGGGTTGTGGTGATTGATAAAAACATTGTTTAAATCCACCGGCACCATGCCGGCGGCGTAAATAACCTCCACCGGTATGGTGGTTGTTAAACCGATTTTTTCCATGGCTGCTACACACCTTTGGCCTGCAACAGTACTTGCAGGCGGCTCATTTCGTTATAAACTACCATCATTGCATCGTCCACCGACATGCCCGGTTTTGCTAAAATCTGTTCGGGGCGGGTGGCCATGGCCACATGCACACACACCTGGGCTGAACGCTCGGTCTCGTTGCAGGTACCTCCCTGGTAGGCGCCCACTCCCTTTTCCTTTGCATAGAGTACCGCCTCAATGGTATTATTTATACCCCCTAAGTCAGGTGTTTTAATCTGTACCATGTCTCCGCTTCCGGCATCCACAAACCGGCGGATGTCATCCAGGGTGTTGCACCACTCGTCTGCCACCACTGCCACCTTAATGCCCTTGGCCTTTAAGCTTCGGCACAGCCGGGCCAGCGCATCTATCTGTCCTTCCTTACTGCCGACGTCAATGGGGCCTTCAATGCGCAGTTCAAAGGGGGCAGCTGCCTGCTCTAATTTCCCTAAATAATCGGCCATGGGCTCGATGCGGTCATTAAAGAGTTGACCGATGGTTCCGTAAACATCGATGTGAATAACCGGGCGATAATTGCCGTCCCCCAGCCTTTGCACCCGGCCCTTCAGCCAGCTTACGTATTCCAACAGTTTACCGCCGTCACGGCCCAGTTTTGTTTCTAAATTATTAATAAGCCCGTGGGGCAATACGTCTGCCCTTTTAATAATTGCCTTGTCTGCATTATCATATCTATCGTCCCCCGTCTGGGTAAAGATAGGTATCGGTTGTGAAGACAGGGGGGCCTTATACTCCTGGGCCACCACCTCTGCCATGGTAATTTTTTTGTTTTTGGCCACCGCATCCAGCAGGGCCTGGGTTAACCCGTAGCGAATGGCAGTGTGAAATTTTCTTCCGTCTGGCTGCCGCATCTGATCAAATTCTTCGGCCAGACTTTTAAATTCTCTTACATCCCTGCCCACCAGCCGGGGCGCCAATTGCTCTTCTATCACCGGTATAAAGTCCCTCGCCAAAAACAGCGGGTCTCTTCCGGCTGCACCGGAGTACTGCACCGCAGCACAGTCACCGTAGGCAACACTGCCGTCTTCCAAGAGCAGCATAATGGAAATGGATTCTCCCCGCTGGCGCACCGCACTGAAGCCCGCCGTTTGAGGCTCCCCAACAAGGGCAAATCCATCTGTGGTAACTCCTCTTTTTATTGCCCTTTGATCGTCAAAGTAAAATCCGGTCAATCCCGGAGAAGCCAACACCTGTACAATTTTCATCTATATTCACCTGGTTTCTATGTAATGTATGGGTGGACTCCACCGTCCACCCATCCGGTTTAAAACTAAACTTTCCTACTTCGGTTTTCCCACCAGCATGCCCTTACCGATGGCGTAGATGTCGTCTATCACCATTTGGAAACTGGGCTGCCTGCCCTCTATCCGGCCCCGTTCCTCAATCTTTTGCCGGTGAAAATCCGCAATTTCCCTGGTAAAAGGCAGGTTGCCAAAGTCCAGCAAGCGAACGGCCCCGTTGCTGTCCCGGGCCGGTAATAACCTGCCCAGATTTTGCCTGCTGGGGGCAAAGGGTACATCTAAAATACCGGCCTGAAAACACCGCACTGCACCTAAAGCCACATCATCTTCCCCGAACTCTATCACCTTATCCATTATGCAGCGCACTTCTTTAACAATAATATCCTTTTCCGCTTTCAGTTCTTCGCACTGGGGCAAACTTTGATCCCGCAGCATGTTTAGTATTTGTTTAGTGGCTTTAATGCCGGCGGCGTTAGCTTCCTTGGTGGGAACACCCATGGCCTCGTGGGGGGTCTTTACTATTACCTTGGTAGCCTTGGCAAGTGCTGCAGTGGCGGCACCCCAGCCAATTACCCCAAAGGCACTGCTCTCATCCTGGGGGAAGCCCCCCATCCATTGGTGGAAAACGGTGGATATGTGAACATCGTGATAACCAAACTTTTCTAAGTATTCTTGGGCCAATTCCTTCAAAGTGCTAATGGCGGCCACGTCCTGCACCAGGTTACCGCACTGCCCGTAACCCAGGGTTATGCTTTTTACCCCCTGCTCAGCGGCCAATAGGGCCTCAATAATTCCAATGCTGTGGGATATACTGGGGGGAACCAGTGTGCCGGTGAGCGGCCCAAAGGGTTCTCTATTTATTGTTACACCCTGTTCCTGGTAATAACCTATCAAGCGGTCCACGTACTGCCAATGGGTGATGGAACGTTCCAGGGTAACATCCTTAGCATAAGGAATATTATAGGAGATACCGCCCCCTTCAAAACTGGTGAATCCTCCGGCCAGCGTAATCTCCGCCAAAAGCCGGGCGTCAGGGGTACCATGGCGCACCTGTACCGGCACCTTCAGTGATTCAACCACCCGCCGGCATTGGGCCACCCCATGGTTTACTGCCGGAAAACCATTGAGCATTGAACGACCTTGAATGCGGCTTTCATCGATGCCCGCCTGGGCTTCATTGTAACGATTCTGCCGGGTGTAACTATCTATGGTGGTGGGTAGACAATCGGCCTCCCCCTCTTTTTCCAAGTACTGTAATAATTCAATATGTTCTTGCACCAAGGCTACCCCTGCCCGGGGTTGGGCCAAGGTTTGCCCCTCTGCCTCCGCTGTTTTCATCAACTCAGCAAAGCGCCGATTATGGGGAATTTGCTGTTGGTATTGAACCCCCTCTTCAAGGTCCACCTGCTGCCCGGTGGACCAGGTCTCCAACACCTGCCGGCGGATTTGCAGAAACTCATCCCATTCCATCTTTTTATTGGCCAGTTTCACCATAATCCTCTCCCTTAAAGCGTTATTAAGTGGTTTTTCATTATGCGCAGGGCCAACTCCGGTTCTACCTCTGCCAACAGCCCCATGGCAGCAAGTATATATTTCTCATCCAGTAACAGTGTGGGATCCTTAGGCTTTAGCACCGTTACATCGTCATCCTTAAATATGGCCCCCTGTAAAATTTCCTTTGGCTGCGGGTGGTTAACTATTACCCCGCCGGTACCAATGAGATAAGGGGTCTCTGTTAGGTCCTTTCCGTGCTGCACGTAACTGGCACCAAAGGGAGTCCAAACCACTTCCAAAGTCCCGGCATGGCGAGATGCCGCAACTTGTGCACATTGTACCGCCATTGCCGTTTCAATGCGCATCTCTTCTTCATCCTGAGGTATTTTTCTGTAGTCTTTGCTTATATCTTCAATGTACCTTTGTACCCGCTCTGCGGAAGCACCGCTGTACCCTTCCAATGTACCCGGCGGTACAGTCTCATAAAGGGCAGCGGCACTCACCCGCATGCCTAAATCGCCTTCCACCGTGCGCTTGGCATAGGGCTGAGGTAATCCTCGCAAACTTATCCCCGACTTGGTGGGCAAGCCCTGGGCCAGGGAATGCACATCGGTGGTGGCCCCACCTATATCCAGCAGCAAAATATCACCTAAACCCTGCTCACCTTTTGTACCCTTGGCCAATAGGTGAGCGGCGTTTAAAACTGCCGCAGGCGTGGGCATCAGTATCCTTTCAACAAAGCTTTCTGCCCGGTTTAAACCCTTTGCCACCACTATTTTATCTAAAAAGACCTGGCGAATCAGCCTCCGGGCCGGTATAACGTTAAGCTTGTCCAGCTCAGGCAGCACGTTTTCTGTCACCAAAACTTCCTTGCCGGCTTTAACCAGTATTTGCCTGGCGTCGTCGGCCACCACCTTGTTACCGGCCACAATAATGGTGGCCGATATCAAACTTTCGGCCAGCATGCGGGCGTTGTGCAGGATAACTTCCTTATTGCCCCCGTCGGTGCCGCCCGCCAGCAGCACAATTTCCGGCTTGGCCCCTTCTATTTCATTTATTTCTTGAATTGTTAATTCATGGGCATAAACACCCAGCACCCGGGCACCGGCCCCCAGGGCCGCCTGCTTTGCCGCTTCCACCGTCAGGTCCCTAATTAAACCTATGGCCACAATGCGCAAACCCCCTGCTGCACTGCTGCAGGCCAGTTTATATGTAAACTCCGCCTCTTTGGTACCCAATTGTGAGTATATTTCTTCCAGTGCAGCATTTAACCCATGCATGATGTCAGTATCAACCGTTGTGGGGGCTTCGGCACAGGCAGCCACAGTTTCTTTGGCTAAATCCACTGCACTTACTTTAGTGTAAGTACTGCCAAAGTCTATGAGCAAAGCTAAATTTGATTTCATAGTGACCACACCCCTATTTCAGCCCAAAGTCTTCCTTTAGGTCATCAATGGCTTCCTGGGGCATGGTACCCGGAGGATATACCCTATCAAAACCCATGTCCAAAAACTTTTTCTCCACTTCCTCCCAGTTCTGTTTGCCTACCACCAAGTTACCGCCAACATACAATTTAATATTGGTTAAACCGGCCTCTATGGTCTTCTCCCTCAAACCCCGGCAGTCAATTTCACCGTGGCCGTACAGTGATGATACCATAATGCAATCGGCATTGGTTTCTATGGCCGCATTGATAAATTCTTCCTGGGAAGCCATTACCCCAATATTTATCACATTAAATCCGGCTTCCGTGAGGGCATAGTGCAGTATTCGGTTGCCAACCGCATGCACATCTGCACCGATAACACCTAGCACAAGGGTAATTTTTTTGTCACCCATTAAACCCCTCCTCTATGCAGTAACTAAAAGATTAGTGTGATACTTTAAATGGATTAAGCATACTATAACTTTTCTCTAGCTTGCAAAATGTTCCTTCTTTTTATCCTAACATTTATACCTATTAGTATGTTAAAAGGGCTCAAATAAATTGAGCCCTCACAGTAGATCTTCAAGTTCACATTTTACAATGCAACCAATGGCCGCTATTTACCTTGAAAATAAGCATTAATACCGCGGGCAATGGCCTCTGCAACCTCCTGACGGAAGTTGCTGTCCCTTAACAGCCGTTCTTCCTCGGGGTTGCTGATGAAAGCCGTTTCCACCAACACCGAAGGCATATGGGACCCCCGCAGAACGGCAAAGTTAGCTTGAATAACCCCCTTGTCATCCAGTTTCAGCCCATGCACCATTTCCGTTTGAATACTGCGGGCCAGCCGCAGCCGGTCGTTCAACTGCTCCCTCAGCTCCGGCACATTGTCGGGGGCATAGTAGTAAGTACTTGTACCCCTAACGGCAGAATTAAGGTTAGCATTGGTATGAACGCTCACAAAAATATCTGCATTGGCCCTGTTGGCCATCCGGGGGCGCTCATGCAAGTCCACCGTAACATCAGAATTTCGACTCATCTCCACCCTTGCACCCTGCTCTTTCAACAGTGCCGCCAGCCGTTGAGAAATATCCAGTACAATTTCAGACTCCCAAAGGGCACGGCTATAGGCCGGTGCCCCAGGGTCATTTCCGCCATGGCCGGGGTCAATAAAAATCACCTTGTCCTGCACATAATCGCCCTGGGCAGCCAAGTATGCGTCTACAAATAAAGTTTTACCGTCATCGGATAAGCGGGTGCGGTAATGGGTTGGGCCTTTAAGCTCAAGCACCACCCTGGTAACCATTGGCTCGGTGCTAAATTGGCCCGTTCGGTAGCCGCTTACCGTTGAAGACTGAATGTTTTTTGACTCCGGCACATCCCCCAGGGCCACACCCTCAAGGTTAATTACCAATCGGCTGGGGTTGGTTAACAAAAAGGCATTGTAGTCAAACTTAGCATCGGCTTGGAGCGAAACGGTTGTGGTGTCACCTTTGTTTTCTATTCCAATGTCCTTTAAGCCGGCACCACCGCCGTCCTTTGCTTGGCCGTCATCTTTCCTGCCCTCTTCTTTGCCGGGCCCTTTATCATCTTCGGGGATTGGCAACCAAGCCAAGTCAAGGCTTTCACCCATAGGGCCGGAGGGCCCATTGGCAGGGGGTGCCGCATCATCTATTTTAGCCAACCAGTTAGCTACCCAGCCCTCTTTGCCGTTTGGCAACTGCACCTTGTACCATTGACCTTCTTCTGCCAACCGGTTCAGTCTTTCTCCCCTGTTAACCGTCTCCACTATACTGTGACCGGTGCCCGGGCCGCTGCGCACATTTACACCGTCACCGGTTAAGACCACATATTTGCCGGAGGAGGGGGCTTGCTGGGCCGGTGCCTGCTCCGGTTGGGATCTTCCTTCCACCCGTACCAGCCAACCTGCTATCCATGCCGGCTGACCCTTGCTGTCCTGCACCTGCAGCCAATGGCCCTCTTTTCCCAAAACCGGCAGCCGGTCTCCCTGTGCCACCTGGCCCGCTATGTCATGGCTTGTCCCCGGGCCTGACCTTAAATTAACCAGGGCATCCGTAACCACAGCCACTTGACCGGTGGCACCTGTGCCGTTTGCCGGTGTGGCCGTGCCTTCCAGCCGCACCAACCAACCGGCTATCCATGCCGACTGACCCTTGCTCTGTACCTGCAGCCAATCTCCTTCCTTGCCCAACACCGGCAGCCGGTCTCCCTGGGTCACCTGGCCCAGGGTAGAATGGCCGGTGCCCGGCCCCGATCTCAGGTTTACAGACGTTCCGGTAATCACCGCCGTTTGGCCTGTATTGGCCAAGGCCACCGCATTTGTAAGCTGCACCGGGGAAATATCGGCAGGCCCCAAAACACAAAGGGCTCCTAAGGCCGCAATGATCGAAGACTTAAACAGTTTTGTCAATAGTTTTTTATACATAACCACCAACCCCGTTATAATTTATAAGATACCATATATATAGACGAGAAAATTCTACAATTCGTTCCATTATTAAGCAATAACAGCAAATATTGCCCCCGGGGATAAGGTAAAAAAATCTTATTTTTATCTATTATCCTTAAATACTTGCTATTAGATTAAATTTATGGTACTCTACAGGAGCAGAAAAGGTGTGAACAACTGAAACAATTCGTTAGGCCTCTTTAAAATAGGTACACGAAGGTTTATATGTTATTCCGCTTTTTGTACAAATAATATTTTAGGAGGCCGATAAAAGATGCAAGGTAAAGTAAAATGGTTTAATGCTGAAAAGGGTTTTGGTTTTATTGAAACCGGAGAAGGTGAAGATGTTTTTGTGCACTTCTCTGCCATTCAAACCGAGGGCTTTAAAACCTTAGAAGAAGGACAAGAGGTAACCTTTGACGTGGTGGAAGGCACCCGTGGCCCACAGGCTGCTAACGTAGTACCTTTGTAAAAAACAAAAAGTGCAACTCCTAAAGGCGAGTTGCACTTTTTTTGTGCCAAAAAAGGCGGGAGGCAAGGCACTTAAGTTTACTGGCTGCTAATAATATACTCATCCCGCTCCAGGGTCTCCATTAAATTCAGGTGACCCCCCAATGACTCTATGCGCTGACCGTTAACCAAAATCTCCACCCTGTCCACCGAGGCAAACTGGGTTAAGGTGTTTACTATTGAGTAAACGGTAAGCATTTCACTGCTGGAACCGCCGGGGTGGTTTTCCTTGAGCTCTCCGGTGAAGTCCACCGTACATAAGCCGTCCCTGATATTTATGTCCCTTAGCTGGGTACCGGGAGGCAGGGTGGGCAGCAAACCGGAATTTGCCTCGGGCCCCTTGGCCAGTTCCTGCATTGTCACCCGGGCCAGTCCATCAACCTTTGGCACGTCTCTGTTTTGAGGCACCAAATACCCTTGATCGTTGGCAAAGAAGAGCACCACATTAACCTTGTCTACCATGTCTGAAAGCACCGTTACGCTGTCAGCTGTGGGCTCCTCCATAAGCGGTTCATCGGTGGGAGTGATTGTTATTGCTGTTTCCCCCTCCTCCCCACCTTTGCTTCCGCAGGCTGTCAAGCAAACCGCTAACATCAGCAGTGCCAAGATTGTTAAACACCGCCAAAGTATTTTTTTCTTCATAATCATCCCCCCTAAATAAGATTACCAATATATTCTATGCACCCAATTCTTTAATTATTACCATTTATTGTTAATGAATAATCCGGGGCACAGTAAGCAATAATTTATGATATTGGAGGGATGTTTAACAATGAGACCGCTACTAAATATATTTGCAATAATCACCTTTGTGATAACAGTTTCTGCCACAGCCCTGTGCAGCCCAAAGGCGTCACAGGCGGAAAACTACCACCACTGCTGGTTAGACTGCCAGCAAAACCAGGCATTGATGCTGCAGCAGCCATATATGACGGGCCCGGAGGTCTCAATACTGCAGCTGGAATTGTTTGAGTTGGGTTATTACCAAGGGATAATTGACGGGGTATATGGGCCCAAAACAGCCCAGGTTGTGGAAGATTTTCAACGGGCTAAAAACTTAGAACCCACCGGTGTCGTAGATGCAGACACCTGGAATAAATTAGCCGAACACCTGGAGCGGCCGGTTTCAACCGAAAATATTCCTCCCCCTAAAGGAGACCTTGCCATTGTTGTGGATGTGGTCAACCGTACCCTCACAGTGATGGAAGACGGTGAACCATACCATCAATTTCATGTGGCCGCAGGTAAGCCAAAAACCCCCAGTCCGGTGGGTACCTGGCATGTAACCCGGAAGGCCAAGAACTGGGGGACAGGATTTGGTACCCGCTGGATAGGGTTGAACGTAAACTGGGGGGTATACGGCATTCACGGCACCAACAAGCCCGGCTCCATCGGCAGCTACGCAAGCCATGGCTGCATCAGAATGCACAACCACAAGGTGGAACAATTATATCCCTGGGTGGAGCCAAATACACCGGTTTATATCGTGGGCAACCCCTTTGGCGTACCCGGCCATACCCACCGCACCCTATGCAGAGGAGAACGGGGATCTGATGTGGTTGTGGTTCAGGATTATTTAAAAAGGCATGGCTATTATCAGCAAGAGGTGGACGGAATTTTTGGCGGGGGTATGGAGCAGGCAGTGCTGGACTTTCGTGCCGACCACAACCTGCCCAGGGACAATCAGGTGGATTATGAGATGTACAAGGCAATGAAATTGTAAAACAAGGAATTAAAATTTAACGATGCGCGGTTTAAAATCAAGCTTCCTTAACAGCTGGGTATACTCCTCCGGGGTAATATCTTCCCATTTTTTACCGAGCATAGCTACCAGCATTGCTTCCACAACGTTGGTGCCAAAACTTCTGCCGTTAAACTCAGGGGTGGTGGTAACCAGCATTGATGCACCGCGTTCAGCCAATAAGTCTAAGTCTTCCTTGGTGGTGGTGTTGGTAATAATCATTTGCCCGCTAAGTTTTGGAGGAAGGTATTTCTTTATAAAGTGAAAGTCTCCGGCAATTACCTCCGCCCGGTGGTAATATTTTGCATATTTAGACACCCCTTTGGTTTTTTCATCCTGCTTTTTCCCCGTTGGATACAGAAAATCAAAGGGCAATTTTATAACCAGCGGTAAAAGAAGATTTGCCACCCTTTCTAATTTTTTTAGCGAGCCAATAGCACAGGGTATGCCAATAGAAAAAATAAGGTCGCCAAAGGTGGTCTGGCAGCCGTTTTCCACCAATGCCTCTGCCATGCCAAAGCGATCCACGGCGCTGACCATTAGCACCTTGGTACCGGGTTTTAGGTGGCCCTCTTTAATTAGATAGTTGGTGGTTTCCCTTTCCAGGGTGTTTTTTAAACCACTGCCGTCCACCACCGGAGTTTTCTTTACTGTTTGCATTAACTTTAGGCCGTCGGGGATGGCATAACGCCTTTTCCCGGCAAAGAGATAGATATCAATACCGCCCAAACCTATGGCATCAACATTGCCGTCCAGCCGCTGCAATATTTGTACGGCTTTTTTAAAATCGCCGTCTGTTCCCACACGGCTTAATTCAAATTTTTCACCCATTAATTCCACCGTGGCGGTGTGATTGCGTTTAGATGAACCTAAACTTACGCTGACCACTTTTTTCAACACCAAAGCCCCCAACATTTTTACTAATTGATACTATTTTAACCATCTATTGCCGAAAACACAACATGAAGGGATAAACCCTCCTTTGGTATGTAGAAAATTTTGTTATAAGGGTAGTTTTGACAGATGTAAAAAAAAGACGCCAAAGCGTCTCTAACGTTTCTTCCACTTGTACTTGCCTTTTCTATAAAAGGACCGTTCAGCCTTTTCCATTAAGTCCAGTGCTTCATCGAAACCGTTTACATAGTCGGACTTTAACACCTTGCCCAGCTCAGGCTGTATTATGGTCCCCTCTTCCCGTTGACCTATCTCCTTGGCAAATTCAGCGAAGTTATTTAAATTCTTGTTTGCCATTTTGCTTGCCGCAGCTATCCCCCCTCATTTTATTTATACCAGGCCTCCCTTTTGCTTAATTATCTCTATGGCCCGGTCCAAGTGCTCTTCATCGGTGACCGCTGTCACCAAAAAACTTCTACCGCCGGCCACACCGTAATCGGTGTCACCAAAACCGCTTACCGAAGGGTCGGCAGCCATCATTACTCTGGAACTATCACTGTGATAGGCGTCTGAATCACCGGCAAACAGGGTTAAATCCGTTTGGCTTAATTCCCCGGACAGCGGATTTACCGAGTCTGTGTCTAGGGCTGCCCCGTAGCGGGAAATCCTGTCAATTTGCACCTCTGTAATGCCCATATCCTTTAAGGCATCCACCGCCTGCCGGGCATCATCTGTGGATGAAAAATAAGCTAATATGGAACGTTCACCGGGCTGCATTTGCATTGCTTTTTACCTCCCGAAAATATTAATACTTAGTATTACCCATCATATGACAAATAATATACATTTTGTTATGTAATTTTTTCCAAGCATTGTTTAATTCTACCTTTTTCGACATTGACATAGTATAATTGGCATAACAAGTAAAGTGAGGTGATTAGTAGCTAAAAGCCCTTCATTACATCTGAGATAAAGTTGAGGAGGTTAGGTATTTTGCAACAAGGTGGGTTTATTAAAATTTCTCTCTTTTCGTTACTTTTTGTGGGTTTATTGTTTTTTGCCGGGCCAAGGGCAGAGGCCGGTTCCCAGTATTATACCGTACAAGCGGGGGACAGCCTTTGGTTAATTGCCCAAAGACATCATACCTCTGTCAACCAATTAAAGAAAGAAAACAATTTAATGGGCGATGAAATTTGGGTAGGCCAACAATTGCTTATCCCCGGATCAGGGGAAACAGAGCCCAAGGGCCAGGTGTACACCGTTAAGCCGGGGGACAGTTTGTTCTTCATTGCCAGGGATTTTGGCACCACCATTAATGAGCTAAAGACTGCCAACAATCTCACCGGGGACGAAATTTGGGTGGGGCAAGAGTTGCTTATCCCAAGTAAAGGGCCGGTGCAGCCCAAACCCGATGAAAGCCAGTTACAAAATTATACCGTCGTTGCCGGAGACAGTTTGTTTTTCATTGCCCAGCGTTTCAATACCACGGTGGACCTGTTGATAAATATTAACGGGCTATCCGATACAACAATATACGTGGGTCAGCAATTGAAAGTCCCGTCCCGGGGCTCTTCAAATCCACCGCCACAATCTGAAGGTTGGGATATTCCTGCAGGGGTGGCCCTCTACCGGGTACAGTCCGGCGATAACCTTTATTCCATTGCCCGTAAATACGGTTCCACCGTGGATGCGGTATTAAAAACCAATAAGATGAAAAAAGATTTTATTACACCGGGCCAGCCCTTATTTGTGCCCATTAACTCAAGTGAACCGGTATACGGCATTGCGGCTCCCAAGGGGCCTAAAAAAGCCGGGTACGGAGAGTTGTTGGATTGGGAATACGCCAACTGGTTATTTAACCATGACAGCACCGGTACCCTTAATGACTTACAAAGCGGACGCACCTTTAAGGTAACTCGCATCGGCGGCGGCAACCATGCCGACTTAGAGCCGCTCACCGCCCAGGATACCGCCATAATGAAAGAAATATACGGCGGCCAGTGGAGCTGGGCCACCAGACCGGTTATTCTGATGTTTGAAGGGCGGGAAATTGCAGCCTCAATGAACGGTATGCCCCACGGTTTTGACACCGTACCCAATAACAATTTTAACGGCATGTTTTGCCTGCACTTCTTAAACAGCCGCACCCACAACACCAATCAGGTGGACCCGTCCCACCGGCAATCGGTATTAAGGGCTGCGGGGCAGTAGGGCAAAAAGTTAATTTAAATTTTGAATATTGAATTAAAGACGCGGTATTTTTGCCGCGTCTTTTCCTTTTCTGCTATTATTATCTTTTATGGGAGGATTTTTTATTTGTTTTGAGGAAAATGTATCTTTACCGGAAAAACAAAGGAGCAGTTAGATGTATATAGACAAAGACCAAGTACTGCGTTATTTAGGATACAAGCCTGAAAGCACCCGGTATAGTCAGCAAATGTTAGAAAAAATTGATTACTACATATTATTGGGCACCACCTTGCTGGAACCCAACACCACACACCGCATTTTTAACAGGGTGCACCTGGACCACAGGGGAGTATTGCTGCAGGAAGCGGATTTGCTGCTGCCGGGGAAGGATATCTCTGACCATTTGAGGTATGCTAAAAAAGTATGTATTGTGGCCGCCACCATAGGGCCGCAGTTAGAGGCTGAAGTATCTAAACTGTTTAAACAGGGTGAATATGCCGCCGGCACCATTTTAGATGCGGTGGGCACCGACGCTGTGGAAAAGGTGGCTGACCGCCTGCAGGAAAGTCTAAAGGCCTCGGCCATGAAACAAGGCTACAAGCTTACCTGGCGCTTTTGCAGCGGCTATGGGGATTTTCCGGTCACTGTGCAGCCACAATTACTGAAAGCAGTCAATGCACAAAGCATCGGTATCACCGTTACCGACAGCTGCATGCTGCTGCCACAAAAAAGTATCATTGGCGTTGTCGGTTTTACCCCCGGAGATATGGATACCCCGGTGATGGATAAATGCAGTCATTGTCAGGCCGAAAACTGCGCCTATCGAAACAGAGGTGATAAATGTGCCAAAACTACAAGAAATGATAGCCAATAAAATTTTAGTATTTGACGGAGCCATGGGCACCATGCTACAAAAACACGGCTTGCTGGAAGACGGATGCCCGGAACTGTTAAACGTAGAAGAGCAGCAAGCAATTACCGACATCCACCGTAAATATGTTGCAGCCGGAGCCAATGTCATTGAGACCAACACCTTTGGGGGCAACCGCATTAAGCTGGCGGAATTCGGATTGGAAGACAGAACCGCAGAGTTAAACGCCGCCGGTGTTAAGGCAGCCAAGGCAGCCTGTGACCATAATACCTTGGTGGCCCTTTCGGTGGGACCCACCGGTAAATTGATGCAGCCCAGCGGCCCCTTAACCTTTAATGAGGCTTACCAAGTTTTTAAAGAACAAATTACCGCCGGCATTTCAGCCGGCGCAGATGTAATATGTATAGAAACAATGTCTGATCTGGGAGAGGCCCGGGCAGCGGTGCTGGCTGCAAAAGATGCCGCCCCCCATGTGCCGGTAATTTGCTGCATGACCTTTCAACCTGAAGGCCGCACCCTAATGGGCACCGACCCGGTCACTGCGGTTATTGTGCTGCAATCCTTGGGGACAGATGTTGTGGGAGCCAACTGCTCCGGCGGCCCGGAAGAATTGCGGCAGGTAATTGCAGATATGTACCCGGTGAGCAAGGTACCCTTACTGGTACAGCCCAACGCCGGGCTTCCGGTACTGGATGGAGACAAAACAATCTTTCCCCTCAGTGCCGAAGAAATGGGGGCCTATGCACCAAAATTAGTTGAGGCCGGAGCTTCTTTGGTGGGCAGCTGTTGCGGTTCCACGCCGGACTTTACCGGCGCCATTAAAAATGCAGTGGCCGGCCTAACCCCCCCTACTCCCCGGTACCAACCAAAAACCTACGTCACCTCCAGCACCCGCACCCTTGTTTTGGGCAGCGGGCAGCCGGTGAGAATCATCGGTGAACGCATCAACCCCACCGGCAAAAAGGCACTGTCCGAGGAACTGCGCCGGGGTACACTGGCCAAGGTGGTGCAAGAGGCGGTGCAGCAGGTGGAAAACGGTGCCGATTTACTGGATGTGAACGTCGGCCTGCCTGACATTGACGAGGCTGAAATGTTGGTGCGGGCAGTGAATGCAGTACAAAAGGTAGTTAACGTACCTCTACAAATAGACAGCACCAACGTACAGGCGGTGGAGGCAGCCCTGCAGGCCTATCACGGAAAAGCACTGCTTAATTCGGTCAACGGCAAAGAAGAAAGTCTGTCTGCCATACTTCCGCTGGTTAAACGCTATGGGGCCTGTGTGCTGGGCCTATGCCTAAACGAAAAAGGCATACCCCCCAAGGCCGAGGAGCGTTTAGAGGTGGCCCGCCGCATTGTGGAGCGGGCCGCAGAGTACGGCATACCCAAAGAAGATGTGCTGATAGACTGTTTGGTATTAACAGCCAGCGCCCAACAAGAGGAAGTGATTGAAACCATAAAGGCGGTGCAGTTGGTAAAAGAGCACCTGGGTGTGGCCACTGTGCTGGGGGTGAGTAATGTATCCTTCGGGCTACCCAACAGAGGCCTTTTAAACAGTACCTTTTTAGCCATGGCACTGGCAGCAGGGTTAGATGCACCGATATTAAACCCCCATCACAGCCATATGGTTGACACCGTCAGGGCTGCCCAGGTGTTAACTTACCGTGATGTGGATGCTAAACAATATATCCCGGTGTACACTGACTATAAGCCCTCCACCCAAAACACAGCCCAGGAGCCCAAGGGCAGCCATGAAATGCTTTATCACGCGGTGGTTAACGGCATTAAAGACGGGGTAACTGAACTGGTGGAGCAAAACCTGGCCGACGGCAGGCAGGTGATGGATGTGGTGGATAAGGTGCTGGTGGCTGCACTGGATGAGGTGGGCAAAAGATATGAAAGCGGTGAATTTTTCCTGCCCCAATTGATGCAGTCTGCCGAGGTGGTGCAAATAGCCTTTAACCGCCTACGCCAAGAGCTGCCGTCGGGCGGAGTAAATAAAGGCACTGTGGTGCTGGCCACCGTCAAAGGTGACATCCACGACATCGGTAAAAATATTGTTAAAGTATTGATGGAGAACTACGGCTATAATGTAATCGATCTAGGCAAAGACGTAGCCCCGGAGGCCGTTGTAAAAGCCACCAAAGAAAGTGATGCCAAGTTGGTAGGTTTAAGCGCCTTGATGACCACCACCATCCCCAGCATGAAGGAAACCATCGTGCAGTTAAAGGAAGCCAATTTGGACTGTAAAGTAATGGTGGGCGGCGCAGTACTAAACCAGCGCTATGCCGACTTAATTAACGCCCACTATTATGCCCGGGATGCCAGAGAAGGGGTACAAATAGCCCAGCAGGTTTATAAACAGTAGAAAACACCCTTAAGCAGGCATAAATTTATAAAGCCCCCCGTGCGAAACGAGGGGCTTTTCATTATTAACCTAATACTGCATCCATCATGCTGAGCATTTGATCCTTTTCAAAGCCTTTTTGTTGGCAAGCGCCACTGGGGCAAACTGCCACGCAGGCACCGCAGCCCTGGCAAAGCACTTCCCGTACCCAAGCCACCTTGGTGCGCTCATCCAGCACCCTGGCACTGTATGGGCAGACTTCTACGCACAGGCCGCAGCCTCTACACAGTTCTTCGTCCACTGTGGCGGTAATACCCAGTGATTCTAGGCCCGGTTTAGACAAGAGGGTCACTGCCCGTACTGCCGCAGCATTGGCCTGGGCAATACTTTCATCAATGGTCTTAGGCCCATGGGCCAGACCGCAAAGGTACAGCCCGTCGGCAGCAAAGTCCACCGGACGCAATTTCATGTGGGCTTCAGAGAAGAATCCGTCTGTGGTTAACGGCACCTTAAAGTGCTGGCTTAACACCTCGTTGTCCTTCTTCGGTTCAATGCCGCTGGACAAGACCAGTAAATCCGCATCAATGCTTATGGGCTGGCCCAGCACCGGATCGGTTACCAGCACAGAAACCTGATCACCCTTGGCAGTTACCTGGGGTTTATCATCTAAGCTGTAGCGAATGAAGATAACCCCCTGCTGCCTTGCCTTGGTATAATATTTTTCTTTAAAACCATAGGTTCTGATATCACGATACAGTACAAATATCCTGGCATCCGGCTGCTGCTCCTTAATTTTAAGGGCGTTTTTAACAGCCTGGGTGCAGCAAATACGGCTGCAATAGGGCCTGTCGTCTTGGCGAGAACCAACACACTGGATCATTACATATGTTTTTGCATTTAACTGGGAGTTTACTATTTTTTCTTCTAACTGCTGCTGGGTGAGCACAGCCGGGTGTTCACCGTAGAGGTACTCATTGGGTACCACCGCTTCGGCGCCGGTGGCTATAACCACAGCACCGTGCTCTACTTCCACCGTGCTGCCGTCATCCAGCTTTAGCAGGGTACGATAGTTGCCTAAGTAACCGCTCACCTCAGACACCTGGGCGTTGAGCACCAGGTCTATTTTATCGTTACCGGTCACCTTTGCCACTAAATCTTCCACCAAAGCCACCGGATTGTTGCCGTTTATGGTGTAGTGAATGTGTCTTGCATGGCCGCCCAGTTCTCCGGTTTTTTCCACCAGGGTGACAGCAAAACCTTGCTCGGCAAGCGAGAGGGCATTGGACATGCCCGCCACGCCGCCGCCCACCACCAGGGCCCGACGATTAATGTCAATAACCGATGTTTGAACAGGCTTAAGCAGCTTCACCTTGGCCACAGCCATTTTCACCAAGTCCTTGGCCTTCTCGGTGGCTCGCTCCGGTTGATCCCGGTGTACCCAGGACACGTGTTCCCTAATATTGGCATGCTCGTATAAATAGGGGTTAATGCCGGCTTCCCTCAGGCTTGCTTGGAACAAGGGCGCGTGGGTACGCGGCGTACAAGATGATACCACCACTCTATTTAAGTTTTGCTCCACAATGGCCTCTTTAATTTTTGCAATGTTGTCCGCTGAGCAAGAGAACAAAAATTCTTCAGCGTATACAACGTTATCCAGTCCCCGGGCATACTCTACCACCTCGGGCACCTTGACAACGCTGCCAATGTTAATACCACAGTTGCAAACAAACACGCCTACCCGCGGTTCTTCACCGGTTACATCCCGCTCAGGCGGGTACTCCTGAGTTTTAATCATGGTGCCCCTTACCGGAGCCAGCAGGCGTGATGCATGGGCTGCCGCAGAGCTGGCATCCACCGCTGTTTCAGGAATATCCTTAGGCTCACAAAAAGCTCCGCCCACATAGATTCCGGGTCGGGATGTGCAGCCCGGTGTAAACTCATCGGTTAAACAAAAACCATAATCGTTTAACTCAATACCTGCCGCTTCTGCCAGTTTAACGGCATCGCTGTTGGGGCTGAGACCCACCGACAGCACCACCAGGTCATAGCGCTGGGTAGTGATGGAGCCGTCTTCGTTGGAGTAACGAATGATCAAGTCGTTGCTGCCGTCATTTGCCTCCTGTATCTCATAAATTCTGGAACGGATAAAGTTAACACCGTGTTCGTTGCGGGCCCGATCATAGTAGCGCTCAAAATCTTTACCATGGGTACGCATATCCATAAAGAAAATATCTGTTTCCAGTGGGTCACGGCTGTGCTCTTTGGCTATCACACACTGCTTTATGGCATACATGCAACAAACCGAAGAACAGTATCCCTTACACTGTTTTTCATTCCGGGAGCCCACACATTGAATCCAGGCAATTTTCTTTGGTTCTTTACTGTCAGAGGGGCGCACCATATGGCCCTCATAGGGCCCGGAGGCCGAAAGTATCCGCTCAAATTGTATACTGGTGATCACGTTGGGGTATTCATTATAGCGATAGTATTCCAAATTAGCAGCATCAAAGGTTTCAAATCCGGGACTTAAAATCACGGCGCCCACATCAATTTCAACCTCTTCATCCACCATGCTGTGGTCGATGGCTTTGGCCACACACACGTCAACACACTGTAAGCAGTCGGAACAGACAGCACAGTTAAGGCAGCGTTCTGCCTCCTGCTGGGCCTGTTCTGCAGTATATCCCAGGGCCACCTCGCGCAGGTCTTTAGCCCGTTCTGCCGGGTCAGCATAGTTCATGGGCACGGCAGCTTGCACCTCTACCTCGTCTGCCTTTTGGCGCAGCGGGGAAATCTTTTCTTCAGGAACTTTAAACTGGCGATTGGCGCGCAGATCTTCACCCTGGATGTAGCGGTGAATACTTTCAGCCGCCCGCTTACCGGCACCAATGGCATCTATCAGCAAAGCCGGACCGGTTTGCACGTCACCGCCGGCAAAGATGCCGGGCACGTTGGTGGCCAGTGTATCCGGATCCGCTTCAATGCGGTTGCCCCACTGGTTGGCCAGGGGTTTGTCACCCACAAAGGATAAGTCAGGGGACTGGCCGATGGCTGCAATTACTGTATCAACATTATCCCACTTAGTAACTTCATCGCCGAATTGAGGCACCCATCTACCCTGCTCATTTTTCACCATGGCCACTACACTTTGGGTAACCACTTCATTTACCTTGCCGTTTTTGCCCTTAATCTCCTTAATAACCGTTCTGAAGTGAAACTTTACGCCCTCTTCCATGGCTTCTTCCACTTCTTCATCGGCTGCCGGCATTTCTTCCCGGGTACGGCGGTAGAGAACATGTACCTCTTCCGCTCCCAGTCGCACAGCTGAACGGGCTGCGTCCATGGCCACGTTACCGCCGCCCACCACCAGCACCTTGCGACCCAGATTTACCTTTTCGCCTAAATTAAACTTGCGCAGCATGGAAACCGCTTCCACAACGCCGTCTAAATCATCGCCGGGGGTGCGCATTTTAATACCTTTATGGGCACCGACGGCCAAGAAGATTGCCTTATAACCGTCACTAAACAGTTGATCTATGGTAATATCTTTACCGAGGGCAGTGTTGTACTTAATTTCTACCCCTAATCTTTCTATTAACTGCACTTCTAAGTCTACCCATTTTTTAGGCAGGCGGTATTCCGGAATACCCACTCTCATCATACCGCCCGACACCGGTAGCGCTTCAAATATGGTTACCTTATAGCCCTTTAGGGCCAGGTAGTGGGCCGCTGTTAAACCGGCAGGGCCGGAGCCGATAACGGCTACTCTTTCTTCCCGTTCACCCTCTTTTTCCGGCAAGGGCAGTGAGTCCATGTTTTCATAGGCTATGTCAGAAGCCAGGCGCTTTAATTTTTGTATCTGCACCGTTTGGTCTATATCTTTACGGTTACATGCAGACTCACAGGGGTGGGCACAAACCCGTCCACATATTGCCGGCAGGGGGTTGTCACGGTAAATCATTTTCCAGGCTTCTATAAACTTGCCTGACTTTATTAACTGTACATAACCCTGAACGTTAATACCCGCCGGACACGCAGCAGTACATGGGGCAACCCCACGCTTTTCCACTGCAAAAGCATTGGGGGTAGCTTGGGCATACAGTTTATAAATTGCTTTGCGGCTGGCCAGTTCACCGTTAAATTGGTCTTTTAACTCCACCGGACAAACGGTGGCACACTCACCGCATCCGGTACACTTGGCCAGTTCTACATAGCGGGCCTTTTTATGTAGTTTAACTTTAAAATTGCCCGGTTCACCGGTCACATCCAGCACTTCTGCCCCAGCAATAATATTTATATCTTTATGCCTGCCGGTATCCACCAACTTGGGAGACATAATACACATGGCACAGTCGTTGGTGGGGAAAGTTTTATCTAAACGGGCCATTGTGCCCCCAATGGCCGGTTTTTTCTCCACCAAGTACACACTGTAACCAGCTTCAGCTAAATCCAACGAAGATTGCATACCGGATATTCCGCCGCCTACAACCATTACAGCACCGGTCATTTTTTTATCGGTCGTTTGCTGTTCATTCATCAGCTAACTGACCTCCTTCCCTTCCGTATAAGTAGTTCAGCCAGATATACGCCACGGATTGTTATTAATTGCACATGCCGTGCAATTGATATATGCACCACCCGCCTTTCACAAGTGACATTTCAACTATTTTATATATAAATTTAGTTTACCATATGTATCAGCGAAAATCAAAAGCGATAAATGGTGTATTTTGTCGAAAAGATAAAATTTAATTAGTTAGATATATATCAAGCAATTATCAAGAAATACTTGCTTTTTATCTGGATGCTCAATTTTATAACCTATTTTACTTGCAAATGATATTTTTAACAATCCCATGTTATTTGTCGTTTTTTGTTGAATGTGGTCAAGCGTTTTTTACGCTGGTATTTTCGCACCGCAGCCGATAGGGTTCTATTTCTATTTTATTGTATAATTGCTGTAACTTTTCTTTAATTAATTCGTGTATATGGTAAGGAGGGTGAAATATGGAGCAGGGCAACTTAGAATCCATTTATAAGTACTACCTAAACGATGTCTATCGCTACCTGCTTCAACTGTGTAAACATCCTCAAACCGCCGAGGACCTCACCCAGGAAACCTTTTACCGGGCCTATTTATATCTTGATAGCTACCAAGGCGAAAAGGTTAAACCATGGCTCTTGCGGGTAGCCAGAAACGCCTTTATCGACTGGTATCGCAAAGAAAAAGGCCAGATAGCCCTTGAGCCCTTGGTGGCAAACTGCCCCGATATGGGGCAGAAGGGCCCGGAGGAAAGATATCTGCTGATTGAAGAAATAAACCGGTGGGCACAGGCCCTGGCAACACTGCCTACCAAGCAAAAACAGGCTGTAATACTCTGTGATTACTACGGATTTTCATATCAAGAAGCGGCAGAGCTGCTAAATATAACACCGGCCAACTTAAAGGTCAGTTTGTACAGAGGGCGCAACAAAACCAAAGAGTTACTTAAGGGGGTAAAAAAGTGAACTGTTCAGAGGCAGAAAAAAAGTGGCAGCAGTATTTAAAAGGTGAGTTAACCGCTGCAGAGGAAGAAGAAATGGAAGCCCACATTAATGCCTGTGCAGCCTGCAGTAACAAACTTAACAGGGAACTTAATAAAGATATACAAACCGTTAACGAAGAAAAACAAATTAAAATACTTAAAAGGGCCAAATGGAAAAACAGAATTTCCAATGTGGTCTATGTAATTTCTGTGCTATTGGCAGTGACCATGGCCGGCACCTTATTATCTTGGCTGTTTTATTCCCTAGGTGACCGGGGTGAAAATGCCACACGGACTTCACAGCTGATCACCGAGTTTACCATGCCTAATATTTACACCCTTGGTGGCAGTACACAGGTGAAACCCTTATTTGGAATGGAAGGCAACTATAGACTATATAAGGACCTTGGCCGGGACAGTATCACCATTGGAAACCTGCAAATCAATATGTTCTTTAACCGTTTGAGTGTTCAAAGAAACTGGACTGACGAAGCCTTAGACGTAAAAATGCACTTTCTTTACCCGAATGATAAAGATAAATTGACCGGTAACAATGAGGAAAGCCCTGTAAAAAAATCGCTTCAGCCGGATGCCGGGGCATGGAAGACTTTAGACATATTACCCGAGGGAACAGTGGCCGAGCTGGCAGTTTCCTTTGATACCAGCTATAGCTTAGATGAGCTTTATCAAATCTTATCCGGTTATGACCTTCAATTACTATGGTTTGCCGTCGACACCGGGGTGGAGGCTGAATTAAGAAATGAGAGCAGAGGTTATGTAAGTGCAGGGGACGGTATTTTGTGGGGTTTTCCTAACCACAGCAATTCACTTATCTATGAACCGGATAGCCCGGGCAACTATTCGCTAATACTGGACGGGGACAGCGCTAAAAAAACTGCCGCCTTTATAGAGGCGATGGAGTTTTTAATTGAGCACGAAAAATGGGCCGCCAGGGCACACCGCCGCTGGGGTTATGATCTGCAATTAAAGAAGCGGCTGGATTATGTGCAAGAAAACGGCCTAAGGGTATACGGCGCAGTGGTAACCGGCCCCACCAAAGAGTTGTTGAAATTAAAAGAAGTTGATGAAGTTAAGTTCTCTGCACTGGGCGAAGTGGCCCTATGGAACTGGGAAACCCGATACTTCCGCGGCACCATTTACAATTAATGGGTGGGGGTAAATTTGTCTATTTTAGTAGTATTAGGGGTGGTGGCCCATGGAGAAATTACCTAGAAGGAAAAAGATCAGATTGAAAGGATATGATTATTCGCAAGCCGGTTATTATTTCATTACCATATGTACCCAGGATAAAAAGGCGACCTCTGGTCGCCAGTGTTCAATACCACAGTTATCTAAAATTGGGGAAATTGTTGATTTAGAAATAAGTAAAATTAATTCTGTTTATGAAAATGTCAAAGTTGACAAATACGTTATCATGCCAAATCATATACATATGATTATAATATTGTATCCCGGTAACGGGCGGTCAAAGACCGCCCCTACAATATCTCGCATTATTCAACAATTCAAAGGTTCTATTTCTAAAAAAGTCGGCTTTTCATTATGGCAGAAATCATTTTATGACCACATCATAAGGAATAAACAGGAATACTTAAAAATATGGGATTATATTGACACAAACCCATTAAAATGGGAAGAGGATAAATATTATATATAACTATATAAAAGTAGGGGCGACCTGTGGTCGCCAGTGTTTAAAAATAAGGTTATCAAAAATAAGGAAAATTGAATTGTTGTAAGGAAAAAGGGGCGGTCCAAGACCGCCCCTACTCCCTGTGGCAGTTTTGCTTTTAGAGTACCGCGTCTATCATATTTAGCAGTTGGTCTTTCTCGTAGCCGTTTTGTTGGGTGGCACCGCTGGGGCAAACGGCGGCGCAGGCGCCGCAGCCTTGACAAAGTACCTCTCGCACCCAGGCTACCTTGTTACGCTCATCCAGCACCCTGGCGCCGTATGGGCAAGCCTGAACGCACAGGCCGCAGCCTTTACATAATTCTTCATCCACCGTGGCGGTGATGCCCAGGGATTCCAAACCGGGCTTAGACAGCAGGGTTACCGCCCGCACTGCTGCGGCATTGGCCTGGGCTATACTTTCTTCAATATTCTTAGGCCCATGGGCCAGACCGCAAAGGTACAATCCGTCGGCGGCAAAGTCCACCGGGCGCAGTTTCATATGGGCTTCAGAGAAAAAGCCATCTGCATTTAAGGGTACTTTGAAGTGTTGGCTCAACACCTCATTATCTTTTCCGGGTTCAATGCCGCTGGACAAGACCAGTAAATCCGCATCGATGCTTATGGGCTGGCCCAACACCGGATCGGTTACCAGCACAGACACCTGATCGCCCTTGGCAGTTACCCGGGGCTTATCATCTAGGCTGTAGCGGATAAAGATAACCCCCTGCTGCCTTGCCTTGGTATAGTATTCTTCTTTAAAACCATAGGTTCTCATGTCCCGGTAGAGTACAAAAATATTTGTATTTGGGTTTTGCTCTTTTATTTTTAAGGCATTTTTTATGGCCTGGGTGCAGCATATCCTGCTGCAGTAAGGCCGATTATCCTGGCGGGAGCCCACACATTGGATCATAACAAGGGTTTTAGCATCTAACCGGGAATTTACCACCTTTTCTTCTAACTGCTGCTGGGTGAGCACAGCCGGGTGTTCACCGTAGAGGTATTCATCGGGGACCGCCCCTTCGGCTCCGGTGGCCAATATCACCGCACCGTGCTCCACTTCCAGCCTGCTACCGTCATCCTTTTTTATCACTGTGCGGTAGTTGCCCAGATAGCCGCTTACCTCGGCAACCTGACCGTTGAGTATCACTTCTATTTTGTCGTTGGCATTAACCTTCGATATTAGCTCCTCCACCAAGGCCATGGGGCTGTTACCCCTTAAAGTATAGTGAATGTGTCTTGCATGGCCGCCCAGTTCACCGGTTTTTTCCACTAAGCTAACCTCAAATCCTTGTTCTGCCAGGGACAGGGCATTGGTCATGCCTGCCACACCGCCGCCCACCACCAGGGCCCGGCGATTGATGTCAATTACCGAGGTGTGCACCGGCTTTAGCATTTTCACCTTGGCCACCGCCATTTTCACCAAATCCATTGCCTTCTCGGTGGCCTCTTCCGGCTGTTCCCGGTGTACCCAGGAAACGTGTTCTCTAATATTGGCATGTTCATATAAATATGGGTTTAAGCCCGCTTCTTTTAAACTGGCCTGGAACAAGGGCGCGTGGGTGCGCGGGGTACAGGATGACACCACCACTCTGTTTAATTTGTGCTCTATAATGGCTTCTTTGATCTTGATAATGTTATCCTGGGAGCAAGTAAATAAAAACTCCTGGGAATAAACCACCTTATCCAAGGTCTTGGCAAATTCCACCACCCGGGGCACATCTACCACACCACCGATGTTAATGCCGCAATTGCATACAAATACCCCCACCCGGGGCTTTTCATTGGATACATCCCGCTCCGGTGGGTATTCCTTGGCACGAATCATTGAACCCCTAGCAGGGGCCAGGGTACGGGAGGCATAGGCTGCCGCAGAGCTGGCATCCACCGCCGTTTCGGGAATGTCTTTGGGCTCACAAAAGGCACCGCTCACATAAATGCCCGGACGGGAGGTGCAGCCGGGATTAAATTCATCGGATAGGCAGAAACCATATTCATTTAACTCTATGCCCGCTGCTTGGGCCAGTTTGGCGGCATCGCTGTTGGGGCTTAATCCCACCGACAATATCACCATATCGTAACGTTCGGTGGCGATGGTCCCGTCTTCGTGGGAGTAGCGGATAATTAAATCTTCACTGCCGTCATCAGCTTCTTTTACTTCGTAGATGCGGGAACGGACAAAATTTACCCCATGTTCTTTTTGCGCCCGCCGATAGTAGTGCTCAAAATCCTTGCCGTGGGTCCGCATATCCATAAAGAATATTGTGGTATCCAAGGGCTGCCGGCTGTGTTCTTTGGCAATTACACACTGCTTGATGGCGTACATACAGCATACCGAAGAGCAGTATCCTTTGTTTTCTCTGGTATTACGGGAGCCCACACATTGAATCCAGGCAATCTTTTTCGGCTCCTTATGATCAGAGGGCCTTACCATATGGCCCGAATAAGGACCGGAGGCAGACAGCACCCGCTCAAACTGCATACTGGTCAAGACGTTTGCGAAACGGCCAAAACCATAATAAGACAGGTTTTTGGCATCGTAAACCTCAAAGCCGGGGCTTAATATCAATGCCCCCACATCCACTTCTAACTGTTCATCCTCCATGGTATGGTCAATGGCCTTGGCCACACAAGCATCCACGCATTGTAAACATTCAGAACACACTGCGCAATTAAGACAGCGTTCTGCTTCCTGTTGGGCCTGTTCCTTAGTGTAACCCAGCGCCACCTCATCAAAGTTTTTCATCCGGGTTTCAGCAGGAGCATAATTCATGGCCACCGCCTTTTGTGTGGTCACTTCTCCGAGCTCTTGTCTTAGGGGCGCAAGATCCTCTTCGGGGATACTGAACCGGCGGTTGGCCTTTAAATCCTCTCCCTGGATATAGCGATGAATACTTTCAGCTGCCCGCTTACCGGCACCAATGGCATCAATCAATAAGCGGGGCCCACTTTGTGCGTCCCCCCCGGCAAATACTCCCGGTACATTGGTTGCCAAGGTTTCAGCATCGGCCTGCAGCCTGTTACCCCTTTCGTTAACCAGCGGCAGATCACCCACAAAGGATAGGTCCGGGGTTTGACCAATGGCCACCACCACACTGTCCACATCTTGGTAACTGGTTAACTGGTCTCCGTATTGGGGGGCAAAACGCCCTTCTTCATCAAATAATGAAGTGACGTTAACCGCCTTTAATCCGGTTACCCTGCCGTCCTTGCCAATAATTTCTTGCACACCGGTTTGATAGTGGAAAACCACTCCCTCTTCCATGGCCTCTTCAATTTCTTCTTTAGAGGCGGGTAAGCTACCCTCCGATTCTAAACATAGCAGGTGCACTTCACTGCCCAAGCGGCGGGATACCCGGGCCGCATCCATGGCCACGTTACCGCCACCGATAACCAAGGTCTTTTTGCCCAGCTTTACCTTTTCACCCAGGCCCACCTGCTTCAACATTTGCACTGCACTGACCACGCCCTTTAGATCTTCGCCGGGCACCCGTAAACTTAAACCCTTATGGGCACCCACCGCTAAGAAGACCGATTTATATCCTTCATCCATTAAACCCTTGATTGTAATATCTTTACCTAAGGCAGTGTTCAACTTGATTTCTACCCCAAGTTTTTTAATTAAATCAATCTCTAAATCAACCCACTTTTTGGGCAGGCGGTACTCCGGAATACCAACCCGCATCATACCGCCGCTAACAGGCAGTGCCTCAAATATGGTTACTTGATAACCCTTTAGGGCCAGATAGTGGGCAGCAGTTAAGCCGGCCGGCCCGGAACCAATCACCGCTACCTTTTCTTCCCGCCGGCCTTCTTTTTCCGGCAGCGGCAGTGATTCTATATTTTCATAGGCCACATCGGCCGCCAGCCTTTTTAATTTTTGTATTTGTACCGGTTGATCAATTTCTTTGCGGTTACAGGCTGATTCACAGGGGTGGGCACACACGCGTCCGCATATGGCGGGCAGCGGGTTGTCCCGGTAAATCATCTTCCAGGCGTCAATGAATTTACCGGATTTAATTAACTGCACATAACCTTGAACGTTAATACCCGCCGGGCAGGCTCCTTGACAAGGGGCAACTCCATTCTTTTCCACCGCGAAGGCGTTTGGAGTTGCCTGGGCATAAAGTTTATAAATGGCCTTGCGGTCAGCCAGCTCACCGTTAAAGTGATCCTTTAAGCTAACAGGACATACGGTTGCACATTCACCACAGCCGGTACATTTAGCCAAATCAACATAACGTGCCTTTTTATGGAGTTTAACCTTAAATTTTCCCGGTTCACCGGTCACATCAATTACCTCTGTGCCGGGAATAATGTCAATATCCTTATGCCTACCGGTATCTACCAATTTAGGCGACATAATACACATGGCACAGTCGTTGGTGGGAAAAGTTTTATCTAAACGAGCCATGGTGCCACCAATGGCGGCCTTTTTCTCTACCAGGTAGACCCGATAGCCGGCTTCAGCTAAATCCAGCGATGATTGCATACCTGATATTCCGCCGCCTACAACCATTACAGCACCGGTGATCTTATCACTCATTCTTAACTACCCCCTTCAAGGTAACACTTGTTACTAAATGCACAAACCCCGAGAAAAAAATACCCCCCTCGCTTTTATTAGGCTATTTTTAAAATATTCTAACACCGTATATAGCAAACTTTCAAACCTCATTTTGAAGCTTTATGGTAATATTATTTATGTTTTTTGGCTATTTTGTTTGATTATTATTAATTGCGTTATTATTAACATTTTTGCTAAAAATTTAATAGGTTTTTGCAAAAATAAAAAAGGGGGCCTTGGCCCCTTAAACTTAAAGCTATTTATCTTAACCCCTCTATAAACACCTGGGTGTTGTGCCTCATCATGCCAATGTACGTTTCTGCACCACTGCCCGGCTTACCCAAGGCATCGGTGTAAACCTCCCCTGCGATTGGTACCCCGGTCTCCTTGCTTATCATTTTTATATATCTTTTATCCAGCGTTGTCTCGGCAAACAAGGCCGGTATTCCTCTGTTTTTCACCAAGTCAACAATTCTGGAAATTTGTTGAGGTGTACCTTCTTCATGGGCATTTAGCTCCCAAATGCCTTCGGTTTGAAAGCCATAGGCCCGGCCGTAATACTTTAAGGCATTCTCACTGACCACTATCACCCGGTTTTCTTCAGGCACCTGTTCGACCTGCTCCTTAATCCAGGCATCCAATTCCAATAACTGCTCTTTATAGGCCGCTGCATTTGCCCGGTAATATTCTTCGCCGGCCGGATCCAATTCCACAAGGGTGTCCAGGATATTATCCACATAGGTGACAGCCAGTTGGGCATCAAGCCAGGCGTGTGGGTCTGCCGCTTCTTCACCCACCAGCGGGATAGGGGTAATGCCCTCTGTTAAATGCACTATTTTTGTTTCAGTGGCGCTTTTCAGCACTCGCTCAATCATTGCCTCCAAGTTAAGTCCGTTAATAAAGATCACATCGGCATCGGTGGCTCGCTGAAATTCACTGGGCAGCAATTCGTAATCCTCGGGATTTTCACCGATGGGAACTATATAATGTACATCACCCCGCCACCCCACTATGTTTTCGGTAAGATCCGCCAGTATAGATAGGCTGGTTACAATCTTTAAACCCTCATCCTCAGCCTGCTGCCGGGGTGTGTCTGCCCCCCCGCAGCCTGCTAAGGATAAAACCGTTATCAGGATTAGGGCTAATACCGGTAAAAGTATTTTTTTCATTTTCCTCCTCCTCAGTCAGTGGACTGCCCGCGCCCGCAGTCTGCCAAAGATGTAGCCCTGCTTTGGTGATAAGAAGAAAGACAGGGCAAAAAGCGTTGAGGCCACCAGAACAATGGATGCCCCGGTTGATACATCATATAGATAGGAAAAATATACTCCCACCACAGCTGAAAAGACCCCAAAAACAGAGGACAGGCCGATCATTATCGGCAATCGATCAGTTAGTAAGTAAGCGGTGGCCCCCGGTGTAATAAGCATTGCCACCACCAGTACAATGCCCACTGTTTTCAGTGAAGCAACGGTAACCAAGGACAGCAGCACCATCAGTAAGTAGTGAATTAATTTGATGGGCAGGCCCACCGCCTGGGCCATCACCGGGTCAAAGGTGCTGAGCACCAGCTGCTTGTAAAAAAGTATTAGGCAGGCAAGTACCACCACACCAATTGCCAGCGTCATCCACAAATCCGCCCGGGATACCGCCAGTACATTGCCAAATAAAATGTGCCATAAATCTACCCCGGTACCCCGACGCATACTAATTAATACCACACCCAGTGCAAAGGCTGCGGTAAACATAATGCCAATGGCCGAGTCATCTTTTATTCTGCTGTGCTGTGTTACATAGCCAATGCCCAAGGCTGTGACTACCCCGGTGACAACCGCTCCAATAAAAAAACTAAAGCCAAACATGTAGGCAAGGGCTACCCCCGGCAGCACCGCATGGGAGATGGCATCGCCCATCAGGGCCATACCCCTTAAAATAATAAAGCAGCCAATGGCACCGCAGATAATGCCCACTAAAACACCGGCAATCATGGCATTTTGCAGGTATTGATACCTGGACAGGGAATCAAGAAAGAAGGCCAGATTAGCCATCAGGCATTCACCACCATTAGGCCATCGGCCCCACCATAGGCTTCCCGCAGGCAATCTGTCCGAAAGACCTCTTCCCTTTTACCATAGGCTATTAACTTTTTCTTTAACAGAATGATGGTGTCAAAATAAGACTCTGCCTTAC
Source organism: Desulfofalx alkaliphila DSM 12257 (assembly GCF_000711975.1). Taxonomy (NCBI): domain Bacteria; kingdom Bacillati; phylum Bacillota; class Clostridia; order Eubacteriales; family Peptococcaceae; genus Desulfofalx; species Desulfofalx alkaliphila. Next base: position 3,738 of record NZ_JONT01000001.1, on the reverse strand, counting down.
TTAAATCGTGGTGAACAACAAAGAGCGTTTTGCCTGCATCCCTTAATTCTTTTAGCAGCTCCATGATCACCTTTTCCGAAGCAATGTCAATGCCGGTAAAGGGCTCATCCAAAAAAAACAACTCTGCTTGCTGGGCCAGGGCCCGGGCCAGAAAAACCCGCTGCTGCTGCCCCCCTGACAGTTGGCCAATTTGTCTTTTGCGGTGATCCCACATCCCCACTTGTTGCAAACACTCTTCTACAATCTGCCGGTCCTTTTTTGTAGGCAGTCCCCACCATTTAATATGGGGGTAGCGACCCATCAGCACCACATCTTCCACCAAGACCGGAAAATTCATATCAATGTCACTTCTTTGGGGCACGTAGGCAATTTTTTTGCGGATTTTATTTACATTTTGATTCATCACCCTTACCTTGCCGGTATCCACATTTACAAGGCCCATAATTGCTTTCATCAGCGTTGATTTTCCCCCGCCGTTGGGCCCTATAATTCCCACCAACTGCTTTGCCTTTACAGATAGGGAAATGTTTTTAAAAACCCTGTTACCTTCGTAGGAAACAGATAAATTACTTACCTCTACAATGACATCTGCACACACAATATAAATACCCCCTAACATGCTGCTAGCAGCGATTAACTAAGTTAACTTCGTCTAAAACTGCAACCGCTGTATTATATTTTTTGAAACAACATTTGGTGTTTGTCTTATCTCAAAAATTAGTCATGGTTAAATTTTTCTTGCATATCTATAGTTATCAGGTATTATTTAAGTACTATGGGGGGAGGACTATGGGTAACAGTGAAGAGTTTTATACCGCTCGCGGTTATGAAATTGCCGCCGGTGAAGATGCCCTTACTCCCAGCATGGAAGACTATATAGAAATGATTTATCGTTTAAGTCAAGGAACGGGATATACAAGGGTCAATGATTTGGCTGAAAAACTAAATGTACAGCCCCCATCAGTAACAAAAATGATGCAAAGGCTGCACGACAGGTCGCTGCTAAATTATGAAAGGTACGGCATGATTCACTTGACCGAAGAAGGAAAAGCCCTGGGTAATTACTTTTTACAAAGGCATAATACTTTAAAAAAGTTTTTAAGCTTACTGGGAATAGTAAAGAACCTGCAAAAAAATGTTGAGCAAATGGAGCACTACATTAACTGGGACACCTTTCAGGTTATCGATGCCTTTGTTAGTTTTTTACAGCAAAACCCCGAAATTCTTAAGCAGTTTAAACAGTTTAGGGAAAGATCGGTATAATAAATAAACCCCTTGAAAATTTCAAGGGGTTTATTGTTGATCTTTATATACCTTTAATGCGCTTAGTGCGCTGCTATTTTTGAATCTTCAGGAATCTCACCTACACCAACATCCTGCTCTTCATTAAATGCAAAAATTTTTAGATAACTTAATACAAAAAACTGCAGTCCTAATTGATAGAAAACTGTTCTATGTGCCATTATAAAATCATACCAACTGTATCGTATGAATCCAATGGCATTAAAATGAGCTAGATACACGGCAGCAGTAACAACAATTGAGTAAACCATAAACCCTAACACCCAATATTTAAAGGTTTTTACTATAGGGCTTAATAGTATGGCTCCAAATGAAATTAAAATCGGTATTGCAATTAAACCGGGGATTAGCTTACCTAACAACACTCCCAGTAAAACACCTAACGCTAAAGCAACAACTACCATTGACAAAGGTTTTTGTGGTTGTAAAAAGTCAAGCACCCTTTTATATTTAATACTTCCAAGATTTCTGTTTCTTAATAAATAAAAGAAATAACAGGCTATTATATTTCCAATAACCACCAGCGATTCATACAAATATGACAGCATATAAGTATAATTCTTAAAATCATCCGAAATAAGATTGATGTTTAATATAAAGGTTACCGCTCCCCACCCCATATAAAATAATAGACTATAAAAAGCGCTGCTTATAAGCCATTTGAACTTTCTATCAGAATTAATTCTTATGAGCACCCAGCAAGTTAAGATAAAGGGCAAAAGAAACAAGGGAGATATCGTAAAAAAATAGTTTAGAACTCCCAATCCTGCCCCCAGTATTAATGCCTCAAGATTAATCCAAGCAAACACATGGCTTATAGTCTTTAAAGCCAATCCTTTAAAGTTAATTTCTGACTTAACCTTTTGCTCCGTGGGTTTTTTTTCCTTTTCCTGCTCTTCACTATTCTCCTTATTTAATTTTTCTTTGTCTAAAAGTTCTTTCAAGAAATCATTGTTATTCATTATTCATATCCCTCTCTTCTTTCGTAGGGATTTGGGCAACTGTGTATCTTGACTTATCTTTTTCGATTATACCTGCATAGTTTACTTGTAAAAACAGTTCTCTTTCATTAAACCCATCACTTATAGCATTGTAAGTTATTTTATACTCACCTTGAACCATCTTGTTAAACCTTTCATAGATCGTTTTTAACTCAGAAGGGTCATGAGTATATAAGACCATACCACCGGTTCCAAGTGCTAAGGTCTCTAAAGGCAGGGCATCAAAGCTTCCTAGGGCTATAGCAAAAATAGTAACACCGGAATTTCTAGCCGCTGTTATGGCTTCTTCTATACTTGCAGAACTATTGGTGTCTGCACCGTCCGAAAGCACTATTATAGCTTTTCTTCCGATGGCATCAGCTGTGCTTTCTGTGGCTGTTAATATTGCATCATAAAGAGCTGTGCCTCCACTTGATTGTAATCCATTTATTGCCTCTGTTAAAAGCTCCTTGTCATTTGTCATGCTTACCAGTGATTGATAGTTATTATTGAAAGCACTAACAGCCACCTTTTCATCATTTATTAAATCTAAAAAGTGTATACCTGCTTCCTTTGCCCCAACCATTGGGCTCCCCTTCATGCTACTGCTAATATCAAAGACCAAGTGAATATTTACAGGTGTTCTAACCCGTTCTTCTCTTCTAGGTATTATAGTGACAGAAGCTTTGTCTACTGCTTTGCCGTTATCTTGAATATATATATCTTCTTTTTTCACCTCAACAGGCATGCCGTCAAAATCCACTATATCTGCATATGCAACTACTGTAGGGAAATAATCGCTATTAATTTGGCGGATATTAACTTGCAAAAGCTTTTTGTTTAAATAATCGATTAATAAATTTAGAAGCTTACTGCGTTCGTTTAATTCATAAACAACATTTTGTTTACTCATTAAGAAAATATCATTTTTTTGTCGGTCAGTTAATGGGTTAAATATTTTGGAGTTTAATATATCTTTTATTTCAGGGTGTTTAGTTGTCAGTTTATTAACATCGCTAATTGTAGAATCTATCGTTAATACTATTGTTGTCAAATTATCAATTTTATCAACTATATTCTCAGGATCTTTCATTTGCAATATACCTGAAACCGTTCTCCCCCAAACAACCAGGTCTATTGTATCTGCAATTACATTGACGTGGTCAAGCAAAATTGTAACACCAGCACATAGTATCAAGCCACTCTGGCAGCAGCCGGTGTTAGACCACCATTGAACGTGTGAGGCCGTACTCGGTTATACCAAGCGTAGGCAAATTCCGCTACTGCAGCATCCAATTCACGTTCAGTTCTATACTCGAAAAGATAGATCAGCTCATGTTTCAAGGTGTTAAAGTAGCGCTCGATCGGTGCATTGTCATAGGGACAGCCTGTTCGGCTCATGCTTTGCTGGATGAACAGGGCTTCGCATGAGCGAACAAATTCCTTCGAAGTAAAT